>CAMWQJ010000040.1 GCA_947176415.1 uncultured Ruminococcus sp. | reverse complement strand
AGAGGTCTCGTGGGCTCGGATATGTGTATAATAGAAAGCTATATTCCTCACTACTACAATAGCTCCTGCCGTTGCAACTCTCACGTGCATGATTTTCACATGGATTAAATACGGCAAACCCGACGTTTCGATGTGCCTTAACGCTTCACTTGCTGGACTTGTCGGCATAACGGCAGGCTGTGATGTAATGGATGCATTCGGTGCTTTAATGGTTGGTATAGTTTCAGGACTGCTTGTATGTTTCGGCGTATGGCTTCTTGACTATGTTCTTCATATTGATGACCCTGTTGGTGCGGTTGCAGTACATATGATGAACGGTCTTTGGGGAACAATTGCGGTAGGACTTTTTGCAACCGATACAGCCCCCGGATTTGCAAATGCTAAAAACGGTGGTGCAAGCGGTATTGCGTGCGAGGGTGTTTTCTACGGCGGTGGCTTTGAACTCCTCGGCAAGCAGTTAATAGGAATACTTGCTGTAGGTTCATGGACGGCAGTAACAATGATTGGCGTATTTTTCTTAATTAAAAATACTATTGGTCTCCGTGCTTCCGAGCAGGAAGAAATTCTTGGTCTTGATGTTACGGAACACGGTCTTATAAGTTCGTATGCAGACTTTGCTCCGTCAATGGGAGATATTTCAATGCAGGGCTATACAAAGGACGATGCAAAGAGTGTACAGCACGTTGCCGTTCCTGTAAACGAGGCAGTAGAAATAAAGAACTATTCTGTTCCGTCGGCTGACGGCTCACCGAAGATGACAAAGGTTGTTGCAATATTCAAACAGCAGAAACTTCAGGAATTTATAAAGGCTATGGAAGATATTCATATAACAGGTATAACGGTTACCAACGTTATCGGCTGTGGTATGCAGAAAGGTCAGCAACAGAAATATTATCGTGGTGCTAAGATTGAAATGAATCTGCTTCCGAAGATTAAGGCGGAAATAGCTATCTGTGCCGTGCCTGCCGAAAAAGTTATCAATACGGCAATAAGGGCATTATATACTGGTAACTTCGGTGACGGTAAAATATTTATCTATGACATTGAGAACGTTATAAAAGTCCGTACAGGCGAGCAGGGCTATGACGCTCTTCAGGACACGGAAGAGGAAAATAAAGCCTATGCAGGAGTACATACGGATAAATAATAATCATGATTAATGATTCTCGGGGTTCGGAAAAAAATCCGAACTCCGCCTTAAAAGGAGGTTTTTAATTAAGTGAAATATATATTTGTTACGGGTGGTGTTGTCTCGGGTCTCGGCAAGGGCATTACAGCTTCATCACTCGGACGGCTTCTGAAACAGAGAGGCTATAAGGTAACCATGCAGAAATTTGACCCCTACATAAATGTAGACCCTGGTACTATGTCACCTTATCAGCACGGAGAAGTTTTCGTTACGGACGACGGTGCGGAGACGGATTTGGATTTAGGACACTATGAAAGATTTACGGACGAGAATCTTTCTGTAAATTCAAACGTCACCACGGGCAAAATCTACTGGAACGTAATCAACAAGGAACGCCACGGCGACTATCTCGGCGGAACGGTTCAGGTTATTCCGCATATAACGAATGAAATAAAAAACAAAGTATACAGTGCGGGAAGAGATGCGGACGCTGACATTGTAATCACAGAGATTGGCGGAACTGTAGGCGATATAGAGTCAACACCTTTTCTTGAGGCGATAAGGCAGGTCGGAACGGAGCAGGGGAGAGCGAATGTTGCTTATATACACGTAACGCTTGTGCCGTATATAGCAGGCTCGGAGGAATTAAAGTCAAAACCCACACAGCACAGTACAAAAGAATTGTTATCAATCGGAATACAGCCCGATATAATAGTGCTGAGAAGCGAAAAGAGAGTTCCCGAAGATATGAGGGACAAAATAGCGTTGTTCTGCAATATCCGCAAGGAAGATGTAATACAGAATTTAACAGCTCCGTCGCTGTATGAAGTGCCTTTGTGGCTTGAGGAAGAGGGATTGGCAAAATCAGTCTGCCACCACCTCGGAATAGAGGATAGAAAACCTGATTTGACGGAATGGACGGAAATGGTAAGACGTGCGGAAAAAGCGGAAAAGAGAGTTAAAATAGCACTTGTCGGAAAGTATGTCATGCTTCATGATGCTTATCTGTCCGTTGCGGAGGCACTTAGACACGGCGGTATAGTAAACGATGTTTCGGTTGATATAAAGTGGGTTGACTCCGAGGAAGTAAGCCGTGAAAATGCGGAAGAGACATTCAGCGACTGCTCGGGAATAATCGTTCCGGGGGGATTCGGACACCGAGGGGTAAACGGCATGATTGAGGCAATAAGATATGCAAGGGAGAATAATGTTGCACTTTTCGGCATATGTCTTGGTATGCAGATGGCTGTGGTTGAGTTTGCACGGAACGTGATGGGCATTGCCGATGCGGATTCTTCGGAATTTTCCGACACGGCTAATCCCGTGATAGATATAATGGAAAATCAGAAAAATATATCAGATAAAGGCGGTACTATGCGACTTGGACTTTATCCGTGCAGGCTTTCGGCGGACTCGAGGTGCAGAGAGATTTACGGCGAGGAGCTTATTTATGAAAGACATCGTCACCGCTGGGAGTTCAATAATGCGTACAGGCGTAAAGCAGTTGAAAGCGGTCTGAGAATAGCAGGGGTTTCGCCTGATGAGAAACTTGTCGAAATTGTGGAAATTCCCGAGCATAAATGGTTTGTGGGAGTTCAGTTTCACCCCGAATTTAAGTCGAGACCGAATAAATCGCACAGGCTTTTCGCAGATTTTATAAAAGCAAGTATAAGTTGATAAAAATAAATAATTTATAATCGGAGGTATTTTTGTTATGGAAAAGGTACAGGACTATTTTGGCAGTATGGTATTTGACGAAAGAGTAATGAAAGGTATGCTCTCGGAAAAGGTTTATAAATCGCTGAAAAGAACTATTGACAGGGGCGTACCGCTTGACATTACGGTTGCAAATGCAGTTGCCTCGGCAATGAAAGACTGGGCAGTTGAAAAGGGTGCAACACATTATACACACTGGTTTCAGCCTGAAACTGGCGTTACAGCAGAAAAGCATGACAGCTTTATAAATCCTGCTCCCGACGGCAGAGTTATTATGGAATTTTCGGGAAAAGAACTCGTTAAGGGCGAACCCGACGCATCGTCTTTCCCCTCTGGCGGTCTCCGTGCTACCTTTGAGGCAAGAGGCTATACGGCGTGGGACCCGACTTCGTATGCTTTTATAAAGGACGGCACGTTATATATTCCGACCGCTTTTTGTTCGTATACGGGCGAGGCACTCGATAAGAAAGTACCGCTTCTGCGTTCAATGGACGCTCTCAACGTTCAGGCACTCCGAATCCTGAAGCTTTTCGGAAACAGCGATGTGCGTTGCGTAAAAACTTCCGTAGGACCTGAACAGGAATATTTTCTCATTCCTGAGGAACTTTACAAGCAGAGAAAAGATTTAATCATGACAGGTCGTACACTCTTCGGTGCAATGCCACCAAAGGGACAGGAAATGGAAGACCATTATTTCGGCTCAATCAAGCCGAGAGTAGCCGAGTATATGGCAGACCTCGACAAAGAACTTTGGAAACTCGGAATACTTGCAAAGACAAAGCACAATGAAGTAGCACCTGCACAGCATGAGTTAGCACCTATTTACAGAACGACAAATATCGCAACTGACAATAACCAGCTTACTATGGAGATTATGCAGAAAGTTGCACAGAAACACGGTCTTGTCTGCCTTCTCCACGAAAAGCCCTTTGCAGGTGTGAACGGCTCCGGCAAGCACAATAACTGGTCTATCTCTACGGACACGGGTGTAAATCTTCTCACCCCCGGTGAGACTCCTTATGAAAATGCACAGTTTCTGCTGTTCCTTTCGGCAGTAATAAAGGCTGTTGACGACTATCAGGATTTACTGAGACTTTCCGTTGCAACGGCAGGAAATGACCACCGACTCGGTGCAAATGAAGCTCCGCCCGCTGTTATTTCGATTTTCCTCGGCGACGAGCTTACGGCTGTACTTGATGCCATAGAAAACGGCACGACTTATGACGGCGGAAAAAAGCAGGTTATGCAACTCGGTGTCGGCGTTCTTCCTGAGTTCAGAAAAGATACCACAGACCGCAACAGAACTTCGCCTTTCGCATTCACGGGAAATAAGTTTGAGTTCAGAATGCTTGGCTCTTCAAACAGCATTTCATGTGCAAATATCCACCTCAATTCAGCAGTTGCAGAAGAACTGAAACAGTTTGCGGATATTCTTGAAAAGGCTGATGACTTTAATTCCACACTTCACGAACTCATCAGAGAGACTATAAAGGCACACAAGAGGATTATTTTCAACGGCAACGGATATGACGACAGCTGGATTGAAGAGGCTGAAAGGCGTGGACTCTCGAATCTCCGCACAACTGCCGATGCTATGCCTAAGCTCCTTGACAGGAAAAACGTTGAAATGCTTACTTCGCACGGAGTTTTCACGGAAAGCGAGCTTATCTCACGCTGTGACATCATGCTTGAAAATTACACAAAGACTGTAAATATCGAAGCACTGACTATGATTGATATGGCAAGGAAGCAGATACTTCCGGCACTCTCGAAGTTTACGGGCGATATTTCCGCAAACGCAAAGGCAAAAGAAGGTTTCGGCAAATCAATATATGAAAAGTGCATAGTTGAAAGGCTTTCGGGTCTTATGGACGACATCTGCGAAGCTGTAGGCGGACTTGAAACTGCTGTTGAAGACCTTGAAGAGATTAAAAGTGCTATCGAGGCTTCCGCATTCGTGAGAGACGAAGTTCTTCCGAGAATGGACGCACTCCGCAAACCAGTTGATGAGGCAGAGACAATTACGTCTGAGGAATACTGGCCTTTCCCAACTTATGACAAACTTATTTTTGGCGTAAGATAAAATATTAAAAAAATAATCCCCTGTTTTAGTTCGATACCCATAAAGAAGTTTAAGCCCCGAAGCAGTTATTCATAACTGTGTCGGGGCTTATTGTTAATATTCGATTACTAACATAAATCAGAATTTGCGTGAGAATATTACAGCTTGCCAATATGTTCATCAATGTACTTGTAAAGCAAAGCCCACATATCAAATTCTGTATTTAGATACAGTTTCTTCTCTAACTCGTCAATCTTCTCACTAAATTCGTCATAAATTTTATCAGACTCATTCTCATCTTCTGTACTGTCAAGAATTTTTTGGTAATATGAATCAAGGCGACCTGCTTCTGTAAGGATATCCGCATCTTTATTGTCACCAATAGCATGGAATGCTTTAATTATTTGAGAATAGTATTCAGATGTGAAGTATCCGTAATATGGTGTGGGAAAGCCCTCCATATTTGTTACTGTATCAAAGTCAATTATGAATAAAGCATTCTGTATGAACTCGGCACATTTTGACCAATGCTCACAATCAGCCCACATTTCAAGTGCGAGTTTTCCACACAACTCTTCTCCCGAAAACTGTTTGGGGTCTATTTCACTTCCGTCAACCCATATCATATTACTTCCTCCTATAAATTCCGATTTATCTTAGTAATAATTATATATCAAAGCCGTTATATTGTCAATATAAACGCCATAGCACTTCTGACTGAAAATCATAAATGCTATGGCGAAAACTTCTTTATAAGCCCTGTTTTTTGCAGGGGTTTTATATATTCAGAAAAGTTTTTATTCTGTCAAGATTTTCGGTTGCTGTTTTTCTGCCGATTCTGTAAACCTCTCTCAGCACGTCAGGGTTATGCTCTATACGTCCTGTAGGAAGTTTTTCAGGAGGAGCGATAACAAAGGCTTTTTCCGACGTTTCGGAATTTCTGACATATTTAAGCTCGTCATTGTACATCTTGTGCCGTACTCTCATTGCGTGAACAAGTTTCGGATATTTCCTGAGCATAAATTTAAATTTATCTGCGGTTTTCGAGGGAGGTTTGGTAAATCCCCTCGGTTGCGTGAGGATAACAACATTTCTACCATAGCCCTGTTTTTCCATGAATTTAAGCGGTATGGAATCAGAGATACCGCCGTCCATGAGTTTTAAGCCGTCAATTTCCACTATCCTCGAAACTATCGGCATTGAGGCGGAAGCCCTTATCCATTCAAAGCATTCATGGTCTGCCTTTTCGCAGAGATGATAAAAGGGTCTGCCTGTTTCGGCGTTTGTGCATACGACGTAAAAACGCATATGCGAGTTGTTGAAAGTCTCCGTATCGAACACATCGAGCTTGTCGGGTATCTGATGATAGCAGAAATCAGCCCCGTAAATATCGCCCGTCCTGATAAGAGAACGCAGAGAGCAGAAACGCCAGTCATGGCAGAAACGTGTGTTATAGCGGATAACACGTCCGTTTTGTCCTGATTTGTAGTTACAGCCGAAAGCAGCACCGGCAGACACGCCGACAGCACCGTCAAATCTGATGTCGTTTTCCATGAGAACGTCCGTAACGCCGGCTGTGAAAAGCCCACGCATTGCTCCGCCCTCCATAACAAGTCCGTATTTCATTTTTACTTCATGGCTTTCTTTATTGCGTCAAGGAGTTCGGAATAAGTCTCAAATGCTGGCAAATCGGGATTATCTTTTTTTATCTGTTCCGTACTTCTGAAAAGGAATCCCGCCTTGCTTGCCTTAATCATGCCGAGGTCGTTGTAGCTGTCACCGCTTGCTATTGTCTCATAGCCGATGGACTGGAGAGCCTTTACAGTAGTGAGTTTTGACTGTTCACATCTCATTTTAAATCCCGTAATTTCGCCGTTTTCGGCAACTTCCAGAGAGTTGCAGAAGATAGTCGGCATACATAATTTTTTCATAAGGGGCGATGCAAACTGCGTAAAAGTATCGCTTATGATTATAACCTGACAGAGCGTGCGGAGTTCGTCAAGAAAATCCTTTGCACCGTCCATGGGGTCTATTTTTGCGATAGTCTCCTGAATCTCCTTAAGACCGAGACCGTGTTCCCTGAGAACGCCGAGCCTCCATGTCATGAGTTTGTCGTAATCGGGTTCGTCCCTTGTTGTTTTCTTGAGTTCGGGAATACCGCTTGCTTCTGCAAAGGCAATCCATATTTCAGGAACAAGTACGCCCTCCAAATCGAGACAAGTAATATACATAGTTAAAACCTCCGTTTAATAAAATATCGGTCGGAAATGATAAATTCCCGATATTATATATTATACAACATTTTTCACAATTTGTAAAGCCAATTATTTACAGCAGAATTTTTTTATAATTTTTAATCGCACTGTTTTTTTGTTGACAAATATTTTCAGCGGTGATATAATAAAAGATACAATCAATGAAAGGAAAATGCACAATGCTGGAAAAAATCAATGAAATAAGAAAAAAATTCTCCTCCGCCGTGCAGAATGCCGTGAACGCCAAGGCACTTGAGGAACTCCGCATAGAGTATCTCGGAAAAAAAGGCAGTGTTACGGGTCTTCTGAAGTCTATGAAAGAACTTTCAGGCGAGGAAAAGAAGAATTTCGGTCAGCAGGTGAATATGCTGAAAAATGAAATAACAGAGGCTATTTCGGGAAAAACGGCAGAGATAAAGCAGAAAGAACTTGAAAGGGAAATAAATTCCGTTCCCGAGTTCGACCTGTCTGCTCCGCCCGTACTCGACAGGGGGTCTTATCACCCGATAACCCTTGTTCAGAGAGAGTGCGAAAATGTATTCAGGTCAATGGGATTCACCGTCGAGGACTACAGCGAGATTGTTACGGACTATGAGTGTTTCGAGTCGCTGAATATTCCGAAGCACCACCCCGCAAGAGATATGCAGGATACCTATTATCTCACCAACGGTCAGCTACTGAAGTCCCAGACCTCCGCAGGACAAAACGCTATTTACAGGAAATACCGCAAGGCTCTTGTTGAGGAGGGCAAGCCGATAAAGGCGATTTTCCCCGGAAGATGTTTCAGGAATGAGGCAACGGACGCTTGCCACGAAAATACGTTCTTTCAGATGGAAGGCGTAATGGTTGACAAAAATATTTCGATTTCAAATCTTATTTTCTTCATGAAAACAATGCTGTCTGAAGTTTTTCGGAAAGATATAAAAGTCCGTCTCCGCCCTGGGTTTTTCCCGTTTGTCGAACCGGGTTTCGAGCTTGATATAAGTTGTCTGATATGTGGTGGTGAAGGCTGTCCGTCATGTAAGCACAGCGGTTGGCTTGAATTATGCCCGTGCGGAATGATTCACCCCGAAGTATTAAAGGCTGGCGGAATAGACCCCGAAGAATATACGGGATTTGCTTTCGGTCTCGGCATGACAAGGCTTGCCATGATGAAGTACGGAATCAAGGACATAAGAGACCTCAACAGCGGTAATCTGAAAAGTCTGTCACAGTTTACGGCTGAATGAGATAGGGGAGGAAAATAAAATGTTTTTATCAATGAACTGGATTTCTGAATTTGTCGATTTTTCGGGACTTGACAAAATCGAAATGATTCACAGGTTTTCACTGTCAACGGCAGAGGTCGAGAATGAAATATACATGAAAGGCTCGGATATTTCGGGTATAGTCGTTGCCGAAATAAAGTCCGTAGAGGCACACCCCGAGTCAAAAAAACTTCATCTCCTGAAAGTAGACGCAGGAAAAGAAGAACTTGTTGACGTTGTGTGCGGAGCTCCTAACGTGCGTGTTGGCATGAAAACCGCTTTTGCACAGGTGGGTGCGAAGATAGGCGATATAGCTATTTCTCCCCGAAAATTAGCAGGATATACGTCTTACGGAATGTGCTGTTCGGAGTCGGAAATAGGCATAAGCGACGATAACAGCGGTATCATGGAGATAACCGACGACCTCGCAAACGGTACTGACATCAAAGATGCTTATCAGATTGAGGATATAATTTTTGAGGTTGACAACAAATCTCTCACCAATCGCCCTGACTTATGGGGACATTATGGCATAGCAAGGGAGTTTTCCGCACTTACGGGCAGACCTCTTAAACCGATTGAAACGGCAGATTTAAGCCAGTTTGACAGTCTTCCGAGCATTGACATGAAGATTTCAGACCCCCTTTGTCAGCGTTATTCATGTTTGCAGGTTGATAATATAAAGCGTAATATCAGCCCCGTCAATATGCGTATACGTCTTTATTACTGCGGTATGAGGGCGATTAATTTCCTTGCCGACCTCACAAACTATCTCATGCTTGAAATGGGTCAGCCTATGCACGCATTCGATTCAAGAAAGGTTGACAAAATCCGCATAAGAAGATTTGAAGAGCCTTTTACTTTCAGGACTCTTGACGGCGTGGACAGGAATATTGACGAAAACACGCTTATGATTTGCAACGGCGACAAGCCTGTTGCCATTGCCGGAATAATGGGCGGACTTGATTCTGAGATAGTGGACGATACAACGGCACTCACTCTTGAATCAGCCACATTTGATGCGGTATCCGTGAGAAAGTCAACCGTCCGCCTTGCACACCGCACGGACGCTTCAATGCGTTATGAAAAGTGCCTTGACCCTGAAATGACAGTAACTGCAATAGGACGTTTTGTAAAACTTATGCTTGACGCCGACCCGCAGTCAAGGGTTATTTCCTCTCTCACAGATGAGTATGCATATAAATATCCGCAGATTGCTTTTGACTTCACAAAGGCTTTTGTTGACAGATACACGGGTATAGAGATTGACAATGATACTATCGTAAAGACTCTTGAGTCTCTCGGATTCGGCATAAGCGTTGAAAATGATGTGTTTTCAGTTGTTATCCCCTCGTGGAGAGCTACAAAGGACATCACAATGAAAGCCGACATAATCGAGGAAATCACCCGTATTTACGGCTATGATAATTTTGATGTAAATACTGCTGTTTCTCCGCTTTATCCTGTTCGCATAGATATCGAAAAAAGCGTTGAAGACTGCATAAAAGACCTCCTCGTAAAGCGTTTTTCTCTGCATGAGGTACACTCTTATGTGTGGAACTATACCGACGAATACAAGGCACTCGGCATAGAGGCGGAGGACAATATAAGGCTTATCAATGCGACAAATCCGAATATCGAGGTTATAAGGCGGTCGATTGTGCCGACACAGCTTTGTCAGGTTAAATATAATACGGATTTTGCGGATAGTTTCGGTCTCTTTGAAATAGGAAGAACTGTTGACGGAGTAAATCCCGAAACGAATCTTTGCAACGAGCATAAAAAACTCTGCATAACCCTTTTCAGCAAGACGGAATCTTTAGAAAGACTTTATCTTAAACTCCGTGATATTATCGCCGTCATGACGGACGACATAAAGCATATGCCTGTTTTCTTTGAAAACCGTCAGGCAGTGCATTCTTATCAGCACCCTAAAAACCTTAATACAGTTCTCTGCAATGGTAAGTCCATAGGCGAAATAGGCGTTGTTTACCCGACAATCTCAAAGAAGATTGACAAAAAGGCTTCTGTCGTCTATGCGGAAATTGATGTTGTGGATTTTGCCGAAATAAAGGCAAATAATATCGTTTATGACGAGCCGTCAAAATATCCTGAAATGGAAGTTGATTTGACTTTCATGGCTGACAGATTCGCCCCCATAGGCTCGGCGGTCTATACTGAAAATTCACCGCTTGTTAAGAAAATTTCCGTTGTTGACACTTATAAAGATGATTCGGGAAAGTCCATAACGGTACGCATTTTATTTTCGGACAGGACAAAAACCCTCACTCGTGAGGAAGTTTCGGCTGTTACGGACAGAGTTATTGCAAAGCTCGCTGAAAAAGGAATAACTCTTAAATCATAAATAAAAATAAGGGACGGCGAAAGATGGGAGCTAATAAAGAAGTTTTTTGATTTGCAGTCAAAAGTGCTATGGCATTTTTATTGACAAGACGGCTGATTTGATGTATAATTAAGATAAATCAGAATTTGTAAATGAAAGGCGTTGAGAATTGTGTTTTTTCCACCAATAGTTTTAATACGAAAGAACTTTATTATAAAAAAATTATCTCAATGTGGTGCTTTTACTGAAGAAACTGCTAAAACATTTTCAGAAGCTGGAATTATTAACCCTAATGGTTTCAAAAAAGTAAATGACACTTTAGAAAAACAGAGGGTATTAGTAAGAACTAAAGAAAACAAATATTACTTGAATAAATAATTACAATTCTGTTTTAGTAATAATAGGTATCATTATACTGATTGCATTATTTCTAACACTTATGATTAAAAAACATAATCAAAAATTTTATTAGTTTGATTAAAGTAAAACAATAAATTTTCATTTGTGCGATTAATCAAATAATAAAAACAAGCCCCGAAGCAGTTATCAATAATTGCTTCAGGGCTAAACTTCTATATGGGTATCCGTTTAAAACCGTTCCTTTTATTGTTTGTCAGGATTGACGTGTACCATTATATGCTTTACTTTCGGAAAATTATTCTCTATCTCCGAATGGACTTTTTCTGCTATTTCATGTCCCTCCGTAAGCGTTTTTTCTCCGTCGGCGGTAATTTCTATATCGGCGTAAATCCTGTTGCCGAAAACACGTGTGCGGAGAATATCTATGCCGTTCACGCCCTCCTGTGAGAGAACGCATTTACGCATTTTGTCTTCCGTTTCGTTGTCGCACGAGTGGTCTACCATTTTGTCAACAGCGTCCCTGAAAATATCAAAGGAGGCTTTTGCAATGAAAAGGCATATCAGTAGGCAGGCGAGTGGCTCAAGAATAGAGAAACCCATTCTTGCACCTGCTATTCCGACAAATGCACCGACGGAAGAAAGTGCGTCGCTCCTGTGATGCCATGCGTCTGCCATGACAGCCCCCGAGTCTGTTTTGATTGCATAGTATCTTGTATACCAGAACATTCCTTCTTTTGAGACTATCGATATGACGGCTGTTACAAGTGCGGGAATTTCAGGAATAACCATGCTTTTATAACTTCCTGACGTTATTTTTTCCATAGCCTCTGCACCTATGAAAAGTCCCGTCACAAGAAGAACTACAGCGAGGACTATTGAGGCGACGCACTCGAAACGTTCATGCCCGTAGGGGTGTTCCTTATCCTCCGCCTTTGCCGAAATGCGTACGCCGACTATTACTATTACACTGCTGAAAACGTCGGAGGCGGAATGGACGGCATCGCTTATCATTGCAGGAGAATGTGCGATAATTCCTGCAATCAGCTTTATCAACGAGAGAAATATATTTCCGATAATGCTTATTACAGATACACGCACCGCTGTCTGTTCTGGAGTCTCCAAAAAAATCACCACGCTTTTTAAATTATTTAATTCTGATTGGCAAGCACGGCATTCACAATTCCAGTATAGTATGTACCTGATTCGCTCGCATATTCAAATCCGTGGTCTTCAGGGTTGCGAATCTGCATAACGATAGTGTAAGAACCGCCGTCGCTTTTGTAGGTGTCGTAGTTGTAAGTACTTCCAGCAACGTCGTACGGATTGCAGATACAGCCCGTTATGTAGAGAAAATCGCCTTTCCATGTTTCCGCCGTGCCTGTCTTTGCGTAGAAAGTATAGTTGCCGTTCGGATAAACCGCAAGTCCCGAGGCAACGCCGAGCATTCCGTCAAGAAGATTCTGACGGTATTCAACAGGTATGCTTGCAACTGTCTGATTCGGTGCTGTTCCGTTTCGGAGTATCTTTTTCGGATTTTCAGAGTCAACTATATTCTGAATCACAAACGGCTCGACCATATCGCCGAATACCGCTTCACGACCGAGTGCAGCAAGATAAATCGGACACGTCAGCACGTATGCCTGACCGAATGCACTTCGCCTTAAATCGTCGGCACAGGTTATTTTGATGTTGTTGTGTATACTGCCGAAATCGCATTCAATACCGCTTATGAAACTGAACATATAGTCGAGGTCGAAAAGCACATCTTCCTGACCAATCTGGTCGAAAGCCTTTGCGAAAAAGATATTGCTTGAACTCGTGAAAGCCGAATAAAGATTCCTGTCGGGAATGGGATAACTCATATTCGTATCATGGTCCCAGTTTACAATTGTAGCACCCTCGTCTGTCCATTCGCCGTCGTCGTAAACCGAATATATACCGTGCTTGTCGGAGATGACTTCCGACATAATCTTGAAACAAGACCCTGGCTCAAAATTCTGAAAAGCCTTGTTGCCGTATTCTCCCCATGCAAGCTCCTCGTCGTATTCCTGAGACTTTACTTTGTCAGGGTCGTATGACGGATAGGAAACCTGTGCGACGATAGAGCCGTCCGTTCTCATCACAACAGCCGAACCCTCTATATTCATGCTTTCCATATAGTTATATATATCTGTCTGCACGTCAGCGTCAATCGTCAGCTGAATAGACTGCCCCCTTTTGCTGTCGGGGCTGGCGGGCTTGCTTAAAATGTCATTGAAATGCTTGTCGTAGCCGTCTGACATCTCTGTTATTATATTTGCAAATGGCACGGCGTATTCTGCATTGACTTTTCTTTTCATTTTTCCGTCCTCGCCTTTTGCCGTATACATCAGCAAATAGCCATTTGTGTCATAAATATTTCCCTTGATTATGTTTGAAGTTGTGGCGGTGGTGGTGGTTTCAGTTGTGGTTGATTCTGCGGTGGTAGTGGTGGTTTCGGTAACGACAGCCTGTAGCGTTTGTGTCGGAATCTCCGTATACGTGTCAATAACTGCCGTTTCAGCCGTTGTTGCCTGCACGGGAATTTCTTCCGAACTCTGCTGTTCTTCAGGCGAGCATGAGACTCCCAGTGCGAAGAGTGCAAGAGTCAGAAAAAACATTATCTTTTTGTTTGCGGAAAGCATTAAAATCCCCCTCTTTTATAAATATTCTGATAAAATTATACATCATATACTAAGATATGTCAAGAGTATTATGAAAGAGGTGCAGAATCATTTTACTATATAATAGTAATGTTATAACTATGCCGTCTGTGAATCCGCAACGGCTTTTTTTCCGAAAATATCCTGTGAAATTCTATGATATATGGTTTGTACCGTTTCACCGCTTTAACATAATACACATATAAATATAATATATTTGTATATAAATTATTATATGAAACTCTTGCCTTTTTTTCGGGATTTTGAGGATTTTTTCCTTGCATGACAAAATAATCCGCAGTATTTATAT
>CAMWQJ010000039.1 GCA_947176415.1 uncultured Ruminococcus sp. | reverse complement strand
TCTGTGTGTTGTTTTTTGCGGAAATGTGTGTTATAATGTTCTTAAAAGGAGTGATTTTATTGAAAGATAACAAAAAGTTATTCAGACAAATGCTTGTTTTTGGTACAATCTGCCTTATTCTGCTGTTGGCTTTTAATACGATGGTTATACCTTTTATGAAAGACTCGCAGGTTAAGGAGACGAATTACAGCTTTTTTCTCAGTCAGATTGACGAAGATAACGTGCAGAAAGTGCAGATTGAAGACACTTTAATTAAATTTGAAACCAAAAAGGACGACGGCACAACGCAGATTTATTCGACAATTCGGCTTGACGACCCTGACCTTGTTTCACGCCTCTACAGTCACGAAAACATCGATTTTACGGGAAATATCGCAACCGTAAGCCCTTTTGCCGAGTTTGTTGTTTCGTGGATTCTGCCCCTCGTCTTCATGATTGTAATCTGGAACGTCCTTATGAAAGGAATCACCAAGAAAATGGGCGGAAATTCGATGTCTTTCGGCAAAAGCAGTGCGAAAATCTATGTCAAGGCACAGACAGGTAAAACTTTTAACGATGTTGCAGGACAGGACGAGGCTAAAGAGGCTCTCGTTGAGATTGTGGACTTCCTGCATAATCCAGAAAAATATGCGGAAATCGGGGCAAATCTCCCTAAAGGAGCTTTGCTCGTCGGTCCTCCTGGAACGGGAAAAACCCTTCTGGCTCAGGCGGTCGCAGGTGAAGCGGACGTGCCTTTTTTCTCAATTTCAGGCTCTGAATTTGTGGAAATGTTCGTAGGCATGGGTGCAGCAAAGGTGCGTGACCTCTTCAAACAGGCTAACGAAAAAGCACCGTGCATTGTTTTTATTGACGAAATAGACACAATCGGCAAAAAAAGAGACGGTCAGATTAGTGGAAATGACGAAAGAGAACAGACACTCAATCAGCTTTTAACCGAAATGGACGGTTTCGACGGAAAAAAAGGCGTTGTTATTCTTGGTGCAACAAACCGCCCCGAATCCCTCGACCCCGCACTTCTCCGCCCTGGGCGTTTTGACAGGCGTATACCTGCCGAACTCCCCGATTTATCGGGACGTGAATCAATTTTAAAAGTCCATGCAAAAAAAATTAAAACAGAAAACAATATAGACTACAACGCAGTCGCAAGAGCAACAGCAGGTGCGTCGGGTGCGGAACTTGCTAATATAATTAACGAATCTGCACTCAGAGCCGTGAGGGACGGACGAAATGCAGTTTCACAGGCTGACATTGAGGAAAGCGTTGAAGTTGTAATCGCAGGTTACGAGCGGAAAAACGCTGTTATTTCGCAGAAAGAAAAGGAAATTATCGCCTACCATGAAATCGGTCACGCACTTGTTGCATCAATGCAGAAAGCCTCCGCACCTGTACATAAAATCACGATTATTCCAAGAACTTCGGGCGCACTCGGCTATACAATGCAGATTGACGAGGGTGAAAAATTTCTCATGTCGAAAGAAGAGGCATTCGCAAAAATCGCAACCCTGACGGGCGGACGGTCGGCGGAAGAACTGATTTTCAATACCTGTACAAGCGGAGCGTCCAACGACATCGAACAGGCGACGAAGCTGGCAAGGGCTATGATAACGCATTATGGCATGAGCGAGCGTTTTGACATGGTGGCACTCGAAACCGTCAATAACAAGTACCTCGGCGGTGACTCGTCTCTTGCCTGCTCAGAGGAGACGGCAACACAGATTGACGAAGAAGTAAATAATATAATCAAATCTGCCCACGAAAAGGCAAGGCGTATTCTCTCCGAAAATTCGGAAAAACTTCATGAACTTGCACGCTTCCTTCTCGAAAAGGAAACAATAACAGGTGAAGAGTTTATGAATATTTTAAATAAAAAGTCTTTATCCTCGGTCTGATATATCAGCATATATAACAAAAAATCCCGTGAAAATTCCGCTTTTCATGGGATTTCTGCTATTTTATTCCTGAACTATTGACTAAACGAAAAAAATATGCGATAATTTAGTGAGGTGAATTTATATGTTAAAATATTATCTTTTTACTTTTCTTATTTCAATGGTGCCAATCATAGAGCTAAGGGGCGGTGTGCCTTTCGGCATAGGCTTCGGAATAGAGTGGTACAAGGCTCTTCCGCTGTGCATGATTGGAAACATGATACCCGTGCCGTTTATTTTCCTCTTTGCGAGAAAAGTTCTCGAATGGGGCAAGGACAAAAAAGTTATAGGAGGATTTTTTACATGGTGTCTCGAAAAGGGCAGTAAAGGCGGAGAAAAGCTACAGGAAAAAGCCGGTAAGGGTATGTTCTGGGCTTTGCTCCTGTTCGTCGGAATTCCCCTCCCTGGTACAGGTGCGTGGACAGGCACTCTCGCAGCAAGTTTCCTGAAACTTGACTTCAAAAAAAGTATTATTGCCGTTATGTGCGGTGTTCTTCTTGCCGGTATTATCATGACGGTTTTAAGCCTGTGCGGTGTGGCAGTGTTTACCTGATTTATGCTGTTGTAATTTGTTCAGAATATCCGAAATATCGGCAATTATACAATATGTACAAATTCCCTCCGGAAAATTTTGTTATTTAATGTATTGACAAATCAGTGATATTGTGGTACAATTAATTAACATAAAGAATATAATGTAAAAGAGGAGTGTTCTTTGTGCGGAATATTTTTTAAGGAGGAGTTTACTATGAAAGTAAACAAAAAACTGACGGTTTTTCTTCTTTCGGGAGTAATGGCGGTCATGTCGTGTAGCATAGCCCCTACATTTGCCGTGTCTGATTCCGTCCCCGACCCTGACGGTGACGGTGTAATCGGTATTAATGATGCGGTTATGATTCTACAGTATCTCAACGGAAAGTTTGAGCCGACCGACCTTGATGAGCTGGACATTGACGGAAACGGCGTTATAAGCCCCATGGACGCATACTATGCTCAGCTTTATGAGTCGGGTTGGCTGACGAAAGGAGACACATGATGAAAACAAATGTTGTAAACTTAAAGAAAACCACCGCCGTTGTCATTGCCTTTGTGCTGATGATTCTGTCGGCTATGTACGCAGGAAACAAATCCGAAGCGGCAAACTCTCAAAGAGAATACAAGGTGTTCAACGCAAAGACCGGTCAATTAATGAAGACTTACACTCTTGATAAACTTCCGACTCGAGACAACTCCCGTTCTGTTATCGGAACAGATGACAGAGTTATAGACTGGAATAAATCAGGAGTTGTTAAGATATTAAATTCTACTGATAGATGTTCTGGTTTTGTAGTCAGTGACCATGTTATTGCTACAGCTGCGCATTGTGTATATGAATATAAAAAAGTTAGTCCAAATCCGAAAAAAATATCTGATATTTTATTATTTGATACAAATGGAGATGTTACAATGCATGCTACTCCTGTAAAATATCATGTTCCTTCAAAATATATAAGTAGTGGTTCCAATAATTATGATTATGCTCTTATTACAGTAGAAGAAGATTTAAGATTTTATGCTTGCTTTGATTTAGGAGTGCCATTATATTCATTTGATGATAATAATTCTGTTGTAACGGTGACGGGATTTCCAGGAACAATTGGAACAGGCAATAATGAAAAAAGAGTTAATACTGATACAGAACATATGATGTATTCAGGAAATGGTATTGTTTATGATATAAAAGACTCATTAATTTATTATAAAGCAGATAGCAGTGGTGGAAACAGCGGTGGTCCTGTCTACATTACTGAATCAAAATCAGTATCAGAAGATGAAGATAAAAGAAGAACATATTATACAGTAGTGGCAATTCACACCACAGGTAATAATGATGTAAATTATGGCACAAGAATTACTACCGATTTAATACACTTCTATAAAGCAAACAGCTATATTAACTGGTAAGGAGGTCTCTTTATGAATAAAAAACTCAAGAAAATGTTAGCCACTGTTTCAGCTGTGGCTGTGTGTGCAGTTTCAATGACTGCAATGACATCTGGGGCAATAGATATTAATAATCCCGGTATTAATAAATATACTACTTCGTTTAAAATAGACAACACAAAGTATGTTGTATGGCAGGAAATGACTGATTATTATGACAGACCAGAATATAAGTTCTTTATATCTGAGGATGGCTCAGACAATTTCGGTTTATATGGTAGTTCGATTTTTACATCATGGGGCTGGGGCGACTATTTCTTGTACAACGAGGAAGCCACGATTTTAGAAGAATACTTTACTGCCAATGGTATAGAGTATGAAACATCACCATGCATCATAGATGATGTTGCGATTAGTCCTATTGTAAATACGGACGAATTTCAATTTGCAAAGAAAGTAAAAGAAGATACAGGTTTTATACGAAGTATTCGTTATCATGAGGATGAAGTGTATTTGAATGTAACGGACGTTGTAAACACCCTTCCCGAAGTAACGCTCTCAGGCGACGCCGACTGCAACAACAAGGTAAGTATAGACGACGTTGTACTTATAATGCAGTCTATCGCAAATCCCGACAAGTACCAGATGACAATTCAGGGTATCGTAAATGCTGATGTTTTCGGCGACGGCGACGGAGTGACAATAAGTGATGCGGTTGAGATTCAGTCTATGGTTGCCTCACACGCTTTTGACTAATTAACACTCAAGGACGAACTGCGGTTCGTCCTTTTTATTTTACCAAAAAAATCAGGACTGCTGTTCCTGTTCGGAGCAACAGTCCTTGCGATTTATTTAACTAATGCCTGTCTTAAAAGTACAACATCGAATGCGTCAATTTTTCCGTCACCTGACATATCTGCGAGCTTTAACTGCTCCGAATTAAGTCTTTCAGCACCGAGGATATATTTCTGCATGAGAACCAAATCCTGTGTATCGATTTTTCCGTTAAGACTCAAATCACCGGTTACAGACTGTTTTTCAGTCGTTGTTGTGGTGGTAGTTTTTGTTGTGGTTGTGGTAGTTGTTGTTGTAGTAGTTGTAGTGGTTTTGGTTGTTGTTTTGGTGGTAGTAGTTGTTGTTGTAAGCGTTACGGCGTTCCATTTCTGGCAATCGTTGTCCGTCGGAGACCACTGCTGTATATTTGCACCGCCTTTTTTGTCAGCCCCCGCAACTTCAACAAGACAAGCGTCTTTTGAAGCCCTTGTCATAATGCGGTAACTTCCGTCAATATTTTTAGCAAACTTGAAAAGCATTGCACTGTCTTTTGTCGAATATTCGGCTATTGAAATATTTCCGCCGTCGCCTGCTCCGTCAGCCCTGAGAACAAAATTCGGATTTGCTGAAGAACGGATATAGTAATAATTTCCTCCGCCTGCAAAAGCCTGAAGAGTCCATCTCTGACAGTCAAGACCGTTTGACTCCCACTGCTGAACGTTTGCACCTGCCTCCGTCTTGCCGTCCTTTATTTCCATTAAAAGACCGCTGTTAAGATTTTTAAACTCATATAAATAAGCCGTATCCATTTTAACGCCGGGGTCTGAAACTGATTCCATAATCCAGTCCTGACAATTAACGCCGTTTACCGTCCACTGCTGAACATTTGCTCCGCTTTCCTTTGAAGCGTCTGCAACCTCAACGGCTGAATTTCCGTCCGAAATTTTTGTAAGAATTTTATAAGAGCCGTCAGAATTTTTAGTTATCATAAATTTCTGATTATCGCCCTTGTTTGATTGATAGATGTCGAGATTTGTGCCGTCCGCCGTCTTTTTTCCTGCAACGTCGAGCATAAAAGTTGCACCGTCGCCGACAGCCGAGGCTATATAATAATATCCGTCGCCTGCACTGTAAAGTCTCCAGATATCGTGGACAGCTCCGTCAGAAGTTCCCCACTGCTGAACGTTTGCACCGTTCTTTGCGGAAGCCTCAGCAACCTGCATATAGAGACCTGAATTTACATTCTTGAATCTGTAAGCCGAACCCTCAGCGAAAATCTCTGCTGTCGGCTTTGTGGGAGTTATCGGCATATCTCCGCTTGGTACTTCTGTATAACCAGCACTCGGAACACCCTTGCTTGCAAAACGCATATACATCATATCGCCGTTTGACTTCTGTCTGCCACTGTATGTACTGCAATAGCTTTTTGCATTGTCAGCAGTCAGCTTGATATAATCATAGTTGCTTGTGGGTCGCCATGTGCAGTCTTTTGAATAGCTCGGATTGTTTGCCGTTCCCTCGCCTCTCACTGTTCTGTTGCAACCGCTGAATTTAGAACCTGTTTCCGCAAAAGAACCAGCCATTTCGCCACTGCTTAAATTCCAGTCGCATATAACGTTACCGCCTTTTGTATAATAGCAGTTTTCCGCAAAGATTCGGCAGTTTGCCTGTACTGTATAAGCCATGCTGAAATCATTTACAAAGTTGTTTAACGAGTGGTAATAACCCCACCGCATAAGCCCCGGACCTCTTGTATTCGTTCCGTCAAATTTATTTCCTGCGAGAGTCATTCTCGGGTAGCCGTCATATTTTGCATAATTGCTTTCGGAGCTGTCGGGGTATCCGAGGATAAGACCATATTTGTGCTTGCCGAATGATGAGTCCGATACGGTGCAGTAGTCGGCGTCATAACAGCACGCAAGGAATTTATCCTCATCAACTTTCTGAGTTTTCGGGGCATAGCCGTAATTGTCATGTCCGACAAAAGTAACGTGGTCAACCCAGATATTTTCGCCAGAGCCGAAATAGAACTGTATAGAGTCGTTATTATTTGACTCTGCGTCGTGTGTGCTTTCAAAATTCTTTATGATAATGTTATTGCCGACACCTTTTCCCGAACTCGTGCAGAACTGCACATTATAGAGGGTATTGGCATTATAACTGCCTATAATTGTCTTGTTGTCGTGAATATATATACGTCCTGCCGTACACATATAACGCTCGCCGTTAAGATTGAGTTCGTTAACGCTGATATTTTTTGTCACAACAATAGTATAGGGAGTATCGGACTCCGCATATTTCTTGAGGTCGTTAAAATTGTTAACCTCAACGATTTCACCGAAAAGTCCGCCTATATCACCTGCCTTGACTTTGCCCGTATTATCGTCCTTGCAATAGCCTGCAAAACCCTGTAATCCGTCGGAATTTAAAAGCCAAAGCTGATTGTCCGCACCCGTATAGCTTGCAAGTTTCATGCCCTTGCTGTCCTGAGTGAGAGCAAGCGACGTATCAGAATAGTTGACAATCTTGTAATAAAGACCGTTTCCGAGGCGGTCATTCTTCACGGGAACTACATACCAGTGCTGAGACTGTGCCGACTCACTTCCATAAATAATAACGTCATTTCCTGCCGAAACATTATAGCCATTCGGTGTGAGAAGTCTGCCCGACTGTGCGTTGGTGATTTTGAAAAACGTACCCTTTGAGTCTGAGCCTACACGGTCGAATCTCCATGAAGGAGACAAATCATTCCCGAGAGCCTTTAAAGCGAGTGCAGAACCGTCCGCCGTGCCGTTTTCCGTAAGCACCTTTGAATTGTCCTTTGTTGCGATATTGATTAGCTGTGCGGGATAGTCAGTGGATATGGCAGAAGCAACAATCGGCTCTGTAAATTCCGTAACATCGCCGTAAACTGCTCCGCCCGCAAGCGAAATACCCATGACAACCGCAGTAATCAATGCATGAAGTTTTCTCTTCATAAATCGTCCTCCTTTTAAAAAAATATATTCCAGCAGAAAAACAATCCGCTGTTGTATATATTATACATTTTATAAAGGAGTTTGTCAATAACTTAAATTCCAATTGCTGAAAGAATATCATAAAAAATTTCGTCAACCGTCCGCATTTTTCCGTCCGCCGTGCATTCTATAGTTTTCCAGCCGAGCGTCTCCGCACAATAGTCAGCGGACAGACGGGAACGTTTAAGATAGTCCGTATTTTTTTCATGAATGTCCTTTTTCGTCTCATCGTTATTATAGCGGTGATTCATTAGTTTTCTGCTTATTTCCGTATCGACACGCAGATATATGACATTATCAGGCGACGGGATTCCGAGGAGATTATATTCATAGTCAAAAAGCCATTTAAGAAACTTGTCCCACTCTTTTTCAGGAAGTTTGGCGCACTGGTGTACAGCGTTGGAAGTTGTATATCTGTCAGCTATAATAACCGCTCCGCTATTATATTCACTGCTCCATTTTGTCTTGTAACTTGCGAAACGGTCGCACGCATAGAAACTTGACGAGGCGTAGGGATTTACGGAATCGGGGTCAGTTCCGAAATCTCCCGACAGGTACATTCTGACAAGCGACGACGACGGACTTTCATAGTCAGGAAATGAAACCTTTATGACTTTCTTTCCTTTTTCCTTTAAATATTCATAAAGTTTTTCCGACTGAGTGGCTTTTCCGCTTCCGTCAAGACCTTCTATTACAATAAGTTTTCCCTGCATAAAAATTTCTCCAATCATTAAATAATAATTTATTATATCATATTTCAACTCTTTTTTCAATTCTTTTTCTGCAATAATTTGCGGAATGATACGGAACTATAAACCCCTATTTTATATTTTATATTATATTTTTTTTTTTTAAAAAAGAAATAGGAAAATAGGGATTATACTTCCGCATAGTTCCAACTTGAAAATTTTCCGAGGATAGATTTTGCCATATATAGTCCCTTTTCTCCCCTGCTCTTAAAAAGATTGAAATTTGCATGACAAATATATCAACAAATTGACAAAAATGCAATACAAATGAATATATATATGATATAATTAAGAAAGTTCGGATAATATATTAAATGATTATATTTAATCGGGAGGGATTTAAATGCGTCTAAAGAAAATCACGTCAGGAATGACGGCGTTGGTATGCAGTCTGGGAGTTATGGCATATATGCCTGTCATTTCGGAAAAAACGTTTGCCTCGGAGATTGTCAGCAACGACTTTGAAGTGAATTATGAAGGCTGGTATGGTAATGCTGATACTGTTCAGCTTACGGCGGAAAACGGCATAGGTTTCAATAATTCAAGGGGTATGGCTGTAACGGGTCGCAAAGACGTTACAGACGGTGCGAGTTCGTCAAAAGGTTTTTATCTCCGTGGCGGTGTTGACTATAACTATAGTATTAAAGTTTACAGCGAGACAGACGAAATTTTCCACTTGAATCTGCTTTATATAAATGAAGAAACAGGCGTTGAAACGGTTGTTGAACTCGGAAATAAGCACAGCAGGGCAGGAAAGTGGACGGAAATTTCCGCCGACTATAAAGCTCCGCAAAACAGCTATGAATTCAGGCTTACCATTACAACAGAAAGTACAAATAATTTCAGTTTTGACGACGTAAAAATAACTTCTGAAAGCGGACTGACTGCCAGTGCGGTATCAGGTGAAAAGGGTCTCAAAGACGAGTTTTCAGATTATTTCAGAGTGGGAAATATTCTCAACGGCGGTACTGTCAGAAATTCCGCAATCACTGCAAATATAATTAAGGACTACAACAGCATTGAGTGCGAGAACGAAATGAAACCTGACGCAACTCTTGTTCAGTCGCAATGCAAGGGAACGGATATAGGCGTTTCTCTCAATAATGCGTCGGCTATTATGGACTTCTGCGTTAAGAATAACATTGCAATGAGAGGTCATACTTTTGTCTGGCACAGTCAGACTCCTGTCTGGTTTTTCAAGGAGAATTTCGACGCAAACGGCAACTGGGTTGATTCTGCAACCATGGATAAGCGTATGGAAAGCTATATAAAAAATATGTTCAGTGCCATTAAAACGCAATACCCCGACCTTAATTTATACGCATATGACGTTGCAAATGAATGCATAAGCGACGATTCAAACAGAACGGCTAATTTCGGCGGTGCAAGAGAACCAGGGGACAACAATGCAGAGGGCGGAAAATCAGGCTGGGTACAGGTTTACGGCGACAACAGCTTTGTAGAAAAGGCGTTCACATATGCAAGAAAGTACGCTCCTGAGGGTTGCAACCTCTACTATAACGACTACAACGAATACTGGGACCATAAGCGTGACACTATATATAATATGTGCAAGTCTCTTTATGAAAAAAATCTGCTTGACGGCGTTGGAATGCAGTCGCACGTACCTGCCAATGCAACGGGTTTTGCAGGCACTGACTCCTATTTAGAGGCTATGGACAAATACCTTTCAATCGGCTGTGATGTTCAGGTTTCGGAGCTTGATATTTCCCTTGAAAGCGGTAAATATTCCCTTCAGGAACAGGCAGACAAGTACAAGGCAATTTTCCAGCACGCTATGGACGTTAATACAAGCGGAAAGTACAACGGCAAAGTAACGCTTGTTGCAATATGGGGTCCTAATGACGCTAATTCGTGGCTCAAAGCCGGCTCGGACGCACTTTTATATGATTCAAACAACAACCCTAAACCCGCATATAACACGCTTATTTCAATGATTTCCGAAAGCGAATGGGGCAATGGCTCTAATCCGTCTGTCCCCGATACAGTCGAGCCTAACCAATACGGCTGGTATTTTGCGGACGGTTTCGAGGGCGATACTTGCGGTTGGAATATAAGAGGCTCGGGAGAAGTTCTCACAAGCGGTAGAACGGCATACGTCGGCAGTGAATCACTTCTTGTAAAGGACAGGACGGACGCATGGAACGGTGCTTCCAAAACTCTCGATACAAGGGCATTTCAGGCAGGAAACGAATATAGTTTCAGTGCAAACGTTATTTATCTTGACGGCGGTGCAACTGATAAATTCTATCTCAAATTGCAGTATACCGACGGAAACGGCGATACTCAATACTCGACAATTGCAGAGGCAACGGCAATAAAAGGCGAGTGGGTACAGCTTGCGAACAGGAACTATAAAATTCCAGCCGACGCAAAAAATATGCAGATTTATATTGAAACTGCCGAGTCCTTAAATAATTTCTATATTGATGAGGTTATAGGTGCAGTTGCAGGTACTACTATAATCGGAGCAGGCGAATCGGCGGAAATCACGCTCGGCGATATAAATGCTGACGGGAAAATTGATGCGTTTGATGTAGTTCTTGCACGTAAGGGCATTATAAACGGTTTTGACAGCGAGTCGGAAAGACTTTCGGCAGACGTTGACCAGAACGGTGAATATAATATTAGTGACGCTGTTCTTATTCAGAAATTCATTCTCGGACAGATAAAGGAGTTTCCAATTGCTGAAAAACCGTCAAATCCTATAGATACTCCTGCCGTCAGTCCGACCGCATACATGAAAGAAGCTGAAAAATCCCTTTCGGAATATGCACTTGACGGCTGTACGGAGGAATATTCATGGGTTGAGTACGGTACGCTTAAAAAATATCAGTATTATTCGACGACAAGAGAGAGAATGACAAATGTCAACGTTCTGCTTCCGCCAGGATATTCCGAAAATGAGAAATACCCTGTGCTGTATGCAATGCACGGTTACTGGGAAGACGAGGATTCACTCGCCGAAATGGGTAAAGTACGCAATATGCTTGGAAACCTCATTTCAACAGGCGATGCGGAAAAAATGATTGTAGTATTTCCGTACATCTACACGAGCAAAACTCAGGAGGCTTGTTCAGCTCTCGACCTTGCAAACTCCCTTAATTATGACAACTTTATAAACGACCTCACAACCGACCTAATGCCGTACATTGAAAAGAATTTTTCCGTTAAAACTGGTCGTGACAACACGGCTATAACAGGATTTTCAATGGGTGGGCGTGAATCGCTTTTCATAGGTCTTACACGTTCCGACCTGTTCGGCTATGTCGGTGCTTCCTGCCCTGCCCCCGGACTTACTCCCGGTGCGGATTTGAGTATGCACCCCGGTCAGCTTCAGGAAAATCAGCTTAAACCCGCTTACAATATGCCGTATCTCCTGATGATTACGGGTGGTGGAAATGACGGTACTGTAGGAAGTCAGCCGTCCGCATACCACAATATTCTGAACGGAAACGGCGTTGAACATATCTGGCACTACGTTACATCAGGCGAACACAACGGTTCAAGCGTTCAGCCACATTTCTATAACTACCTCAGATTTATATTCAAAGTAAAATGATAATAAAAGTTTTTCTATCGCATACGCATCTGCACTGCGTACAGCGGTATAAATAAAAGGGGACAAATCATTAAAAAACTGTCATTTATTATGGCAGTTTTTTCATTTGCCGATGTGGTTACTATCCCTGTATTCTTTCGGAGTGATTCCCGTAATTTCCTTGAAAATCCTTGTAAAATGACTTTGTGAGGAGAATCCGAGATAATCGCTTATCATAACAAGGCTTTTATCAGTGGAGTAAAGGAGTTCCTGTGCCTCCTGAATTTTTTTCAGCTTGATAAAGTCAGAAAGATTCATTCCCGTCTGCTTCTTGAACTCTGTTGTAAGTCCGCCACGGCTTTTGCCCATATAATCAGCAATATCAGAAGTTTTAATCGGCTCGGAAATATTCGCCCTTATATATTTTGAAATTTCGTTTATCAGCTTTGAATTTTGTCCGTTATACTGTTTAAGTTTTTTAACTCTGTCGGCGTAGTCGATAACCATGTGATATTGCAGATTCTTTATGCGGTCGATATTGTCAAGGGATTCACATTTTCTGATGTACATTTCTTCAATCGAAAAAATCTCGTCAACGTCAAGACCTGCTCCGATGGCGGTACGGGATATAATTGTTTCGAGCTTTATAAAAAAGTTCTTTGTATGGCGGAGAAGATGAGGAGCGAGATTTCCCGAACTTACGGAAGGTATTTTTGTTGCACCGTCAATAAGTCCCTCAACATCGCCGTTCATGACTTTCTTAATCATGTCATTTTCAATCTCGTATGAACGCAGATTATTTGTAAAAAGTTTTTCGCCGATGTCAGAAATTTCAGCTTCCTTGATGTTGGAAGAAATATTGTTCTGCTCGGAATTGCTTATCCTTATATCTGAAATGTTGTACATTGTCCTGTTGACAGAGAAATTATATAAAATAATTGACTGAATAAGCGTATCAAGGTGTATTCCTGTAAGGCTTTTCATTGACGTTACAAAAAGCGGAATATCCGTTCCCGCAATATCAAGCAGAAAACTGAGTTTTTTAAATTCGTGGTCTGAAAGTTTCAGCTCGCTGACAGGACCTGCAACGAATTTATATTCTCCGCAGTTGACTATGCCGTAATAAAAAGCGTCGTCATAAATATAATAGCTTACTTCTTCGGACTTCCCTAAAATCTTGTCAAGACAGAGCGAAACGGGGTCAACAGCGAGATTTGCGGTCGAACAAAAAAACACAAGTTCGTTTTTGTCGTAAAGTCTCACAGGAAAACCAAACATATTCGCAAACTGTCGGCTTATGTAAATCAGTTCTTCCTGATTCATAATATCACTCCTGAAAAAATTTTTGTACCTGTATTATACCATAATCAGAAAAAAAATTCAATAAAAAAATAAATTTTACATTACAAAAAAACAATATTTATTACAGATGTGCAATACAAATAATTTTATATGTGGCAGAATAATATTGATTATCATGTGAAAAACAAAAAAACCGCCTTAATACAAAAAGGCGGTTTTTTATTATGTAAATTATTTTCGGAAAATTATTTAACAGCTTCAAAACCTTGTTTAAGGTCGTCTATAATGTCGTCAATATGTTCTGTACCGATAGAAAGACGCACGGTATTTGGTCTGATACCTGCGGAAAGCAACTCTTCTTCGGTCATCTGAGAGTGCGTTGTAGACGCAGGGTGAATAACAAGCGACTTAACATCGGCAACATTGGCAAGCAGTGAGAACAGCTCCAGACTTTCAGTAAACTTCTTTGCTGTCTCGGAATTTCCCTTGATGTCGAAAGTGAAAATCGAAGCACCACCATTTGCAAAATATTTATCATAAAGTTCTTTTTCTCTGCCCTGTGCAAGTGACGGGTGATTTACACGCTCAACTTGCGGGTGATTTTTAAGAAAATCAACTACCTTCAAAGCATTTTCAACATGGCGTTCCAGACGAAGTGACAGTGTTTCCAGTCCCTGTAGAAGCAGGAATGAATTGAACGGCGAAATAGTCGCACCTTGGTCTCTCATGAGGGTTGTGCGGAGTTTCATAATGTAAGCGATATTTCCGCAAGCCTCGGTAAACACAACGCCGTGATAGGACGGATTCGGCTTGGAGAGTCCTGGAAACTTGTCATTCTGTGTCCAGTCAAATTTACCGCTGTCAATTACAACACCGCCCATTACTGTACCGTGACCGCCGATAAATTTCGTTGCGGAATGCACCACAATATCCGCACCGTGTTCAATCGGTCTGAGAAGATAGGGAGTTGCAAAAGTATTATCAACAATAAACGGTATGCCGTGTTTATGGGCAATTTCAGAAATCGCCTCAAGGTCGATTACATCAGAATTTGGATTGCCTAAAGTCTCGGCATAGAGGAGCTTGGTATTCGGCTGAATAGCTTTTTCAAAGTTTTCAGGACTTGACGGGTCAACGAAAGTGGTCGCAAGCCCCTGCTCTTTCAAAGTATTGGCAAAAAGATTATATGTACCGCCATAGAGATTTACGGAGCTTACAATGTGGTCGCCCGCCGTTGCGATATTCTGCACCGCATACGAG
>CAMWQJ010000038.1 GCA_947176415.1 uncultured Ruminococcus sp. | reverse complement strand
ATCTTAGATTTTATAGGATTTGGATTAATCAAAGTATAAATTTTAGAATTATCATCTAAGGAAATATAAAGATTAAATAATCCATTATTTCCTCCACCAATGCATAAATAATTATCTTCATCACCATTATCCATAGTAATTTGGGATATTAATTGTCCGTCCATTCCTTTTATGATTTTTAAAATATCATTCCAGTCTGACTCATTAATTTCATGAAATAAATAATTGTTGGGATTTGACAAATCATCATAAAAAACTCTTCTTACATACATAAAATATCACCGCTTAAATAGATTTGGTTTAGGTTTAACTTGTGGATTAAAGTTAATAATATTATTGTGATATGACAGTCCGCTATTGATTAGGCGAATAATTTTACGTCGGAAAGAAATAAATTAATGCGGTAAATTCTGTAACGGCTGTTGTTGCATAATATCTTTTTCTGAAAATGCGAATATGCGAACTGTTTTTTATTTTTTATTGCGAACTATAAATGATAAAATTTTAAAAATGCACAAAAAATTTGTTTGAAATTTATTTTATACACTGAAATCCAAGGATATAAAGTCCAGAAACAGATGCTTTGGTTGTACATTTTGACGAGTCCGTTGTTGAAATGCCCCTTTATATTGCGAACTACTTTTCTGCCTGTTCCTCCATTCGACCGACTATCCGCCAGCGGTCTGACTCGTCAAGTATTTGGAAAGTCCTATCTGCCCTCAACATAAGAATAATTAAAACATTAACTCTACTAATTTTCATATTTCTTTATAAGAATATTCCATTCATCTTCTTCAAACGATTCAATAAACTCTTTTAAAGTAGAATTTCCATGTGGCATATTCAAGTCAAGCCCATATTTTAAAAATGTTTCCAATATTTTTGTATTATTAGCATTTTTAATACCTAAAGTGAATATAATCGGATTTCTTCCATATTTATCAGTAAGGTTCGGATCTGCACCGTTTTTCAATAAAATTTTAACTGCCTCTAAATAATGATTAATACAAGCAACCTCTAAATAAGAAATACCTTGTTCATCTTGAAAATTTACATTTTCAAGATGATTAAGCTCATCTAATAATTCATCAGATTTTTCATGTCCCAATCTCCAGAATATTTCGTCTCTGCCTAAATTATAACTCATTGTACTTTTCCTTTCTAAAATAAATGTTTAAGGCGATATTACAGTCCGCTATTGATTAGGCGAACTGTTTTTTTCTGCCTGCTCCTCCATTCGACCTATTGTCCGCCAGCGGTCCGGCTCGTCAAGCAGTCGGAAAAGTTCAAGCACCCGATTTTCTTCCGCTGTAACCGCACGAAAGTTTTTTTCTTCACCTGTGAGCAGGTATTCCGGCGAAATTTCAAAAAATTCACAAATGGGAATCACAAATCTTGACGGCGGGTCTGTGCCACGGTTTTTCCAGTTAGTCAGCGTACTTGCACTTATATTCAGGCTGTCACACAAATCACTCTGTTTTAAGCCGTTTTCCTCAAGGAGTTCCATTATTCTTTCTATTATTGTCATTAAAATCATTTCCTTTCAAATTAAAAGATTTTTTTCTGAAAACACTTGACTTTTTCACAAATGTGAACTATAATATTAATATGCAAATATAAAGCAAATATCTGCATAAAGTTATTTTACCACATTTTTCGGCGGTTGTAAACAGAAAGGAGTGATTTTTTTTCATGATTTCCGCAGAAAATTCCGACCTGCTGACCGTCAGGCAGACCGCTGAGCTGAAAGGGTGTTCCGTAAGATACATACAGCAGTTGTGCAAAAACGGGAAAATTCCATATATATTGCAGAAAACTGAAAAAAACCGTGATAAATTCATGATTCCCGTCTCGGAACTTCCCGACACACTGAAAGCGAAATATTATTCCGAAATCAGAAAAAAAAATGAGGAAAAATGTCAGGAAAAAAAGCCGAAAAAAATCAAAAATGCGGAAAAATCTGAGAATATGCGTGATTTTGAGGAGCTTTCTGAAGAGGAGCGACAGCGTGTAAATTTCTGGTGCGGACTGCTCGACGAGTGGCAGGTGAGGCGTGAGGAGTTCGAGAAAAAAACCGAGTTCGACGCAAATTTTATCGGCGAATGCCGTCTCAGGTACAGGGACATTCAAATCAGCACGGCTATTCTCTACCGAAAATTTTCGGCTTACAAAAGGCACGATTTTGACGGAATACTGGGAAAAAGAGGCGGTCACAACAGGGGCAGAACGGCTATTCCCGAGCCTGTCTGGAATGCTTTTCTGTGGTACTGGCTCGACGAAAACAAGCCCTCGGCAAGTCTTTGTTACCGCAACACGATTGCGTGGGCAAAGGAATTTTATCCTGAATTACTGGAAGAAATTCCGAGCGAGCGGACTTTTTTAAGGCATATAAAAAGCGACGTTCCCGAGTCGCTGAAAATTCTGATGCGTGACGGCGAAAAGGCTTTTTCCGACCGCTGTATGCCCTATATTATGCGAATGTACGACGAGCTGAGTGCAAACGACTGCTGGATTGCCGACAATCACACGCTTGATATTCAGTCAGTCGACGAGGAAAATAAAATCCACAGGCTTTATCTGACCGCTTTTTTAGATGCAAAATCGGGCGTTCTGACGGGCTGGAATGTCACCGACAAACCCAGCTCGCAATCGACAATTTTAGCCCTCCGCCACGGCATTATGAGGTTTGGCATACCGCATTGCATTTATGTTGACAACGGGCGTGAATTTCTCACAAACGACATAGGCGGAAAAGGTAACAGAACACGCAAAAATTCCGAAACATCGGGGGAAAATCCGCCTACAATACTCCAGAAATTAGGCATAGAAATGCGGAATGCGACCGTAAGAAATGCCAAAGCCAAGCCGATTGAAAGGACTTTCTGCACGCTTAAAAATCAGTTTTCAAAATTATTTTCGGGATTCTGCGGAGGAAAAATTTCCGAGCGACCCGAAAGTCTGAAAAAAAGAATTAAAAGCGGAAAAATTCCCCGTGATTTTGAAGTCCGTGAAATTCTGGAAACGTGGATTGACGGCGATTATAATCTTCAGAAATACGGCGGAAATGAAAATGAGTTCAAGGGGCTTTCACGCATTGAAGTGTGGAATAAAACCTGTAAATCGGTGAAAATGACGACTGAATCCGACCTTAATCTTATGCTTATGCGTACGACGAAAGTGCAGAAAATCAAAAGAAACGGCGTTTGTATTTCGGTCTGCGGTGAAAAATTATGGTACATGAATCCGCTTGAAACGGTCGACAATATCGGGCGTGAAGTTTATGTGCGGTACGACCCTGCCGACCTCAGAAAAGCCCGAATTTACGACGGAAACAGCGACCGCTATTTATTTACGTGGGAGCTTGCGGACGTGCTTATGGTTGACTATCTGACGAAGAAAAAAGAGGAAATTTCAGATGCCGAGGAATTTATTAAAATGACGAAAAAAATGGTGAAAAAAAAGGCGGAGGGGATTTCCGAAGGGCTTTCCGACAAGCAGAAAATTTCGCTTCTTGACATGAACGTGCGGAGGGCAATGGCAGAAAAAGACGAAAAATTTATTATAAATATGCCGAAAAAAATTGTGGCGGTAATGGCTGACGAAAAAATAAACGATGAAAAAAATGAGGAGGAAAATAGAACGGCAGTGGTCATAGACCTGCGAAAAATGGGCAGAAATGCCAAGTTGAGAAAGGGGTGAATTTTTTTGGAATATTCTGATGAACAGCTGATTTTGCTTGAAAAAATCGAGGAATTACAGAAAAGTGAAAATTTAAGTCAGAATGCAGTTGCGAAAAAAATAGGAATTTCTGCAACGGCACTTTCGCAGATAAGAAAGGGAATTTACAGTGCAAATCCTGACGGTTTTTTTGAAATAATTTCAGCGTATTTTGACGTAAAAAAAATGGCGGAATCGGTTTATTCGGAGGTGGATTATGCCGACACGAGCATTTCAAGACAGGTCTGCGAGATAATTTCAATATGTCAGATAAAAGGCGGTATTTCAGTAATTGCGGGCGATGCGGGAATAGGAAAAACCAAGGGCGTGCAGAAATTTATTTCCGACCACCCGACGAACAGTTTTTTAATTACGATTAATCCGTGCCTGACGAATATAAAATATTTATTGCAGGAAATTGCGGACAAAATCGGGGCGAATCAGGAACGTTGCGTTAATGAAATATGGCACTCGATTGTGAAAAAAATTACGGACGGAACGGTTCTGATTTTTGATGAGGCACAGCATTTAACCGCAAAGGCAATTGAAGTTCTGCGGAGTTTTTCCGATTATTTTAATGAAAAAAAACAGACGCTCGGAATCTGTTTTGTCGGAAACATCGAAACCGTTTCAAAAATCGGCGGTAAAAAAGCGGAGTTCGCACAGATTACAAACCGCACAAAACAGAAAAAAATTTTCAGGAATACCGACATTCAGAGAGAAGACATATGTAGCCTTTTTCCGCTATTGACAGCCGAAAACAAGCAGTCGGAAATTGAATTTCTGTTGCAGGTTTCACGCACACAGCAGGCACTCAGAGGGGCGGTTAATTTATTTTCAAACGCCTACGACAACGAAAATTACACGTATTCGGGACTGCTTGCAATGGCGGATTTTATGGATATAAAAATTTAAAAAACGGAGGAAAAAATGGAAAAAAATGTTGTGAACCTTGAAAAACTCACGGGCGAGCAGAGGGAAGTTGCAGAGCTTGTCGGAATCGAAAATTACAGAAAACTCGTTGATAATTTCGGAGGAAGCTGTGTTTATATAAGCAAGTCCGACACGATTTTCCAAAGAGAGAGAGATGACGAAATAAAGCGTGATTTCAATGGCGGAAATTACCGAGAATTAGCCAAAAAGTACAATCTCAGCGAGAACAGGATAAGGGCTATTTTACGTCCTAAAAAATTGTTTTAAATTACTCAATAATTTTATTTGACTGCAAATATTTTTATATGGTATAACTGATAAAAAGGTATCAGTTATGCCATTTTTTATGGAGAAAAATATGGAGATTAATTTTATAATTGAGTTTGTAATTACGACCGGAATCGGCGTTATTTCATTCTTTCTGAAGCGTACGATGGACGAACTCGACACCTGCCGTAAAAATATTGCGAAAATTAAAGAGGACTATATTACGAAAGAGGATTTTTTTCGTGAACAGAATGAAAACCGACGGAAACTGGACAGAATAATGGATATTTTGCTCGAAATGAAGGGAGAAATCAATGGATAAGGAATTGCTTAATAAAAGGATTTCGGCAGGGAATTTTGTAGAAAATAACGGCTCTGTTCTGCGTACCGTGAATCTTTTAAAAACAAAATACAACAAATTAAAAAGCATTCAGTACGCATTAAATCACATCGAAAAAAACGAAATTGAAAACAGTGTGAATTATCTTTTTGAGGCTGGATATTTAAACCTCAGGCATACCGAAAATAAACAGCCGACAAGTCTTGCCGATACCGATTTTTGCCTGATTGAAGCCAAATTAACGGCTAAGGGCATTCAGCTTTTAGCAGGCGTGATTTCGGACGAATGCGTGGAAATATGAAGAAAAAAATTAGAAAACATTCGATTATTGACAGTCTTCCGACCGATTTAAAAGACGCTGTTGACGAAATGATAAAATCGGATTTTACGTATCACGAAATTGTCGGATACATTAAAAAAAACGGTTTTGAAATTTCAAAATCAAGCGTTCAGAGGTACGCCTCAAATTTAAATGAAACGCTTGAAAATTTAAAAATGGCACAGGAAAATTTCCGTGCGATAATGGAAGAAACCGAAAAATATAAAAATATGGACATCACGGAGGGTATTTTAAGACTGCTGAGCAATCAGGTGTTTAAGGCTATAAATAGCCTTTCGGACGACCAGACGCAGAATATTGATTTTGAAAAATTAATGAAAAATTCGGTCGCTCTGGCACGTGCTGTTGCGTACAAGAAAAAAATCGACATCGACTGCAAAAGCACTCTCGAAAACGGTGCGGAACAGTTTGAAAGTCTTATTTTTGAGGCTATGGCGGACGAAAAACCTGAACTTTACAAGGAAATAAAAAAATTTATCAGGGAAAAAAAGTTATGAATATGTACGTTATTTTAGTGAAAAAGGGGTGCGAAAATTCTGTATTTTCCGAACTCAGAAAACGTGGATTTGATGCGGTTTTACCGCTTAAACAGGAGTTCCGAAAATACGGCGAAAAGTGGAGAATTTACGAAAAAATTATTTTTGTGAATTACGTTTTTTTACGATGTGATTTGTCCGAAAAAATTTATTATGAAGTGCAGAAAATTGACGGCGTAATCTGTTTTTTAGGCAATGGAAATCCGCAGAATATTGATTTCCTGAAACCGTATGAACAGCGTTATATTGAGTGGCTGTGGAACGGCGGAAAGCCCATAGAATCGTCAAAAATCTACATTACGCCAAGCGGTGACAAACTGGTTTTATCAGGTATTTTAAGGAAATATTCGGGCAGTGAAATTGAGTATAATCTGCCGAAAAGAAAAGCGGTTGTTTGTGTCGAAATTGACGGTTTCAGCCACAAAGTTGAGCTTCCTGTAACGGTGATTTGAAATTTTTTCAGAATTTAAAAACGCGGGATTTTTGGCTGTATTCAGGCAAAAAAGGAGTGAAAAAATAAACTTGAAAAAGCAGAAAATAAATTCTCTTGAAAATAAAATCATGAGATTTGAGGAATCAAAAAATGCCGTTAAAAATTCGGATTTTTCGGACTTAAAAACTTTTCTTAAAAATTATCTGAATATTCCCGAAAAAAAACAACGTGAAAAACTGGCGGAGGAATTTAAAAAACGCCATATTGAACTGTATGAATTTCTGAAAAATAATTCCGATTTAATTTCGGCGGAAACGGGAATTTCAAAAATAAAAAACGACGTTTCAGGCGGTATTTCGGGAAATTCCAGTGATGAGAAAATAACGTATTTTTTTGAAATTATCGGAGAAAATTTTGAATGATTTATAAAAAATTATCTCAGAAACAATTAAAATCAATGTTCTGGTGGTGTCAGAAAAATTCGGAAAATTATGATGCAATAATCTGCGACGGCTCGGTGCGTTCGGGAAAAACAATGTCCATGACGGTCGGATTTATACTATGGAGCATGAAAAATTTTGACGGCGAAAATTTCGCATTCTGCGGAAAAACTGTCGAATCTTTAAAAAGAAATGTCATAATTCCTATGCAAAAATGGCTCGAAGGAATAGTTGAGATAAAAATAAATTCAAACCGTAATTTTCTCGATATATCGCTGAAAAATCACACCAACAGGTACTATTTTTTCGGCGGTCACGACAGGCTGAGCTACAAATTAATTCAGGGAATAACGCTCGCCGGAATAATGCTCGATGAGGTGACATTAATGCCCAGAAATTTCGTTGAAAATGCGGTTGCGAGGTGTTCCGTTGCGAGTTCAAAAATGTGGTTCAACTGCAATCCTGATAGCCCTGAACACTGGTTTTTTAAAGAATGGATTCAGAAAAATTCCGAAAAAAACGCACTCCGTATTCACTTCACAATGGACGATAATTTTTCGCTTTCCGACGAAATCAAAAACCGCTATAATCGCCTGTATTCAGGCATTTTTCACGACCGTTATATAAAAGGTCTATGGGTTATTGCAGACGGTCTGGTGTACGGTTCGGTGTTTAAAAAAAATATTCATGTTCTTGAAAATTATGAATTATCGCCCGACGCAAAATATTATATTTCAGTCGATTACGGCACATTAAATCCGTGTTCAATGGGCTTGTGGGCGGTCGAAAAAAACCGTGCAATCCGAATAAAAGAATTTTATTATGACGGGCGGAAAAAAAATATTCAGAAAACTGATGAGGAGTATTATTCAGAGCTTGAAAGGCTCGCAGGCGACAGAAAAATTCAGAATATTATCATCGACCCGTCCGCCTCAAGTTTTATTACGACCATTAGAAAACATCGAAAATTCGCCGTAAAAAAGGCGAGAAACGATGTTATAAACGGTATCAGAACGACTATAAATCTGCTTGAAAAAAGAAGAATTTTTTTTGATAAAAAGTGCGTGGATATTATCCGTGAATTTAATTTATATTCGTGGGACGACAAAAAAAATAACGGAAAAGACACGGTTTTAAAAGAAAATGACCACGCTATGGACGATATGAGATATTTTTGTTACACGGTTTTAAGGCGGATTTTTGGAGGTGAAAAATGAATTTTTCAGGGCTTGTCAGGTCGGCGTTTAACCGATTTTTTCAGCGAAATACAGCCGAAAACAGTGTTTCGGCAGAAATGCAGACACAGACGGAATTATGGCACGATATTTACATAAACAACTCGTTCTGGCTCGGAAAACATGACGACAAGGAAATTATTTCGCTTAATCTTCCGACCGCAATATGCAATGAATTTTCAAGGCTTATTATGTCGGAAAGCGTGATAAAAAATGCGGAAAAAAATTTTTATACCGAAATTGCAGACGATTTTACAGAACGGCTTTTTGCCGAAATACCGACATCTCTGGCACTCGGCGGAATGATTTTCAAGCCGTTTGTTTCGCACGGGAAAATTTTTATTGATTTAATTCGGACGGGCGATTTTTTGCCTGTCGATTTTTCTGACGGGCAGATTACGTCCGCAATTTTTGTCAGCAGAAAAACTATCGGAAAATTCCATTATACTCTTCTCGAATATCATAATTTTACTATTTCTGAAAATTCGCACACAATAATAAATAAGGTCTGCAAAAGTTCAAACAGTGAGTATATCGGCTATGAATGCGGATTTGACGAAGTTCCTGAGTGGTCGGGTCTCGTCGGCAACATTACTTTTAAAAATGTCAAAAAACCACTATTTTCATATTTCCGTGTTCCTACCGCAAATAATATCGACCTCAGCAGTCCGCTCGGAATTTCGGTTTATGCGAACGCCGTCGACTTAATTCGTCAGGCTGACGAGCAGTGGGCGAGGATTGAATGGGAATACGAGTCCAAGGAAACCGCACTTGACGTGAGCATTGACATGGTGCGTGAAAATGGCTTGCCTAAGCGGAAAAAACGCATTTTCCGACAGTACGACACTGACAGTCTGGACGGGAATTTTTATAATATTTTTTCGCCGGAAATCCGTGATTCCGCTGAATTTAATTATTTAAACAGGATTTTACAGCGAATTGAATTTAATGTCGGACTTGCTTACGGCACGCTTTCCGACCCGCAGACAGTCGAAAAAACCGCCGAAGAAATCAAATCGTCAAAACAGCGTTCATATTCGCAGATTTCGGCAATTCAAAAAAGTCTCGGAAATGCAATAAATAATTTATTCTATGCGGTTTCGGTATATGCAAAAATCAGCGGTATTTCGGAAAAAAGTGCGGAAATTATCTGCACATGGGGCGATTCTGTTCTTGAGGATTCCGACAAGGAATTTCAGCGTAGATTACAAATGGTTTCTGCCGGAATTTTAAAAAAAGAAAAATTTATTTCGTGGTATTTTGATTGCGACGAAAGTCAGGCAAATGACTATATTCCGCAGGAAACAGGTTTTTTCGGAGGTGAATAAATGCTTGCTCCGAATTGTTATGAAGTTTATGCGGACGAGGCTGTTTCGCTTTATCGGGAACTTGAAAACGACATAATTTCCGACATAATCCGCAGAATTATCAAGACGGGAAAAATTACCGCAACAGCAGAATATCAGCTCGAAATACTGCAAAATTCCGAGCTTTTATATAACGATATTTTAGACGAAATTTCAAAAAAAAGCGGAGCGAATGAAAAAAAAATAAGGGAAATTTTTGAAAATTCAGGAAGAAAAACAGTTGAGTCGGATAACGAAATTTATCGGGAAAACGGGCTGAAAACCGTGGAAATAAGTCAGTCTGAGGCGATGAAAAAAGTTCTTGAATCGAGGGCAAAAAAAACTTTCGGAAACATGAAAAATCTGACTTTAACCACCGCCGACACTTCGCAGACAGCTTACATAAACGCCTGTAATTCGGCACATATGCAGGTTGTAAGCGGTGCTTTTTCGTATCAGGAGGCAATAAAAAATGCTGTGAAAAAAACCGCTGAAAACGGCGTTGCGGTTCGGTATCCGTCGGGAAAAACCGACAGATTTGATATCGCTGTGAGGCGTGCGGTTCTGACGGGAGTCGGGCAGACGGCACGGGAAATTTCTGTAATCAACGCCGAGGAGGCAGGGTGCGATTTAATGGAAATTTCAGCACATTCGGGTGCGAGACCCTCCCACGCCAAGTGGCAGGGGAAAATTGTTTCGCTTTCGGGGAAAAAAGGATATTTGTCTAAAAGGGACATCGGTTACGGCAGTGGCGACGGCTTCGGTGGCTGGAACTGCCGTCATGACTGGTTTCCGTTTTTTGAGGGTCGCTCGAAAAGAAATTACACGGAAAAGGATTTGGAAAAACTCGATGAAAAAAACATTGAGTATAACGGAAAAAAATATTCTCAGTACGAAATTTCGCAGGCTCAGCGAAAAATAGAAAGGGAAATCCGCTCCGCAAAGCGTGAACAGCTGGCTTTTAAGACCGCCTATGACGAAACCAAAGACCCCGAAACAAAAAAGGCTATGCTCGATTCCCTTAACGACGCTAAAAGAAAAGTTGCCGAAAAACAGGCGAAAATGAGGGATTTTGTAAGGCAGACGGGTCAGGACAGGGACTATTTCAGGGAACAGAATTATTCCGACAAACCGACAAAAAATAATTTCGGAAAAGACTTGACTTTTTCATTGAATAGTGGTAAAATTAATATAAATAAATCCGATAATATTGATTTTCCGATTAAACCACTAAGTGAAAACGCAAAAGAGTTTCAAAATACTTATATGGAACAGTATTCAAAAAAATATCCTAAATATATTGAAGCGTTGACATATCGTTTTAATAATGGCAGTGAACGTATGCAGAATCTGTTTTTAGATTATGTACGTCTGGACTCGGTAGCTGATGAATCTCTTGTTGGCAAAACTCCTCATTTTAATCCAACCACCAAAAAGATTTATATGAATTTTACTCTTGATTTCATACAAAACAGTAATGGTAAAGGAGTGGGTATGGTGTACTTTCATGAGCATGGTCATTTAATTGATAAGGCTTTAGGTGATATTTCTTTTAAAAATGAAAAATTTTATAATGCATTGGAAAAGGATTATGTATACTTAAAAAAACAATTTACTGATGAAAATATAACATATGAAGAAATGTGTATAATTATTTCTGAACAATTTCAAAATCCCAGAACAGATTGTGGCGTATCAGATATAGTGAATGGTTTATCATATGGAGCTATAAAAGGCTGTGGATATCATGACGGGACAAATTATTGGAATAAAAAAACAATATGTCAGGAAGCATTTGCCAATATATTTGATTCTCAGTTTGATGAACAAAAATATAAAAGAATGCAATCGTTTTTTCCAAATGCATTGCAGGAATTTGAAAGAATGTTGGAGGAAAGTTATGAATAATTTTTGTGATTTGATGCTTGACTTGTTGCTGGAACATTGTCATAAATTTGAATACGATGCACAGGCAATTCCGGAAATAAGAATTTTATTTGATAAATCTATATTCGGAGATGTAAATAATTCCACTTTGGAACTAAAAAAACTTTTAGAAGACAGTCTCAGAGACAATATTGATTATCTTCCCGAAAGATATGGCTATAATGCAGAAGATTTAATGGGCGATGAAAATGCAATATTGATTGATTATTATGACCATTAACTAATTTTAAAACGCTCTTTAAAGGGCGTTTTTTTTATGTTTAAATGGGCAAACGAGACAGGACAGGGACTACTTCAGGGAGCAGAATTATCCCTATAAACCGACAAAAAATAATTTCGGAAAGGACTTGACTTCTGCCGAAAACAGTGGTAAAATAAAAGATAAAGAAAACTCGAATCCTGAAGATGAAATATTTTATTTTGAAGAACATAAAGAAAAATATGAAGAATATTTGAAAGATGTTCCTGACAAGCATCAGAAAGCGTTGAGATATGCTGTTGATAATTGTTATACTTATGAAATGAATGATGACAGAGTTGCATATGCATATAGTGCAAGTCTTGATACATTACTTTATAATCCGAAATATCCGCGTTTTAAAGATTATGATTTCAATACTACATACACACATGAATTGTCGCATTATTTAGACTATCATTTTTTCAGGTCTTTTGAAGATAGTCAATTTTCAAAATCAATATCTGAAAATTCGTATTCTAATCAGCATATTCAAAAATTTATAGACGAATATAAAATAGATTTAAAAGAACACCCTGAACTTAGTGATATAATTTCTGCATTGAAAATAAATAAATTTAAAGTATTATACGGACATCCTACTACATATTGGTTGAGAGAAAATGTGCATAATCGTGAAAAAGAAATATTTGTAAATATTTTTAATTTAGAAGCTCAGAATAATAATTCAGATATTGATTTTTTGCAGTCTTGTTTTCCTGATGTCTGGAAAAACTATGTACAGGTTCGTAACAATGGATTAAATAAAATAATAAAGGAGCGTATCGACAATGTGGGGAATGAAACCCGAACTAATGGAATTTCTGACAAGTGAACCAGTTGAAGAATTACGCAATAAGAGTTATGAAGTTTCAGGTTTTAATCACCCGTTCTGCGGAGATTGTTATCCATATCTGGAAGACTATATAAGTGAACTGATTAAATATGCAGAAGTTGACTGGGATTTTGAAATAAAAAGATATTCAAATCCTTATCGACTGGAACTGAAATTATATAAAAAATAATTTTAATACTGTTTAAACGCTCTTTAAAGGGCGTTTTTTTATGTCTTTTTTCAGACTGCTTTTGACGAGTCTATAGACCCCGAAACAAAAAAAGCTATGCTTGATTCCCTTAACGACGCTAAAAGAAAAGTTGCCGAAAAACAGAAGAAAATGCGGGATTTTGTCAGTCAGACGGGGCAGGACAGGGACTACTTCAGGGAGCAGAATTATCCGAAAAAAATTTCCGCAAGGACTTGACTTTTTCTCAAAACAGTGGTAAAATAAACTTGGCAAATAATTATCATTCAGGAATATTTGATAAATTTAAAAGTAAAATAAAAAATACTTTTACTAATAAAAGTTATCTTCCAGTTGCAGAAGAATATTTGAATAGTTTACCTACAAAATCTTCTGAGTGTAGTTCGTATGAAGATATGAAAGCAACTAATCCAAATTATAATAAAAGTTATGAATATAAAATAAATTGTCAGCGTTGTGTCCCTGCTTATGAGATGCGTAGACGTGGTTATAATGTAACTGCTACTCCTTCCTTTGATGATGATATTTTAGGATTTAAATTTGAAAAAATATTTGTCGGTATGAAATGGGAATCTTGTCCGAATGGTTCAGGTATAGACGATATAAAAAAATATATGAAAAAATGTGGAAATGGTGCAAGGGCAGAGATTTCATTACAGACTGTTGATGGTTCTCATTTATTTGTAGCAGAACAACGTGACGGAGTAACACATTTCATAGACCCTCAAAATTATAAGGCGGATGCTAATTCATATTTTGACAAAAAACTGATTGCTCCTACAAGAGTCTGTAGAATTGATAATCTGCAGGTTAGTGAGCTTATACGTGAGTGTTGTGAAAAAGGTGAATAAATGATTAAAACTGCAAGAGAAGCTTATAATATAGCAAAAAAAATAAAAAGATATAAAAAATATGAAGCATGTTATTGTCGTGAAGATGATGTGAGTTACTTTTTCACGTATCCTGTTCATGGCTGTCCAATTTTAAGGATTTATAAGGAAAGCGGAAATTATGAAGAGATATTTTTCGGACAGGATTATGAAAGTTTCAATGAAAAAGAAATATCTTTATCAGAACTGATATAAAACTATTTTAAAAACGCTCTTTAGGGGGCGTTTTTTTATGCCCTTTTGTCGGGCAGACGGGGCAGGACAGGGACTACTTCAGGGAGCAGAATTATCCCAATAAACCGACAAAAAATAATTTCGGAAAAGACTTGATTTTTTCTGGAAAATGTGATAAAATAACGGGTAAAGAAAAGGTGTGATATTTATGGAGTGTTTTGATTTTTTTGAATCCTATACTTTTAAACTTCTGACAGAAACATATTATTATGTTACTTATAACGGCTATGAAACTGCCCACGCTATGACGGGTATGGACCTTCGAACTATGCACGAATGGATACAGAAAGTTGATACAATTGAAGAACTGCCTGAATCCATGCAGGCTGTTGTAAGACTGGTTGAAGAAAATATGGATAAGTGGGAAGAGGAAGAAAGCGATGCTGAAGAAATAATGCAGGAATTTTACAAAAGCCAAGGCGAGATATAAAAATTCAAACGCTCTTATTTTTATGCTGGCGGTATGACGAAAAATTCAGATAAGGCGGTAAACAGCAATTGATAAATCGATAAAAGAATTTATTAATTCAAAGGAGCGGTTTATTTATGAAAAAACATAAGGAAACCAATCAGGAAATAAGAGAAAGATTAAAATATCAGCTTGACGGAACGGCAGAAGATGAGATGTATGCTGTAAAGATTCTTATGGGATTTGAACCGTCAGACGAATGGTCGGAAATAAGAAAGAAAATTTCTGAAAGGACTTGACTTTTTCTGAAAACAGCAGTAAAATAAAAATACAGATTCGTGATGATTTATCGGACAATTTAAATAAGGAAGCTTTATGATGATAGGGCTTAAACAGGAAGCAAGAGACTCTATTATTCATGTGTTCAGTTGCAGGATTTATGGACTGAGAAAATACAAAAACAAAATCAAGGGGGACGAAGAAATTGCTAAAAAGCTATAAAACAGAAATTTTTCCAACACCTGAGCAAAAGCAAATCATTCACAGAACAATCGGTGTATGCAGATTTATCTATAATTTTTATCTGG
>CAMWQJ010000037.1 GCA_947176415.1 uncultured Ruminococcus sp. | reverse complement strand
AGAATTTCCCCGCACTCAATGATTTTCTCGATTCACTCGGAAACAGCCCCGTGAAAAATTCACTTAAAAATCTACCCGCACTTTTCTGCTGTTAAGAAGTATTTGAAAAAGCCGAAGAGATAATGCCTGACGAGAATATAAAAAGACTTCTCGATGAACTCAGGGAGATTTACACGTCAGCGTGCGACATCTGCGGAAATGACGGAAGCATTACGGTTGATTTGGGACTTGTAAACAAGACCGACTATTATACAGGTATAATCCTGAAAGGCTATTTGCAGGGACATGGCGAAGAGGTGCTTTCAGGCGGACGTTATGATAAACTTATTTCGGAGTTCGGATATGACGTGCCAGCCGTCGGATTTGCGGTAAATGTAAATGCAGTTGCGAAACTTATAGAGAAAAACGGGGTTATGCCTGCAATGCCGAGAATAGACGCAATTGTCTATGCGGAAGAGGGATTCGAGGTATCGGCACTTAAAACCGCACAGAAAATACGTGAACAGGGGCTTGTTGTCGAGACGGCATTATTCAACGATATAGATACAGTAAGAAATTATGCGATAGAAAAAAAGATACCGAAAGTTGTAATCATCAACAGCGACGACGAGGAGGCAGAGTATGAATAAACCCATAAGAATAGCTCTCACAAAGGGCAGACTTGAAAAAGATACAATCGGGCTTTTTGAAAAACTCGGATTCGACTGCACAGCTGTCCATGAAAAAGGTCGCCGTCTTATACTTCCGATTGCTGACGGAAATATTGAAGTAGTGCTTGCAAAGGCAAACGACGTTATAACATACGTTGAGCATGGCGTTTGTGATATGGGCGTTGTCGGAAAAGATACGATAATGGAAATGCACGGAAAATTTTTTGAACTCGTAGACCTCGGATTCGGAAAATGCAAATTCGCACTCGCCACAAAAAAGGGATATGATTTTTACAGCGGTTACGGGATAAAGACAATAGCGACTAAATATCCCGATGTTTCAAGAAATTTCTTTGAGAAAAAGGGCATGGACACCGAAATTATAAAAATAGAGGGTTCTGTTGAACTTGCTCCGCTTCTTGAACTTGCGGACGGTATAGTTGATATTGTGGAGACGGGTACAACGCTGAAAGAAAACGGACTTGAAGTAATCGAAGATGTCGCACCCGTTTCCGCAAGGCTTATTGTAAATACGGTAAGCCTGAAACTCAGGCGGAATGAAATTGACAGCCTTATAACGCTTATAAAGGAGAACTTATAAAATGAGAAAAATTTATGCTGACGGCACTGCGGAAGTTGAGTTTTTAAACGAACTCGGTAGACGTTCAGGCGAAACAAACAGGAAAGTAACGGAGACTGTTTCGGCGATAATAGAGGACGTAAAAGAAAACGGCGACGAAGCCGTAAAGAACTATACTTTAAAATTTGACGGAAGTCTGCCGGAATATTATGAAGTGCCGAGGGACGTTATAAACGACGCACTTACGGAGGCTGACCCTGATTTTGTAAACGCACTTCTCAATGCTCAGGAAAATATAGCTGACTTCCACAAAAGACAGGTGGAGCAGGGATTTATAAACGCAAGGGCGGACGGAGTTATTCTCGGACAGAGAATAAGAGGGCTTGAAAGGGTAGGACTTTATGTCCCTGGTGGAACTGCCGCATATCCGTCAAGTGTTCTTATGAATGCAATACCCGCAAGGATTGCAGGAGTAAAGGAAATTATAATGGTTACTCCTCCGCTTAAGGACGGCACACCGAATAAGGATATACTTGTTGCTGCTGCCATATGCGGAGTTGACAGGGTATTCATGGCAGGCGGAGCGCAGGCAGTTTCGGCACTTGCTTACGGTACGGAAGAGATACCGAAGTGCGATAAGATAGTAGGCCCTGGGAATATATACGTTGCAACAGCTAAAAAACTTCTCTACGGCGTTGTTGACATTGACATGATAGCAGGACCGAGCGAAATTCTCGTGCTTGCGGACGAGACAGCCGACCCGAAATTTGCAGGGGCTGACCTGATGTCGCAGGCGGAACATGATATACTGGCATCGGCAATAATGGTTACCACGAGTGAAAAGCTGGCAGACGAGACGATATCTGAAATAAACAGGCAGAAAGAGTATCTCTCAAGAAAAGAAATAATAGAAAAGTCGCTTGATGGATACGGTGCAATAATCATTACGGACAGCAGGGAAAAAGCCGTTGAACTCGCAAACAGGATTGCACCCGAACACCTTGAAGTGCTTATGGAAAATCCTATGGAACTTCTCGGCAGTCTTGATAATGCAGGCTCTGTATTTCTCGGTCACTATGCAAGCGAACCACTCGGCGACTATTTCGCAGGACCTAATCATGTACTTCCCACAAGCGGTACGGCAAGATTCTTTTCACCCCTCGGCGTTGCGAGCTTTACGAAGAGGTCAAGCTACATATACTATACAAAAGAGGCTCTCGCAGAGGCTAAGGACGATATTGTCCTGATAGCCGAGAGGGAGGGGCTTACGGCACACGCAAATGCCATAAAGGTAAGATTTGAATAAAATAAAAAAAGCCTGTTTCATATATGAGACAGGCTTGTCACGAAAGGAAGTATTAAAAAATGAGTTTCAATAAATGGGAGGAAAATGTTCGGAAAGTCATTCCGTATACCCCTGGAGAACAGCCGAAAGAAAGGAATATAATCAAGCTCAACACAAATGAGAATCCTTATCCGCCTGCTCCGTCGGTAAGGAAAGTTATTGACGATTTCGATATTTCGGCAATGCGACTTTACCCCGACACCGATTCCGAAATACTTGTAAACGCACTTGCAGAGAGATATAATGTCCGCCCCTATAATATATTCGTCGGCGTAGGCTCGGACGACGTTATTTCAATGGCTTTCATGACTTTTTTCAATTCCGACAAGCCGATACTTTTTCCTGATGTGACATATTCTTTCTATGATGTCTGGGCAGATGTACACAGGATTCCGTACAGAATATGTCCGCTTGACGACGATTTCAGGATAAATCCAAAAGACTATAAAACCGAAAACGGCGGAATAATTTTTCCTAATCCGAACGCCCCTACAGGAGTTCTTGAAAGTGTTGATATGATTGAAGATATTGTAAAATCAAATCCCGACTCTGTTGTTATGATTGACGAGGCATATATAGATTTCGGCGGAAAAAGCTGTGTTTCACTTACTGAAAAATATGAAAATCTTCTTGTTATACAGACTTTTTCAAAATCACGCTCAATGGCAGGAATGAGAATAGGTTTTGCAATAGGAAATGAAAAACTTATAAAATACATGAACGACGTGAAATTTTCGGTAAACTCATATACCATGAATACAGTAACGCAGATTTGCGGAGCAGAGACGGTAAAGGACGAAAAATATTTCAGCGAGACGACAGGCAGAATTATTTCCACACGTGAACGCACCAAGGAGAGACTTAAAAAACTCGGATTTGTTTTTCCCGATTCCATGAGTAACTTTATTTTTGCAAGCCACAAGGAAAAGAATGCAGGATATATTTTTGAGGAACTGAAAAAACGTAAAATTTTCGTCCGCTACTGGAATAAACCGAGAATTAACAATTATATGCGTATAACCATAGGCAATGACGAGGAAATGGACGAGTTATTCAAGGCTCTGGAGGAAATTTTACATGAATGATTTTATAAGAAAAGGCAGTGTAAGCCGTACAACAAGAGAGACTGATATAAATATATCTGTGATTCTGGACAATAAGGGCATTGTCGATATATCGACGGGAATAGGCTTTTTCGACCATATGTTGACGGCATTGTCGGTACATAGCGGTATAAGCATGACTGTTAAAGTAAAAGGCGATTTACACGTTGACTGTCACCACACAATAGAAGATACGGGAATAGCTCTCGGACAGGCTCTCGGACAGGCTCTCGGCAACAAGTCGGGAATCGTCCGTTACGGTACTTCATATATCCCTATGGACGAGTCTCTTGCCATGGCAAGTCTCGACCTCAGCAACAGACCGTTTCTTGTATTCAACTGTGATTTCACAAATCAGTCGTGCGGAAATTACGACCTCTGCATGACAGAAGAGTTTTTCCGTGCGTTTGCTTTCAATGCAGGAATAACTCTGCATATCAATCTGCTTTACGGAACGAATGACCATCACAAAGCCGAGGCGGTATATAAAGCCGTTGCACACGCACTGAAAAAAGCCGTTGCAATAAATAGAACGGACGGCTCGGTGCTTTCAACGAAGGGGGTAATATAAATGATAGCTGTTGTTGACTACGGAGCAGGAAATATTTTCAGCGTGAAGAATGCACTTGACTATCTTGGTTTTGAAAATACCCTTGTTTCTGATGCGGATTCAATAAAAAATGCAGACGCTGTAATTCTGCCGGGGGTCGGAGCTTTTCCGTCTGCAATGAAAATGCTTGACGATTCGGGGCTTACTGCTGTTATAAAGGAAGAGTCCGCAAAAAAACCTTTTCTTGGTATCTGTCTCGGTATGCAGATGATTTTTGAAAAGGGATATGAATTTGAAGAATGCGACGGTCTCGGACTTATAAAAGGCCCTGTCAGGAAAATGGAAAGCAAAAACCTTATAATTCCGCACATGGGCTGGAACAGACTTGAAAAGCTGAATGACTGTCCTTTGCTTGACGGTATCGGCGAAAATGAGTATGTATATTTTGTACATTCATATAAGGCGGAGTGCGACGACAAAGATATTTCCGCTTACTGCGAATACGGCGGAAAAGTTCCTGCACTCGTATATGACGGAAAATTTGTTTTTGGAGCACAGTTTCACCCCGAAAAAAGCGGTGAAACGGGATTGAAAATACTGAAAAATTTCGGAGGTCTGCTATGATTATTCTACCTGCTATCGATATAAAAGACGGAAACTGTGTAAGGCTTTTCAAGGGGGATTTTTCGACTGTTGAAAAAGTCGCATCGGACTATCTCGAAACGGCAAGGAGCTTTGAGAATGCAGGTGCTGAATGGATTCACATGGTTGACCTCGACGGTGCAAAGGAGGGCAGACCAGTCAACAATAAAATTTACACGGACGTAGCCGAAAAGACTAATCTAAAAGTCGAACTCGGCGGAGGTATCAGAAGTCTTGAAACTATCCGTGAATATCTCGATATGGGTATTTCAAGAGTAATTCTCGGCTCTGTCGCACTGAAAAATCCAAAACTCGTACGTGATGTGGTTGAGAAATTCGGAAGCGAAAAAATAGCCGTCGGAATTGATGCAATGAACGGCATGGTTGCCACTGAAGGCTGGCTTGAAACCTCCGATGTGAACTATATAGACCTTGCAAATCAGATGATAAAGTCAGGAGTTAAATATTTTATCTTCACTGACATCTCAAAAGACGGCACGCTTACGGGCGTAAACAAAGAACAGCTAAAAGCTCTTGCGGACGGCACGGAAAACTGCAATATAATTGCGAGTGGTGGAGTTCACACAATGGACGATATTATCACCTGCAAAGAAATGGGACTTTACGGCACTATATGCGGAAAATCCATTTACAAGGGTACGCTGAATTTAAAGGAAGCTGTTGAATATGCCTGTGAATAATTTTTATATACTTGATAACGACTATATAGAATTTTGCAATGACGACAATCCGTGGATTGAAATAAAAAGCGATGAGGATATAGAAATATTTTATAAGAATTTCAACTTTCACGACGCATATATTGAGTCGGTAATGTATGCCAGCGGAGTAATTGAACCTGATATGTGTCATACATTAATAGACAATTCACATAACATGATAATAACGTTTACGTGCTGGGGCAGACGGCTTGAAATGCTTTTTACAAAAGTATACCGTTTTTCTTTGCAGGGTTATTGTAACGGCACATTAGAATATTTTGACGGTAATATTGAGTTTCGCACGGATTTATGGGGAAAAAACCGTGATGACAGAGTTGTTGTGTTTTCGGAATGTGGTCTGGCTTATCCGAGCGAAATAAATTTAAATAATGCCTGTGGTACATTTGTGATAGCTGACGGTCTTAAATGGCGTTTTGTCAGAAAATGAGGTGGTTATATAATAGATGCAATATTATTTCCGTCAGGCTACTTTTCAATAAAAGAAGTTGACGAGGATTTACAGAAAGAATATAACGCCGTAAAGGAAACAGGACTTTTTGATATAATAATTTTCGGATATGATAAGTGGTTCAGCGAAAACAAACTTATTCTCAATCGTGTTCCGACTTCTCCGTGTAACGCTGTTATGCGTGGCTGGATGATGAAACCCGAACAGTATACCGCATTTTACGAAAAATTAAATAGTCATAATATAAGATTGATTACTACTCCTGAAGAATATACTTTAATGCATATTTTTCCGAACATATACAATGTATTCGGGAATGATACAGCCAGAATGAAGATTTTCCCTTTGCACGAACAGATTGATTTGGAATCTGTAAAAAAATTTTTCGGCAGATTTATGGTAAAGGATTTTGTAAAGTCTGTAAAAAATACTAAGTTTCCACATTTTTTTGACAGTTCGGTAACGCAGGAGAAATTCAATGAATACATGAAAATTTTCTATAAATACCGTGGGGATTTGCTTACGGGCGGTATATGTATAAAGGAATTTCTTGATTTGAAGTATTATAATGAAAAAACCAACGAGTACAGAGTATTTTATATAAATAATAAAATAGCGTCTGTAAGCAGAAATTCAGGTCAGGCACAATATACAAATCAACCGCCGGCGGAGTTGATTGAAAAATACAGTAATCTTCCAAGCCGTTATTATACTGTTGATTATGCGGAGTTATCTGACGGAACGTGGAAAGTTATAGAAGCAGGCGACGGAAGTGTTTCGGGTTTGTCGGAAAATCAGAATATCTACAGTTATTTCAGAACGTTGTTTTATGCGTTTGAATAAAATTATGGTGGACAGATTATGAAGCTTGAAATAAATGAGAAATTATATAATTGTACAGACGCAATGGAAATGTATCTTGATGTAAATGAATCGTATCCGTTGGGAATGAAAGTAATCTATAAGCCGATAGTGTATATTTTTGACTGGTATTCATTTATTGTCTGCCGAAAAGACAGCAAAGAAGCCGAATCAATAGAAAATCCGATTGTTTTCCCTGATATAACGCCTCTTGAAGTTCAGAAAGCGTATGTGAAATCACTTAACAGCAGAAAATTAAATAATATATTTAACAGGTTAAGCGACGAAGAATATTCAAAAGTATTCTGGGAATATTTTGATGACGGCTGGCAGAATCTTGGCGATTATAATATGTTTGAAAGAAAATACAGATTAAACAGGATTGCCGAATGGTGCGAAGAAAACTATATTCCATATTATTTCAATAAAAAAGATGATTTCATAAAGCGTACACTGGACTATAAAATCAATCATTAAGGAGGAAACCATGGCAATAGACCGTGCAGACTGGTACTGGGAAAGTGCAGAAAAACTATATCGTGAAACTCATGGTATTATGGGAGAACTTACGGAAGCACAGGAAGACGAAATATGGTCTTTGTCTGCTAATCATATCGGACTTTTTCTGAGGTGGATAATAGAAAACGGCATGGAAAGCGACGAATCAGATAAAGAAGACTGTGAAAAAGTAAGAAATGGTCAGATGTCTGGAACAGAATATCTGTTCTGTAATTGTGACGGTAAATTCTGGAACTCGGATATAAAAGAAGATTTGTTGCCTTTTATAGAGTATTATTATATCAGCAACGATTATCACAAAGATTACGCCGAATGCTGTACAAACGATTATGACAAGCGGTGTTTTGACGTTATAAGCAGTGAAGACGATTATTTAAAGCTAAAGACAAAAATTGACGGGAAATATAAAGATTTTCTGAAAATGAAATCTTAAAGTTACAACTTCTGATTTATTTAAAATAAAGGAGGCTGAAAAAATGCTTGCAAAAAGAATAATCCCTTGCCTTGACGTAAGAAATGGCAAGGTAGTAAAGGGAGTAAATTTCGAGGGAGTGCGTGATGTCGGCGACCCTGTGGAATGTGCCGAGGAATACAACAGACAGGGGGCGGACGAAATAGTTTTTTATGACATAACCGCTTCTTTCGAGGGCAGGGGAGTTTTTCTCGACGTAGTGAGAGAGACCGCCAAAAAAGTTTTTGTACCGCTTACCGTCGGTGGAGGAATAAAGACGGTTGACGATATCCGTGAAACTCTGCGTGCAGGTGCGGACAAAGTTTCAGTAAACTCTCAGGCTGTAAAAAATCCACAGCTTATAAAGGACGGTGCGGATATATTTGGCAGTCAGTGTATCTGCGTAGGAATTGACGCTAAAAAAATTGCCGACCATAAGTGGACGGTCTACATAAACGGCGGACGTGTTGACATGGGTCTCGACCTGATAGACTGGGTACATCAGATTGAAAAACTCGGAGCAGGTGAAATCTGTCTCAACTCAATTGATGCCGACGGCACAAAAGAGAGTTTTGACATTGAAATGCTGAAAGCGGTGTGCGATAATTGCAGTATACCCGTTATTGCAAGTGGCGGTGCAGGAAAGATAAACGACTTTGCAGAAGTCTTTGAAAAGACAGGTGCAACAGCAGCACTTGCGGCTTCGCTTTTTCACTTTAAAGAGCTTACCGTGCAGGAAGTCAAGGCATATTGCAGAAACAAGGGCGTAATTGTCCGGTAGATATACGGGAGGTTATTTATATGCTGAATAAAATCAGGAAAATATATCCGTTTATTTACGGGATTTTCGGTAGTCTTGGACTCATATGCTATATACACGTTTTCTGTGTATGGGATTACAGACAGTCAGAACACCCCTATGCACACCCATTTAGCATTATTGCCGGAAGTATTTCATTGATTCTGTGTATTGCTGTATTCTGCTTTGATATAGTTTCATTCATGACCGAAGATAAAAAAATCCGTAGGTTATTAACTGAATTTATGATAACTGTAATCTCATTTTTCGGCGGTATATTCGTATGGGCGGAACTGTGGAACGCTGTAAGCGAATTTATAAGATACATTGAGTGGGTGATAAAATGAAGATAATCTATAAAGATACTCATAGTTTCAGACGTGAACAGCTTGAAAACTTGTTTTTGTCTGTTGAATGGTCGTCAGGGCATTACCCTGATAAGCTCGTAACAGCAATGGAAAACTTTAAAACGGTTTTTTCCGCATGGGACGGCGATAAACTTGTCGGAATGGTGTGTGCAATGGACGACGGAATTATGACGGCTTATATTCATTATCTGCTTGTAAATCCCGAATATCAGGGAAAACATATTGGCAGGGAACTTGTCAGAATGATAAAGGAGAAATATTCTGATTACCTCAGAATTGCTGTGATTGCGTATAATTCTGAACTTGCTTTTTATGAAAACTGCGGATTTGAAAAATCAGATGATGCGAGTCCGATGTTTATCACATCGCTCTGGACCTGAATGAAAGGAGAAATAGAAATGATAAAGATTGACCTGAATGACCTTGATAAATTTTTTGTCAAGGGCGAGTTAATCCCTGCAATCTGCTATGAGGTGAACACTAAAACCGTACTCATGCTTGCGTACATGAACAAGGAGAGCCTGAAAAAAACTCTTGAAACAGGATATACATGGTTCTGGAGCAGGTCGAGACAGGAGTACTGGAACAAGGGTGCTACATCGGGACATTTGCAGAAAGTTGTATCAATTTACGGCGACTGCGATAATGACACGCTTTTAGTGAACGTCGAGCAGACGGGCGTTGCGTGCCATACGGGAAGCTATAGTTGCTTTTTTAACGAAATCTATAATAACGAGGAGAAGTAAAAAATGACTGTATATGAAGAAATTTTTGAAGTAATCAAGGAAAGAAAAAGGCAGTACGAAAACGGCACTTCCGCCGAAAATTCGTATACCTGCTATCTTTTCGAAAAGGGCGTTGACAAAATATGTAAAAAGGTCGGCGAGGAGGCAACGGAAACAGTTATTGCCGCAAAGAACGGCGACAACGACGAGTTAATGAACGAAATCAATGATTTATTGTATCACGTTATGGTACTGTGTGCGAATCAGGGTCTTGAGTGGTCGGACGTTGAAAGGGTTCTTGACGAACGAAACGAAAAGATAGGCAATCTCAAGAAGTTCCACGAAGTAGACAAGAATACATAAAAAAATACACTTAAACATAGCACTTCTGACTATAATGTCTGAAGTGCTATGCGGAATTTTACGAGGTGAAATTAAATTGAATACCCTATATGTATCAGATTTAGACGGAACGTTGTTAAGAAGCAATGAAATTACATCAGAATATACAAATGAAATAATAAATAGCCTGACAGAAAAAGGAATGATTTTTTCTTATGCTACAGCAAGGTCTTTTGTAACTGCAAAAAAAGTTACTAAGGGATTGACTGCAAAAATACCTTTAATAGTTTATAATGGAGCGTTTGTTATTGACAATATTTCAGAAGAATTATTAATTGAAAACTATTTTGACAATGCAGTGGAAGATTTATTGGAAGATTTGTTTAATAATGAGGTTTACCCTATAGTTTATGCCTTTATAAATGATGAGGAAAAATTCTCATTCGTTCCGGAATTATGTACGCAAGGTATGAGTATTTTTATTAACAGTCGAAAAGGTGATATTCGCACAAATGCTGTAAAAACGGTTAATGATTTGAAGTCAGGGAAAATTTTCTACATCACTTGTATTGACGAACCACAAAAACTTGAACCATTATACCGGAAATATCAACATGATTTTCATTGTGTTTATCAGAAAGATATTTACTCTAAAGAACAGTGGCTTGAAATCATGCCGCAAGAAACGTCGAAATCAAATGCAATAAAGCATTTACAGGCTTTAATGAAGTGTGAAAAGTTAGTTGTTTTTGGAGACGGCAAAAATGATATAGATATGTTTATGTTGGCTGATGAGGGATACGCTGTTGAAAATGCCCACAATAACTTAAAAAAATATGCCACTGCAATCATTCCTTCAAACGATAATGATGGTGTTGCTAAGTGGCTTGAACGTAATTACAATTATGTAAATTCTGATATGTACGAACGAAACGAAAAAATCGGCAATATTAAAAAGTTCCACGAGGTAGACAAAAATTCGTGAAAAAAATATGGAGCAGGCGTTAAAAAAACCTGCTCCGTTTTTTTATTTTATTTCTTTGCGGATAACCGTACCCGTCGGAAAAGTCAGGTCAGACTTAAAAGAAAATTTCATCATAGCGTGATTGGCTGTTTCTATTTCAGTACCGTTCTCGTCAAAAAGTACAGACGGCACAACGGTAACAGGTTTACGCATAGGTGCGAGGATTTCAAGCGTATCGCCAGCGAGGAATTTATTCCGCTGTGTGCAGTAAACCGTGCCGTCCGCACATTTTTCAACAACCGCCACAACGTCGTAATTCCGTATATAACCGCTGTTTTCGTAATACTGCGAGTTTTCGGGAGTGCCGAAGAAAAAGCCGTTGCAGTACTGCCTGTGGCTGACTTTATAGACCTCATCACGAATCCAGTCGGGGAGTACAAAATTATCGGGGTTTTCCCTGTACTCATCAACCGCCATTCTGTAGGCATTTGTTATAACGGCGGTATAGTATGCTGATTTTGCCCGTCCCTCTATTTTCAGACTGTCAACGCCAGCCTCAACGAGCTTGTCAATGTGTTCAATCATGCACATATCTTTTGCGTTGAGAATATATGTTCCCTTTTCATCTTCAAATATCGGGTAAAACTCATTCGGTCTTTTCTCCTCAACGAGATGATAGCCCCACCTGCACGGCTGGGCACATTCGCCACGGTTTGCATCACGGTTTACGAGATACTGCGACAACAGACATCTGCCCGAAAAAGATACGCACATAGCTCCGTGTACAAAAGCCTCAATATCAAGCTCCGAGTTTGTTTTTGCACGTATTTCAGCGATTTCGTCAAGTGAAAGCTCCCTTGCGAGAACGACTCGCTTCGCACCCATGTTATAAAGTTCACGTGCTGTTACGTAATTTAGAATTCCCGTCTGTGTGGAGATGTGTATTTCCATATCGGGAGCGTATTTTTTTACAAGTGCGAGAAGTCCGATATCCGCAACAATAAGTGCGTCTACTTCCGCACTGACCGCCTCGTCCACAAACTGCTTAAACTGCGGTATCTCGTTATTTCGGGGAAGAGTGTTGCAGGTAAGATATACTTTGACACCTCTTGCGTGTGCGGATTGTACGGCACTTACAAGCTGTTCAAAGTTGAAATTAAGCGGAGAAGCACGCATTCCGAATTTTTTTCTTCCGAGATATACAGCGTCTGCACCATATTCAAGAGCCATGCCGAGACGTTCGGTATCGCCTGCGGGTGCGAGGACTTCAGGGGCATTATTCAGCATCTGCACCCTCTCTTTCCGCATTTGCCTCAGCTTCTGCCATAGACAGTCTCTCAGCTTCCAGAGAGGACGCTATATATTCATCAACCTGTCCTTCGACCATTTCCTGATATGCTTCGTGTTCTTCGAGCGTTTCGGAAAAATAAGTCTGTCCTGTATAGATGTTTGCTATAAAATAGAAATAATTACTCTCATACGCCTCCAGTACAGCGTCAATAGCTTCTGTTCCGGGGTTGCATATCGCACCGGGCGGAAGTCCGGGACTCACGTATGTATCATAAGCGTCAACGACTGTCTTATCATACACGTCCATTCTCGAGCTTACAAATTCCGAATAATTCGATGTCGGGTCGGACTGGAGCAGGGGGAATATATCCGCATTGTTAAGGCGATTCCAGAAAACAGATGCAACAAGTGTCATGGTATCGTTGTTGGAAGCCTCTTTCTGTACGATTGAAGCAAAAGTGATAAGCTGGTCAAGGCTGAGATTAAGCGACTGCATTTTTGCGTATCTCTCGGGAGTCATCTTGTTTTCAAAGTTGAGATATATTTTCTGGCATACCTGCTCAGGCTCCATATTCTCATAGAAGAAATACGTATCGGGGAAAAGATAGCCTTCCATTTTGTAGAATTTAAGCGTTGCGTCGGTAGGGAGCTGATTTTCAAAGTCAAATCCGAGACCGCCCGAGTTGAAATAGAAAACAAATGTATCGGCAGAACAAACGCCCTCTTCCTGTAGAATCTGTCCTGCCTCGGCAAGAGTACAGCCCTCGGGGAAAGTCACTTCAACAGTTTCCTTTGAATCATTCGTCTCAAGGCTCGTCAGTTCGTTTATTATAGTCTCATAAGCCATATTTGGACGAACAAAGTGTTCGCCAGCGATATACAGCGAATCCGACTTTCTCAGACGGCTGAAAAGCTGAAAACATTCAGGAGACTTTATAATTCCCTCGTCTTTCAGGATATTGGAGATTTCCTCCGTCGTCGCACCCTCAGGCACAACAATGAGGTGTGTGTTTTCGCTTTTGCCTATGCCGAGCATATCACGTCCGAAAGCTATTATAACAAGCGAGAGACAAACGGATACAGCCATTATAAGAGTAGTGAGAATTATTATCCCCGGCAGACGACTGCGTCTTCTTTTTTTCTTCTTTTTCTTTTTAACCTGTCTCGGCGGTGACGGCGAATCTTCCTCGGTATAATCTTCGTAATCGTCTTCCGGTTCTTTTGTTTCGTCCGCTGTTTCTTCGTCCGTCAGAATATCCTCCGCCGTTGCGGGAATATCCTCGTTTACGTCATCATTTAAAATGTCCTTATCGTCTTCGTTCTGCATTGCAGAGCACCGTCCTTTCTGGAGTTACAATATAATCAGCCCTCGCATCGTGTTGCATTACGGGCAGACTATCGGTAATAAGTTCTTCATAAGAGAATGCGACTTTATGTATATGCGGATATTTTTCAAGAAACCTGTCATAATATCCTCCGCCATAGCCGAGACGACCGCCATTCTCCATGAAAGCAAGTCCGGGGAGTATGCAGACTGTATTGTCTGTAATTTCCGCTGTCGGCATTCTCCCGTCCGGTTCGGATATTCCGTACATGCCTTTTTTCAGTTCACAGGGCGATTTTACAATATGGAATGTCATTATGCCGTCCCTAAAACTTTTCGGATAAGCTATCTGAATATTCTTTCCGATAATGTCATATGCAGTCGGAAAGGTATCAATTTCAGAGCCGAAAGACGCATAAAGCAGTACAGTATCGGCGGACTTTAAAATTTCCATATCCATGAATCTCTTCGCTATTGCAATATCTTTTCCGCACTTTCCGTCAATATTTTTCCTTATTTCAGAAAATTTCCTGCGTAATAATTTTTTCTCGTCCATAATCAGTCAAAAAGAATAGCCTTGCGTTGTCTGTTGCTTTCCTCTTCGGACACGGCTTTTTCAACGAGTTTCAAAGCGAACTCAACAGCAACGCCTGCTCCTCTTGCGGTTATGAAAATTCCGTCCTCCTCTACTTTTCCGTCGCTTATTTCTGCACCGTAGAGTTCAGACTCAAAGCCCGTATAGCATACTGCCTTTCTGCCTTTTAAAAGCTCCTTGTGACCGAGTATTGACGGTGCTGCACATATAGCACCTATATAAATTTCATTTTCGGCACAGTAGTCAACAGCATTCTGCACATACGGCGACTTTTCAAGATTGAGAGTTCCAGGCATACCTCCGGGGAGTATAATCATTTCAAGGTTTTCGTCAAGCACTATTTCCTGTGCTATGGTGTCGGCAACGACCGTAACGCCGTGTGAACTTCTCACGATATTGTCGCCTACGCCGACAAGTATAACTTCCTTTCCGCTTCTGCGGAGCAAATCAACGGGAACAAGAGCTTCGGTTTCTTCAAAACCCTCTGCAAGAAAAACATAAATCATAATAAAAAATCCTTTCATATACTTAATTATTATAGTCACGGCTGAGGAAATAAATACACTGTCATTTTCTGAGACTTCTGAAATATTCCCTTACCTGACTTATTTTACCGCATGACATTTTCCCCTCGGGGCATTTGCCGTCCGCAACACATGACGGTCCTGCATGGCAGAAAATAGCGGGTGCGGTTTCCATGCATAATTTAAGCATTTCGTCTGCAACGGCACGTATTTCCCACTGCGCCCTCATACAGCACCTGTGGCGGAAGAAATTGAAAAGAGAACGTACATTCATAGTGACGACTATTTTCGTCTCGCATGAATTTGGAAGAACAAATCTCGCATCTTCGTTTGCAAGTTTTCTTGCCTTTGAAGTAGCTGTCTTTTCGTCAAGACCCTCACCCATAAGCCTTTCTTTTTGGCTTTCCGTAAGAAGTTCTGCTATTTTTCCGTAACTTTCGGTTATCTGAGACATAAGGCGGTCAAATTCTTCCTTTGCTTCGGGGACGGCTGAAATTTCAGGCGGTGTTATGAAATCAAAGCCGTTTTCGTTTACATAACGCTGGCTTTTCTGTGAATACGACGCTATTCTGTGCCTCACAAGCTGATGTGAGCAGGCACGTGAAATACCCTCAATACCGAATGTAAAAGTAACGTGTTCCATAACGCTTTCATGACCGACGGAGAGGAGCATTTCAATATAATTCTTCGTCTTTTCCTCGGAAAGCCCGTTTTTCAGAGAATTAATGTCGCTGTCCGAATAACAGAGCCTCGCAGACGTGGCAACAAGCCTTTCAGGCTCTGGCGTATGTGAAATAAGACTTACTTTCATAATAAAAAACCTCCGCTGTGAGAATACATATATTTCTAT
>CAMWQJ010000036.1 GCA_947176415.1 uncultured Ruminococcus sp. | reverse complement strand
ATAATAAGTAAATATGGCGAAATGTGAAATATTTACAGTTTTAAGATGTGATTTTCATTATATTTGTCAGGAGTTAAAAAATTATGGTGGATTTTTATGCAATTTGTCTATATCAATAACACAGCGTATTGACAAGGCGGAAATAAAACAGTATAATTATTTAAAAGGAAAGGAATGATTTTTTTAATGAAAGGCTACAGAATCAGCGTTATTCGGCACGGCATGACCGAGGCTAACGAAAAAGGCATTTATATCGGCAAAACGGATATTCCGCTTTCTGCAAAGGGTGCGAGCGAGATAGTCTCAAAAATGGAAGTATTTGACTATCCGTCTGTTCACAGGGTTTACAGTTCTCCGCTTAAAAGATGTACCGAAACGGCGGATATTATTTTTCCCGAAACCGAACTTTGCATATCCGAATATATGCGGGAACTTGATTTCGGCGATTTTGAGAATAAAAGCGTTGACGAGCTGATAAACAATCCCGATTATAAAAAATGGCTGAAAGGCGGTAAAAATTCGCACGCACCAAACGGCGAAAGCCTTGAGGAAATGACGGCGAGGGTTTATAAGGGTCTGCACAATATTATTATTGACATGATGAACGACGGCATAACACACAGTGCAATTATCACGCACGCCGGTATAATATCAAATATGCTGTCGTGTTTCGGTCTGCCGAAATACGACCCTAAAACTTTACAAGCACCTTTCGGCGAGGGTTTCGATATAATAGTCACGGCACAGATGTGGCTTAATTCTCAGGCTTTTGAAATTCTCGGCTACTGCCCGTACGATAAAATACCCGACTCCGAAAATGAATAATTTTCCGATTGTGTAACATAATACCTCTGAATATATTTTCGGAGGTGCTTTAAATGAGTTCAAAGGAAGTTATAAGATATTCAAAAAATTTACTCAAGGGAAAAAGATTCGGTACAATGCTCATCTGCCTGTTGCCACTCTCGGCGGAATTATTCTTCAGGTTTGCCGAGGCGACAATATACAGTATGGTGCTTTATCTCGGCGAAATAAATCCGCTTGCACTCTTCAGCGGAGAAAATCCCGTACAGGTAATAACGGCTGTATGCGGTGGCGTGATGAGGTGGCTTGTCGTCTCTCCGCTTGTGTATGTCCGTGATTACAGGCTGTGCGAAGTCTGTTGCGAAAACAGAAAATACCGCCTTACTCCGCTTTCGGATATTATACTTAACAAGAAAAATTTCAGGCGGAGTCTCGTTGTATCTCTCTTTACCAAAATTATCGGCATTGTCGCACTTGTGCCAACCGCTTTTTTCGGAGTTTACGGCTATATTCTGATAAACAACGGCAACAGTACAGATGATTTATTTATGGCTGTAAACGCTGTTGTACTCGCTGTAATGTCATTTTTCATGTGGATTAATGTGCGGATTACTATGCTTGCCGTGCCGTTTCTCATGGCACATTATCCGTATAAAAGCGTTATAAAACTTGTTTTCCGCTCGTTCAGATTCATGAAAGGTCGGCGGAGCAATATAATTAAAATTTTTGTGAGATATATTTTCCCTCTGCTTGCCGTTGTTCCTTTCCCCTATCTGCTTCCTGAAATCATGACAGCCTATGCTCTCAGCATATCAATTTTTGTAAGGGAGGACGATTACGCTGAAAGAATTGAAAATAACCGTAAACTCGCCGAAAATAACCACTCTGCAAAACTTCCTTACCGCAGAAAAAGGCTTTTCAAGACGTTTGCTGACAAAACTTAAACGGCAGGAGGGCGGAATAACCTGTAACGGACTGCCTGTCCGCACTATAGACACGGTTAAAAACGGTGACGTGATTATTATTAAAACATCTGACACAAGTCTTTTAGAGCCGAATTTTTCTCTTGACGTTCCTGTTGCATTTGAAAATGAAAATCTTATAATCTTCAATAAATCGGGAAATATGCCCGTTCACCCCTCAATAAAACATCAGGGCGATACTCTCGGGAACTTCTTTGCCTCGCTTTTTCCTGAACTAACTTTCCGCCCTGTAAACCGTCTCGACCGTGATACTTCAGGGCTGTGTGTTGTTGCAAAAAGTGCATACTCCGCAAATCTTCTGCAAAATAATTGCAGTAAGGTATATTACGCAGTTGTACACGGAATTACAGACGAATGCGGAACGATAAACGCACCCATTGCAAGAGAAAAAGAGTCAATAATTCTGAGGTGCGTACGTGAGGACGGCAAAAACGCAGTGACACACTACAAAAGAATTGCACACAACGAAAAATATTCACTCCTCGAAATAAAACTTGAAACAGGACGCACTCATCAGATAAGAGTGCATTTTTCGCATATCGGTCACGCCCTCGCAGGTGATGACTTATATGGCGGAAAACGTGATGACATTCAGCATCATGCACTTCACTGCGGTGAGATTTCTTTTAAAGAGCCTCTCACAAGCGAAATTATCACAGTAAAGTCGGATTTTCCCGACGATATGAAAAATCTTTTAAAAGGAGTTTACGAAAATGGAAAAAATTAAAAGTTTTACCGTCGACCACACAAAATTCGGCGTTGGTATGTACATATCACGTATTGACAACGGCATTGTAACCTATGACATCAGAATGACAAAGCCAAACGGCGGATTATACCTGTCAAGTCCTTCAATACATACGATTGAACATATTTTTGCTACGTATGCGAGAAATTCCGAATTTTCGGACAATATCGTCTATGTAGGTCCTATGGGTTGCCGAACGGGTTTTTATCTGCTTACAAGGGAAATGTCACATGAAGATGCAATAAATCTTGTCCGCAGGGCTTATCGGTATATAAGGGACTTTGAGGGTGAAATTCCGGGGTATTCGCCTGAAGAATGCGGAAATTATCTTGAGCATGATTTAGAGTCTGCAAAAAAAGACGTTCTTCCGCTGTTGGAAAAACTGAAAAACTATACGCCTAAAATGCTTGACTATTCGTGGCATTTTGAGTAAAAAAACGGTGAACGTCTTTAAACGGCGTTCACCTTGTTTTTATATTATTCGGCTGGTACTGTTTCTGTGGCAGACGGGTCGACTACTATCGTCTCACCTGTGCCTACAACGTTTCCGCCCGCATCTGTCTCGATTGGAGTCAAAACATAAGATTCTTCATATCCCATACTCTCATAGTAAGCGGAAAAATCAAAATCCGTGAAATCATCAACCTTTTCAAGCCAGATTGTTTCGTCTCCGTCAACGCTTGAAAGCCGTCCGTCGTCCTCAAGGGTAAACAGAATACTACTTCCGTCAAAATCTAAAATTTCAATTTTGTCTTCGCTGAGAAGTCCCCATGAATAAGAATGTTCAATACCTTCATCAGCGAGAGCATCGGTAAGTGCTTCAGGGAGAAAGGCTGTGCCGTCCTCTTTTATTTCGTACTGAAACAACGCATAAATAGGCATACCCATTAAGTCTTCAATGTGTTCTTCGCCCTGCGTGTACTCGGTACACTCCCATTTTCCGATAAAAGCAGTTGTGTCAGCGTCAATATATTCACGCTTTTCGGGTTCTGTTTCAGGCTCTGTTTCGGGAATTTCTTCCGACTGCTCGGACTCGTTCTCTACAGGCGTGAGACTTGCAGTACTTTCTTCTTTTTCACCGCACGAAGAAAAAACACCCGTAACGACAATACATGAAACCACAAGCACAAGTAACTTTTTCATAGCTTTTTCCTTTGATTATTCGGCAATTTCAGTACTTGCACCCTCTGATGATTCGTCGGAGGACTCTGATTCTTCTGATTCTTCGTCTGTTGTAACGTCTTCATCAAGTTCAGGCATTTCAAGGCTGTTCATAAATTCTTCCATGTCAAAAGGTGTAAATTCGTCAACATTCGTAAGATAAATCTGCTCTTCATAGCCTTCCTCCGTGCCTACGAGATAGTCGCCGTCAAGAGTAAGCAACATTGAATCGCCTGTTTCGTTTACGATTTCTATTTCAGTATCGCTGATAATGCCCCATGTGTAAGTTATAGCGGATTCAGCATCTATCATTTCAGTGGCTGACTCAGCCATGACAGCTGTAAAGTCGTCCTTTATTTCAAGCTGGAAGACAACATATACAGGTATACCCATGAGTTCTGTCATTTCATTGCCATCGATTACCATTTTTTCGCATTCCCACTTGCCAAGAAACGGGGTAGGGTCGCCGTCCTCAATATATTGATAAGTAGTCTTTTCTACTGCCTCCGTAGTGTCCTCCTCGATTTCCTCTGTTGATTCTTCTGTGGTTTCCTCTTCCTCTGATGACTCTTCACTTGACTCATCAGATATAACCAGACTATCCGAAGCGGAATCCTCTTCCTTTTCTCCGCATGATGCAAAAGAACAAGTGATAGCTGTGCAGGCAACTAAAAGTGCGAGTAACTTTTTCATTTTTTTCTCCTTCCAAACCGTCTGTAGTTTGTTTTTTCTGAATTTAATGACTTTTCACGTCTGATATATATTATACCACGAACTTAAACCAAAGTAAATGGATTTTTCAGAAACTTTTTGATGTGTTTTCAGAAAAATATTGTGAAATAAGCACAAAAAACGCCCTTGAAATCTGTGACAAGTGATAAAATCAAAAATCATGAGACTATGCCTGAATGCTCTATCCCATCGGTAAAATATTTCTGCAAAAAAATATACATGACTGCCACGGGAGCAACCGCAATCAGACAGCCTGCCTCATTCCAAACTATCATTTCCCTTGGACTTATCTGCACTGCTGTACCGCTGAAAAGATTCATTTTCAGCTCGTTTTCGAGATTTGCAAGAACTATGGCAATGGTTTTTGTATCTGTAAAAAATACCGAACTCATATAATAATCATTCCAGTAAAATACAAATGAAAAAAGAAAAGCGGTAAGAAATATTGATTTTGCATTCGGAATTATAATTAAAAGAAAAGTCCGCAAAGCACCGCTACCGTCAATATATGCGGAGTTTTCAAGTTCTTTCGGAAGTTCTGAAAAATACTGACGGAAAATAAGTATCATAAGTCCCGATTTTATACCGTTTGCCGTCATTGCGGGAAGGTACATTGTCAGCATACTGTCAAGCAGATTTACAGTAAAAAACCTGTCTATGCCAAATCGGATAAATTCCGTATAAAGCGGAAGTGAAATAACCTGAGGTGGCACTAAAATCATCATAATTACTACCGCAAACAGAAAATTTTTTCCCCTGAAATTAAATCTCGCAAATCCATAGCCCGTAACCGAACAAGAAAAAACCTGCAAAATCGAACAGCCTATGCACAAAAACAACGTATTTTTCAGGGTATTTCCAAAGTCCATCGCCCTGAGAGTTTCCTTTATAATCTCAAGAGTGAAGTGCATGGGAATCCACACAACAGTCGGATTATTCATATCATTTTTATCACGGAACGCACAGCTAATCATGTAAATAATCGGGTAAATTACAACAAAACCCGTAACAAAAATTATTATAAATCTGAAAAAAGACCATATTTTTTTTCTGAATTTATAAATTATTTTCACCCCCTGAATTTCTGCGGAAAATAATTGTCACAAAACCGACAGCCGACATTATTAAAATAAAATAAATCCACGACATAGCCGAAGCCTCACCGAATGCCCAACCGCTCCGCATATCCGCTATGCGTTCCATAATCTGATTAGTCGGATTCGTAAAAGTATCTATCACGGTAAAAATTATGTTTGCGAGGATAAACGGCGAAATATAGGGAAATGTGACTTTCCAGAAATATTCCCATGCGGTCGCACCCTCAATCTCGGCAACTTCTCTTGCCGATTTCGGAATACCCTGCAACGCCGAAAGAAAAATTAAAATCTGAATACCGCTGTTCCAGATTATTCCGAAAATATTATCAGCCATTTCCGAAAGCATTTTTTCCGCATTCTGACTTATTCCGTATATGCCCGAAAATTCAAGAAATTCACCCATGAAATCAACGGACATCATTGTCGAAAACTGCGATATATTGGCATTTTCCGATGACTGCAAATCGCCGTTTATAATTCTGTAGGCATAGCCTGTGGAAATTATTACAGGCAGAAAAAATACCGTTCTTGCAAGAGTTCTGCCCCTGAATTTCTGATTTAAAATAACCGAAATAAAAAGCGAAAAAATAATTATAACGGGAGTTTTCCATAGTGTTTCAAAAAGCGTTTTTTCAAGATATTCCGTATATTTTTCGTCCTCTGTAAGCACTTTTATATATTTTTCCACGCCTGCAAATTCCACAACTGTTTTCCCCGAATCTATACTTACTTCACTGAAAGAAAATATTAACGATTTTACAAGCGGTATTAAAAAAAATATTATCGTGCCTGTCAGCCACAGCGAAATAAAGGCATATCCGTAAAACGATTTTTTTACTGAATAAGGAATATTTTTTTTTATTTTTTTCAGAAAAATTCCTCCTCAAGACTTATTTTGTTTCCGTTAAAATCAAGGATTTTTCGGGAAAAATCGGCTGTAATAACCGTGCCGTTTGAGTAAGTGGCGGAAATGATTTCACCTGAATTTTCAACTTTATAATCAACAATTGTTGAAAGAGAAATATTTTCCAAAATCGGACTTATAATTTTATAAATTTCCGAAATTTTCTCAATGGGATAATTGGCATAATAAAGAAAATCCAACTCGGTATCCTTCAGAATATTCACATTTTCGTGAATAATATCAAATTTTATATTGCTTCCCGTAACGGCGGAAAACATGATAAAATCGGCAATATTCGCATCTGAATTTACAGGCGTTGAGGTGTAGGGAATAATTCCGTGAATTACAGCCTGATAAAAAGGGACTTCGCTGTCAAAAAGGTCATTTTTGCCCGAATGAAACGGTATATTGACAATATGGCTGACATAAGGCAACGCATAGGCATTTGCACCTTCAGCGAGGATTCCGCCTTTTAAATTATTATTTATTTCCGAAAAATTTTCCGTAATAATATTTTTTGCATAATTTCTTGAGATTTTATTTTTTCCGTAATCGCCATAAAGCGTGGAAGTTATTTCACCTAAAGAAATACCGTTGATTTTCGATTTTTTACAGTTTTCGGAAATTTCAGAAAATATTTCACTAAAATACTCAGGCGAAAGAAGAAGTTTGTTTTTCCGCTGTTTTTCGGCAAATCCATATGCTAAATTATAATTATAAATTTCCGTTTTTACTCCTGTTATTCTGAAAACAGCTCCCGAAAAGCTGTTAAAACCATTTCCAGAATAAAAATAAATATTATCAAAATCGGGATAAAATTCAAAATTATTTTCACTGATAAATCCCGTTAAATTCTCAAATTTATTTTTTCCTCCCAGTGAGGAAGAGGGTTTTATTTCCGTTTCAACTTTATTTTCAATTTCATTATCAGTCAGGTTTTTATACGAAATTACGGCATTTTTAACACCTTTATCTCTTAAATCAGAAAGAATTTTCATTGCATTTTCATAATTGGTAAGAGACTGTTTTTTCTTAATCGGTATTCCGAGAATTGAGTTTTTCTTCTCTACTCCGCCGAAAAAATTCACATAAAGCGGAGAATAATTTTCATTTATTTTTTTGGTCAGATTACACTCGTCAGTCAAATAATTTCTGTAACATTCCGCAACATCTGTAAAATCGCATTTTTCTTTTAAAACAGGGTAAAAACGCACTTCTATATCACCTGAATTTATACCGCCTTTTTCAAAAACCGTTATTTTCTCTCCACTGTAATCCGAATTAAAATAAGTATCTTTACTCCGTAAAATAAATGTAAAATTACACCTGTTATAATAATTTCCTGACTGTCCTGAAATTTCAGCCAATAAAAAAGCATTTGCATCACCTTTGCTCGCAACCGCCATAAGTGCATTTTTTTCCCTAACAATTGCGTAAACAGGAAGATAAATCTGTTCATTTTCAGAATTATTTTTTTTGTCTGAAAATGCCATATCTTCGCCATAAATCCGCTTTTTGTAACCACTTGACCATGTTTTATTATTATTAAAATTTATCAACGCACCACTGCCGTCAGGAATTATAAAATAACCATTTTCAGACTCGTCTGCACACCCGAAATTTTCAAGAAAATTAATTTCCGTAATTATATTTTCAGGATTTTTTTCAATTATTTCAGATATTTTTATACTGGCTTGCAAATATTTTTCCTCAAGAATATAGTCAGCAAAAAAACTGAATCCTACTTTTTCAAAATCATAAAAAATCCTTATACCTCCCTGTATATCGGAAATTTTTACGTTGCACTCACTTCCGCCTGAACGTATAAAATTATTGTCCGAATTATTTTCGGGCGTGCCATAACGCACCACAATAGATGAATTTAATTCCTCTTCCGCTATTTGAGAATTGTTATCATTTAAAATTTTTTCAGGTGGCGAAGACCACCATATATAGCCGGTTTTTTTGTCCTGAAGTCCGAAAATTGCTGTTTTATCGTAAACAATAAGCCTGAATTTTTCATTTTCAGAGGCTGTGCGTAGCTCGTCCGAATCGGAAAATTCAATATTTTTATATAAAATAATTTCATCGTTACTTGATTGAGTTTTTGGCGAAATACAGCCAGAAATCGTTGTAAAAAAAATCATTAAAAAACAAATAAAAACTATTTTTATTCTATGAATCATAACATTTTCACCCTGTAAAAAATTTCCATGTATATTGTGGAAAAAAACATAAAAACCTGTCTTAAAAGAAGTATAAAAATAATCAGTATTACAATTATTGAAAACATAGCGATTATTGTCAGAAATACAGCCAAAAAAGTTCTTTTTACCGTATACTGATGTACAGATTTTACTGCGGAAAATAATAAAAATAAAGTCCATAATGTACCGATAAATTCAACTATCTGCATAAAAACATACTCGTCTCGTACAAGAATATGCGAAAGAAATATATTAATAAAAATTTGTGAAATATAGGGAAAAAGTGCATACGAACTATAAATAAAAATATTTTTGAAAATGCCCTTACCGTCAAGAAAAATACTCACCGACCAGTTTCCTAAAGTCCATATAAAAAATAAAATTATGCTTTTTATAAAATACGTAATTATATTAAAATTTCTCTCATCATTTATAAAAAACTGCATTCCGAAAAATCTGTTTTCTGTGATTTCTGCAATAAAAAAAAGCAATATAAGACAAGAAGAAATTTTCAGCGAACCAGCTTTTTTCCACCGCATATCCTCAAAACCAGACGGGTGCATGACTGAATACGTAAGCCACTTTATCTGCGTTAAATTTTCCATTTTTATTTTTTTCAGAAACGAAAAAAATACGGTTATAAAAAATAAAATAGAAATTATAAGACCTGAATTTTCTTTTAAGAATATTCTTCTGTACTCTTTGAAAGCCTTGTTATAAATATCAGAATTTCCCGAAACTTCGGCACATCTCATTGCCTTGCCATACTCGCCTTTTCGGAGAAAACCAAAAGCCAGTCCCGTGTAAGCATAAGTATAATTGCCGTTCCTCATTATAATTTCGTTCCATAAGTCAACTGACTCCTCATAAAATCCCGAATTATACATATTAACCGCCTCGTGAACAATTTTTCCGAAATAATTAAGTTCAAAAACCGTAATATTATTTTTGCGTGAATCGAGAATATAAATATTTCCGCCAAGGGTTTCAATAGCTGTAGGTGCTGTAAAACCGCCCGATTTTTCGGAAATTTCTCCCATAATAAAAAGTAAATTCCCATCGCTGTCATATTGAAAAATATGTCCGCTTTCCGAATCAATACAATTTATAAAACCATTTTCGGAAATATCAACATCACATATTTTTGTATCGGGAATTTTATAATTCGAAGACTTTTTTTCGGGCTTCAAATCACCGAATTTCAGTTCTCTTTCGGCAAAAATATTTTTTCCAGCCGAATTTATTTTCTTTATTTTTTCAGCGGATTTTTCCGATAAATTGCACGTAAAAATAAAGTCACTGCTTATATCAAAATTATCAATTCCCGACGGAATAACTCTTTTTCTGCGTGATTTTTTTTCATCGGACATAAAAAAATTACGAAAATAATTTAAAACTATTTCGGCTGTCGGTTTTACACTATCTGCTCCGAAAAATCCCGAAAAATCGCCGTTTGGTGAAAATACCGCACACCCCGATGTGACATTACCGAGAACTGAATAAATATTCCCTGCCGTATCCGCAATTATTTTTTCAGGCATAAAAATTTTTTCGCTGTCATAAATTTCAGACCTCGGCTTTTTAATTTCCCTCGCAACCTCGCCATTACGGTTAATTAAAATTATTCTTTCATTTCCTGTATCGGCAATGTAAATAAAATTTTCGTCCGCAAAAATCCCCGAAGGATAGCTTAATTCTGTAAAAGAATTATCGGGTACTTTTAATTTTTCATAAATATTTATAACGTTTTTCAAAGATTTATCCGTAACAATAATGCGATTATTTCCCGTGTCGGCAATATAGAAATTTTCACCGTCCGTGAAAAAATCGCTCGGATTTCTCAGGCTGTCTGTACCCATGTTTTCCCCAAAAATTACGCTCTTTACAGTATATCCCGACTGCGACGGAACTGCTTCGCCGAAGTGGTCGTAATTATAGGAAATTCCATATGCGGAAACTGCGATAAAAATATTCAGAAACAACAAAAACGACGAAATAAAAATAATTATTTTTTTCAGAAAAATCCGCCCCCTAACTTTTTATACCAGAATGTGCCATAGTCTCTATAACCTGTTTCTGCGTGGCGGAAAACACCAAAACTGGTGGTATAAGGAGGAAAACAGCTCCTGCCACAGCGATTCCTGCCCTTGCCGGACTTGATGTGGAAATCTGATTTATCACGGTCGGCAAAGTTTTATATTCCTCACGGAAAACAAATGCTCCTGACTGCATATTCCACGACGACTGAAAAGCAAAAATTAAAATCGTCATAAGTGCAGGTTTTTGATTTGGCATTACAATCTGCCAGCATATTCGGAAAAGTCCTGCACCGTCTGTTTTTGCCGATTCTATGACAGAATCAGGCATCTGTGAAATTGACTGTTTCATCAGAAAAAGTCCTACAGGAGAGGCGACGGACGGCAATATAAGTGCATAAAGAGTGTTGATTAAATTCAGTTTTGCAAGCACCATATACTGCATTAAATAAATCATATTGCTCTGATAAAGCATTGCAATCACTATTATTTTATTGAGGAATTTTCTGCCTTTAAAACGGCATTTTGCAAGCATAAATCCTGCCATTGACACAACAACACACTGCATGACGGTAACCGCCACCGTCACACTCAGACTATTGAATATATATCTCGAAAAAGGCACTCTGTTCTGCCGTATTATCTCGGACATATCCGTGAAATTTCTTAACGTCGGACGTAGCGTATATAATTTCGGCGGAAATATAAACAGTTCCTCAACGGGCTTTACTGACATCAATATTGTAAGATAAACGGGAAAAAACATGAAAATTCCAAGAATTGCAAGAAAAATAAAAACAAATAAATTTCCCTTTTTTCTGCCGTGCATTTCTCGCCACCTCAGTCCGTATTTTTAAAAATAATCCTTTCCGCAAACTGATTTACCGTGTACATCAACATGAAAAGAATCATGCAGATTGCCGAAGCATAGCCCATTTCAAACCTCACCCATCCGTAATCATAGGCGTGCGTCATAACCGTGTGTGCCTGATAGTCCGTACTCGGAAAACCGACGACATTCTGAATAACACTGCCTGCCGTAAAAGAGCTTACAATCTGCATAATAACGGCAAACATTATGTGCGGTTTCATGCACGGAACAGTTATGTAAAAAAGTTCCTGCCACCTGTTTTCGATGCCCTCAATCGCTCCGACTTCATACATGGTGCGGTCAATGTTCTGAAAACCTGCACGCAGAGCGAGAAAACCTGAACCCAGCGAGAGCCACAGCTGTACAATTACTGCCGTTGTAAAAATATAATTTCCGTCCGTAAGCCACTGTATCGGAGCATTGATAACTCCCACGTCCATAAGAAAAGAATTTAAATAGCCGTTAATATCACCGCTGAAAATTATTTTCCAGACCGCATAGACGTTTGCCATTGACGGAATATAAAAAATTATTGTAAAAAAAGTCCTGAAAAAAGCGGAGAGCTGATTTATAAACCATGCAAGAAAAAAGCAGAGAATAAAACTTACAAAGCCCGTGAAAAAGGCAAAAACCAGTGTTATTCTTATAGACTTCATAAAAATTTTATCCGAAAGAAAAAGTGCCTTGTAATTTGAAAGTCCCACAAACTCGGGCTTTTGTATCATGTTAAAGTCTGTAAATCCGACAGGCACGGACATTAAAACAGGTACAACCGTGAAAACCGTGAAGAGTATCAGAAACGGCAGTAGCATTAAATAACATTCGCCATCTTTTTTCAGCCATTTTCTTATTTTTTCCGCCAACTCTGTTTTCTCCTTTTTTCCGCTGTAATACGCTGTTTTCTTGATATTTCGTCATTTATATCACGGTTATACCAGATGAGAGTGTCTCTCGGATTTTCGTGCATATTTATCACCTCACGGAATGCGTTCATAAGATTACAGGTAACTGCATATGACGACGGAATTACAGGAATTTCAACGAGTTCGTCACGCTGTGCGAAAAGCCTTGAAAGCTCGTTTTCCGACCACGAAAGGCGTCTGAGAGCCTCGGTATTTGCAGTTGCACAACGTCCTGTAAAGCCGTAAAGTCCCTCCATCTGATTGGAATATTTCGCCTGTGTTTCGGTTTCGGTAAACCATTTTATATATTCCCACGCATTTTTTATATTTTCCGTTTTTCTGAAAATAACCGCCCCTGTGCCGTTTGAGTTTGCCGAATGCGAAATAATGCCGTTGTTTATGCTTGCAGGAACTGAGCAAAAGTCCCACAAGCCGTTGATTTCGGGGGAAGCCGTTTTCAGCTGATTAAAAAAAGTATAGTCCGCAATAACAAGCGGATATTCGCCCGTTCTGAAACGGCTGAAAGCATCGTAAGACTGTTCAAGACTGTAATCCGTGTAGAACTTCGTCCATATCTCAAAAGCATTTACCGCCTGCGGAGTATCAAAAACCGTCTCTGAAAGTTCATCATTATAATAATTCATGCCGTTCTGTAGCATAAGAAGTGCAAATGTATGCCCTGTTTCAGTTGAGGGGGAAATATTCCCCGACGGCAGAACAAGTCCCACATTCATATAATTCCGCTGTACAGATGGGAGCATATCGATTAAATTTTCCCACGTCTCAGGCGGTGAATTATAGCCAAGTTCGGAAAGAATGTCCGTTCTGTAGAAAAGCATCGGAAAACTCTGCGTTATGGGTATGCCGTAAACTCCTCCGTCATACTCATAGTGAGTCATTGCATTTTTCTGAAAACGCCCCGCAACTTCGGTATAGTCTTCAAACTCCGAAACATCAACAAGCATATCGCGGACAGCGAGGTTTACAGGATACTCACCGCCTAAAAACAATGCTACGTCACAGCCTTTTCCGGCAAGTGAAGCCTCAACGATTCCGCCTGTAACAAGGCTTACGGAAACAGAAATTCCCGTATCACAAATAAAATCGTCTGTCAGTTCCTTGACTGTCTGTGCCTGTTCACGTCCGAGATTAACCCACACGTCAAGTGCTTTTTCGCCTGTTACGTCAGAAAGCGTTGAATAATCTTCAAAGAAAGACCCTAAAAAAGTTCTTGCACTGAAACAGAGTGAACGGAAAAATTTTTCCCTGTATTCCGAAAAATCAGTTTCCGCCGTTGCAAACTCGATATAATCAATCTCAAGTGGCTGTCTGCAACACTCAATCGTCCATGACGAAACGGAAATTATATTTTCCTTAATCTGTGGAAGATAGAGAGGAATTTTCAAAGGCTTTTCAAGGCATTTGTCGAGAATAACAGTAAGTCTGTCAATAACTGAAATCTCAGACCCTGACACTTCGTAAATATTTTCTATGTCGCACCTGATTTTTTTCAATTCTGACGAAAACTGCGTGAATTTTTCCAGTAAATCGGGGATTTTTTCATGCACATAATAGTCTGTATACCTGTCGGGATAAGCCCCCGTAATCATAAGAATTTTCCTGTAATATGTATTCAGTTCGTCAGTAATTTCCTTTATTTTCCGCATATAGTCCCCGACCTCACCCGTCACGCACTCCATTGTAAAAGTATGATTTTTGTCAGCGTCAAGCCATATATAAACGCTTTTTCCGTCCGCAGAGGGTACGCACAGATTCCAGTCACTGCCGTAAAAAAATTCAACGTGATTAAGTTCTTCGCAAGGGACTTTTCCGTCAATATAAATCTGCCTGTACGACGACAAGCCACGCATCTGATTCTGCCTGTATTTTATGCCGATTTTATACCAGCCGTCATTTTTTATATCTTCACCGCTTATGACCCACGTTGCTGACTGTCCTGATTTTTGCCAGTTTTTCGCACCGAAAGTATTATAAACAATTTTAACGGGGTCGGACGGCGAAACAAGATAGTGTGTATTATCACAGGTCGGAAAAAGCGTTGAGTCGGATTTATAAACTGAATTTTCGCCTTCTATCCTGAAAAAACCCTCCGCACTGTCCGAAATATCCGCCGAACCGATATATTCGCTGTACGACAATAATTTTTCGGGATTATAAAATTTAAAGCTCTCTATGGCAAAATCAGTCCTCTCCGCCGAAAAAGTCACCTCATGCGTCCCCTTTCCGAGATAGAAAAAAATCGGCTCGCTGAAAAATCCGTCTGTATCTTTAAAGTCTGTATCGAGCCACATTCCTTTCTGCACCTGCGGAGGTCTTACCTGATTTCCGTGCGAATCAGTATATATATCGTGTTCATTTGTCCAGACCCTGTTTAACGTTATGCGTGAAGCCACGTCATATGGAATTTTGCCGTCTATTCTCACGCAAATCTCTATTATCGGGCTGTCCGAAACCATAGCAAAATAAGTCATGTTCAGACAATAAATGCCCGTCTCGGCAATATTGATATTATATTTAACTTCTCCGCCATTGCCTTTCCAGACGAGAATATTTTTCCGAATATCGCCGTCCGTGCCGTAATCCTCAACCGAAAAAACGCCGTTTTCTGCCGAAACAAAATCCTCCCCCCTGACTTCTGCCGTACTTGTGGGACGTTTTTCCGTGCTGTATATATTATAATAGTCACTGTAGGAAACAGCACTGAAACTTTCCGAATCAATATTATAATAGTCATTCTGCATGACTGAAAGTATTTCGTCACTTACGCTTAAATCCTCCGCAAATGCCTGAAAATCCGCATTTACCGACAAAAACGCAAATATCATCAGCAAAACGCAAAATAATTTTCTTATAAAAATAAAACTCTCCATAGAATGATTATAACAATTTTTTGGACTGATGTCAAGAATTTTTATAATAAACGACAAAAAACAGACGGCAAAAAACCGCCTGAACTTTTATTTACTGTTTTTCCTTATTTCCTCTTGCACTATTTTTTCCATATCGCATATAACCTTATATTTCGCCCTTTCGGGAGTTATCCTGTAAAGTTCAACAAGCTGTTTTTCATCGCTGTTAAGGTCGCTCCTGAACTCTCCGAAAAGTATATAATCAATTGACGTATTTAAATAGTCAGCAATTTTAATAAGAATATCACCTTTTGGAAGTTGTCCTTTTTTCCAGTTGCCAGTACTTCCAGTACTAATCCCCAACTTACTGAGCATATTTGTCACCGTTGTTCCTTTTTTCTTACAAATCTCACGTAATCTTTCGTAAAAATTCATAAATATAACCTCCGCATTTTGTGAACATTTCACAAACTTATTTTAAAACGCAAATTTCACTTGACTTTTTCACTGCAATGAGTATAATATAATTATAGACATAAATTAAAAAAAATATTACAGCTTAACTATATATTAT
>CAMWQJ010000035.1 GCA_947176415.1 uncultured Ruminococcus sp. | reverse complement strand
GGTTGGTTTTCTGCTTCTGGATACTCTTTATCTTAAATGGAATTGCTGTAATCGTCCAAAAGCTGGGGATATTTCAGGATAAATAAGCGGGTTAAGAATAAATAAAATAATTGACTTTTCCTGTAATGCAGTTGTAATGTCAACTCCGTTATCTGAAAAAATTTCTCCTATTTCACTTTCTGCAATGGTTGAAAATCTTGCTATTGAGTTTTCAGCGACTTTTCCCGACGTTTTAGCAATTTCAAGATTTTCTAAGTGCTTTTCTTTAGAAATTCTTTTTTCTTTCACCAATTGCATAGATAATTCCGAAAATTTTTCAATTGCCATGTATTTTACAATAGTTCTGAATGAAAGTGTAATATCTGCCTTGTTCATCAATAGTATTAATCGCTGTAAGTAGCGTTCTGCATTGACTTTGTAGTGTTCTTCTGACCAGTCTGTCATATTAATCAGCATATCTTTTGCAACAGTCGGGGAAGTATTGTAAAATGGGTTATATGTATCAGACAAAGACGTATTTGTTAAATTAATGCAATAGATTTTCTTGTGATATTTCTTGTTTAATTGTGTCAGAACATCTAAAATACTGCCTTTTCCTGTATCTCCCTTACCGTCAACAATAAGCATGGGAAAATCTTTTGTCATGCAGTTCTGCATATAATTGCTTAGTGCAACGGTTTTTCCACTGCCAGTTGTACCACAAACAAAAATATGCTTTGCATTATCAGGTGAAAATATAGGTTTTCTGCCTTTATAGCCTAATAATGTAGAATTATCTTCATCAAGATTTTTCTGTTTCATTTTATATTTTATCCTCTTGAAGTCACGGCGAAAATTGAATAGTTTTCGCATAATAACAGTTTGTCTGCACTCGTGAACAATGATACAAACAGGAATTGTAAAAATCAGAATTTTTATAATCAACATATATTTTTGTATTCCGTTCATAAAGACGAAAAATCATTTTTTATCACTCCAAATCTTTTATTTGCTATAATATATTCCATACACTTAATTTTAATGATACAAGCTGTAAATTTTATTATTTTAATTTATTCATATAGTCCGTTATTTTTTGCAAGGAATAAATTTTTATATTGTCATAGTATCGCTTGCTATCATTCAATACCTGCAAAATTCCTGTCTGATAATTCGGCACTACCCATATTTGTATATCGTACTCCATGAAATTATCTTTAATAATATTTAACAAACGATTTTTAGATTTCTTGGTTAATTCGACTTCTACACAATAGGTCAATTCATCTTTTGTAAAAATAAAATCTGGTCTGTGCTTTCGTATTCCGAAACCGTCTAATTGATGTAATTGCTTTTCTGTTGTGACACTCTGTAAGGATAAGCCTTTTTTCTGCATGAAATAAATAGCTGTGTCTAAAACTGTTCTATCGTGTGTAATCTGTTCAATCTTGATTTTTTCTTTACCTGTTCCAACGTGTATCAAAGACTTTCCCTTAGCCGTCAGAAAATAAATATATGGTACACCATATAAAAACTTTCTGCGTTCTATGTACTCGGCTTCTATTAAAATCTTCAATCTTCTGTCTGTAGCTCTCTGTCCTGAAAACCCTGCTAAAAACCTGATATGTCTGCTTCCGCACGCTATCCACCTGTCAATCTCTGTTAAAATCAACTCGTCTCTCTCGGTCACTCTCAACTGTTCCACCACCCATTAATATATAATTAAATAATAATAAAAAATAATAATATAAATAAAAATAAATAATATAACTTAATGAGTAACTGTGCTGTATTGCAAATATAATTTATTATATGTATTGCACGATGTTATAGTGGGGTCTCGTATGAAATAGGAGACCCCACTATAACATCTGCAATTGAAATTCAGCACAGTTACAGGCTTTTTATTTATGTTCTATTTTTATGCTGTGTCTAATGTGATTAGAACACTTTTGTAATGGGTTGGTGGAACAGGTAAGAAACAGAAAAAATGCTATTATAATCATTAAATCATAATAGCATTTAATAATAAAATAATTAATCTGTATGAAATTTTATATCTGTAATTTTTGCAATACCTTTTCTGCTGTTCTGCAATTCGTTCACAATCATAATCTTGTCAACGAATTTAAGTAAAAACAATCTCTTTTCTGCGTTTGTAAGAAACGTCCAGTTTTCTTTAAGGCTTTTAATAATATCCTCTTTTCTGATTATCATTTCTTCTGTATCTTCTTCAATGACGGGAATTTCTGTAAGCTGTTCATTAATCTTGCATTTTTCAGCTTCTATATAATCTTTTAACTGAATGTACCTGTCAAACTTCAGCTTGTTATCAACATAGGAGCTAAGAATTTCTTTCTCCTTGTTTTCAAGGTTTTTTAACTGGTTATTCAGCTTTTCAATAAGTTTGCTGTTAGTGTCCTTGGACTTTCTGCTTTCTTCAAGCTGAATTTCAGCCATAGCGGAAAAATCTTCAATCTGTTCAATGTGTGCTATAAAAGCACTTTCAGCATTTTTGTGCGAAATATTGCTTGAATGGCAAGTCTTGCGTATGTAATTACTGCAACGGTAACCGCCTTTATAAATCTTGTCGCCGTTTTTGTTTTTATAAACGTCATTATGTGTAACAAGTCTTGCACCGCATTTGGCACAATATAAAACACCTGAAAAATAATTTTCTTCCTTTGGGTGCTTGGTGTAACTCTTTTTCGATACTTTGCTTATTAATTCCTGTGCTTCCTCATAAAGTTCATTGGAAATAATAGGTTCATGATTTCCCTGTACTTCAAAATTTCTTTCCTCGTCTTTTGTTGCATATCTTACTTTTCCTATGTAATTGCAGTTTGTAAGCATATTTCTGATACTTCGTGCAGTCCACACGGCATTTTCCTTTGTGGGAATATGTCGCCCGTTGAGGTTCTTGGCAATGTCAAGAAATGCCATTCCCTGATTTACAAACATATCAAAAACTTCCCTTACAATAACGGCTTCTTTTTCGTTGATTTTCTGTATTTTGTCTCCTATATATTTGTTATATCCATAACTTGCCGTTCTTGTGCAAAGGCTATAACCCTCTTTAACTTTTCTTTCAAAGCCTAACTTTGTTCTTTCGACGATATTTTCTCTTTCAAACTCGGCAAAAATACCAATTATTTTTATAAACATACGTCCTGACGGGGTTTGTGTGTCTATGCTCTCACACAAGGAATTAAAAGCACAATTGTACTCGTTGAACAGATTAATTAAATATATTAAATCTGCTGTGCTTCTTGTGAGACGGTCAATTTTGAAAATCAACACATTTTTTACAAGTCCTTTTTTTATGTCCTTGATAAGCTCATTAATCTGCGGACGGTCTGTTATGTTCTTTCCGCTGATACCCTCATCAATGTAGATTTTGTGAATTGACCAGTCCTTAATTCTCGCATAGTCTTTGAGTTTCTGTTCCTGAGCCCTGATTGAAAAGCCCTCTTTTGCCTGTTCTTCCGTTGATACTCTTACATAGATACCTGTTTCCAACATGATAAATCGCTCCTATCATTGATTTTTGATAGCGGATTTATTCAATTCTATTTTCTTTCGTGGAATAGACGTTTTTAAGAAGAATTTTAACATCTTGATTTGTAACTCTTTGGGAATTACTATCTTCTTTTGCTCGTTTTCCATATCTCACCTCAAATACTTTATTATTTTAAAATCATATTTGATATTAAGATATTTATTCCATGAATTAAAAAGAAATGCAAAAAGCAGGTGTTTTTCCGTACTTTTTGCATTTTCGGTTTTTATTGTATCCAGTCATGGGCGGTAACATTACTGATATTACCCATGCCGTGACTTTATATATTCCTTGTATCAGTATTCCATCAAGCAGTTTCGGGGCGTGGAGTTTTTCAAGTCCCGACGATATTATGTCGCCAAGTCCAAAGAGGATTTTTCCAAGCAGGTCGGAAGGGTAATTTGCACCTATTATTGTTATCCATAATATTATGCCAAGCAGTATTATCATTATCGGAATTCCGAATTTCTTACTTAAAAATATTCTGTCAAGTCTGCGGTCCCGTTCATACGGCGAGTTTTTTTTATAACTTATCGTTTTTTCCGCTATTTCAGCTGACTTCTTTATTAATGATTCTATTATTTTATCGGAGATTTTTTCAGAGTCGGACAGGGCAGATGTTATTTCTGTGATTTCGGGCAGTGACGAAAAGGTGATTTTTTCGTGTCTTTCTGCCTTTTCTATGAAATTTTTATCACCCTCGATAATACGCAGGGCAGTCAGTCGGGGAGGAAGTTTATGCAAATCTTTTTCTATTATCTTTTCAACGGCGTTTACAGCGGTTTCAATTTCGTCGGGAAGTCCGGTCTTTATCGGAACTTTTTCGGACGGTTCTGTTATGACTTTATATAGGCTTTCAAGCAGTCTGTCAAGTCCTTTTCCGTCTCTCGCAGTTACACCTACAACCTCTACACCGAGTATTTCACTCAGAACGGCAAGATTTATTTCGATTCCCTTTTTCTCCGCCTCGTCCAGAAGATTTATACATAGTATTGTTTTCGGATTTGCTTCGATTATCTGAAGTGCCAGATTTAAATTTCTTTCAAGGCACGTTGCATCGCATACGGTTATTACAGCGTCTGCACCCGAAAAACTTATAAAGTCACTCGCTGTCGTCTCCTCCGCTGAGTTAGTACGCAGTGAATATACCCCCGGAATGTCCGCAAGTCTGAAATTTATATCTTTATATTCAAAATTTCCTTCGGCACTCGCCACCGTTTTTCCTGCCCAGTTGCCTGTGTGCTGTTTCATTCCCGTAAGTGCGTTGAAAACCGTTGATTTGCCTACGTTCGGATTGCCTGCAAGTGCGACAAGGTAGCCGTTTTTTTCCATTATATCACCTCGTTTATTCAGAAAATAATATGCGGAAAAATGTAAAAATATACCTTAAAACACGGAAAAAGGACATACCAAAGTATGTCCTTTTTATTCAGATTATGTATTTTTTTCCTGTTTCCTCACGATAGCAGTCAAGGTCGTATTTATATAAATCTTCTGCAATTTCGGAAATAACGTCACTGATTTCGAGAGGGACAAGAAATTTCTGAGGTATAGCCTCTATGCCAAGATATGCACCTATAATATTTCCTGTAACAGCTCCTGTGGAATCACTGTCGCCGTTGTGGTTTACGGACGTTATCACCGCTTTTTCAAAATCGTTTTCATACTTTAATGCACAGTATACCGCTATCGCAAGCGTTTCTTCCGCTACCCAGCCCTCGCCGAGTTCATGAATAGCATCAAGGTCGCTGTGATTCTTTTCGGAAAGTTTTACAGCTTTTTTCATGAGTCTGACAAAATACCTGATATTTTCAGCATTTTTAAAAAGTTTTTCCGTGTGGGAAATGCTGTCGTTGACGGCTTCCTTTAGTGGTATATTGGTGTGTGAAATGAGATTTATAATGTGTGCAAAAGTGGCGGACGGAATATATCCCAGTTCGTGACCGTGGGTAATTGCGGAGGCTTCAGCGGCTAACATATCGGTCTGTGAAATGCTGTCCGTGTTCTTGAAAAAAAGTCCCACGGGTGCAACTCGCATTACACCGCCACAGCCTTTACTGTCGTTTATGGGATTTCTTACAGAGCCCATTTTCCCCGAGGAGATAGCATTAATACAAGTAAATCCCGGTGCTCGTCTTGACCAAAGTTCCGGAACGTTTAAAAGCCATGAAACAAGCAATGTACGGAATTTTGATTTTATTTCATATCCGCAGTTTTGTGTTATAAACCACTCTTTGTAAGCAGTATATATTGAATCGGTATATGAACTGTTGTTATAGTAACTCGAAAGCAATCCGTTTGCGGTGAAAAGTGTCATCTGTGTGTCGTCGGAAATAATTGCCGTGCCGTTTTTGAGTTCGTATTCTGTTATACCGTTTGCACCATATTTGCTGAAAATTTTTTGTTCACGGTCAAACTCAACGGCATATCCGAGAGCGTCGCCTATTGCTCCGCCAAGCAGACAGCCTTTGTATTTGTTTATAGTTTCCATGCTACTCCTCCTGAAAAATTTAAAAAGAAAACTCACAAATGCCTTGAACACTTGTGAGCTTATAAATAGTGACCCGTACGGGAATCGAACCCATGATTCCGCCGTGAAAGGGCGATGTCTTAACCGCTTGACCAACGGGCCTTTTATATGGTAGCGGCAGTAGGATTTGAACCAACGACCAATCGGGTATGAACCGAGTACTCTAGCCAACTGAGCTATGCCGCCATATCTGTCGTTGTTGCGTTTACTGCCTTACGACTTAATTATTATATACCATATTTCCGAAAAAGTCAAGCTATTTTGAAGAATTTTTTTAAAGTTTGTTATGATTTACAAAACAGTGTTTGTTTTTATATGGTTTATTGTTGTAAATATATAATTTTTATGTCTTGTCTTTCTGTCGGAACACCGCTGAGGCGGAAAGTCCTGCAAGCAATGCTACCGTTATTCCCGCAGATGCTGATGTCATGCCTCCTGTGAAAATTCCTAAAAAGCCGTCACGGTCTATTGCTTTTCTTACGCCCTCCGCAAGCAGATGTCCAAAGCCCGTCAAGGGAACAGAAGCCCCTGCACCTGCAAACTCTACAAGCGGTTTATAGATTCCAAGTCCCGACAGCACAACTCCCGCAACAACAAAACTCGTTAAAATACGTGCCGGTGTCAATTTTGTATAATCAATCAACAACTGTCCTACCGCACATATCGCTCCGCCTACTATAAAAGCCTTTATTATTTCCCAAAGCATTTTTTTCATTCCTTTCTGATGTGTACGAGGTGTGCAATTGAGGGTATCGATTCGCCCTGTTGCAGTGACATCGGTGACATTAATGCCCCCGTCGCAATGAACAAAATATTTTTTGCCTCGTTGCGTTCCAACATCGGCAGAAAATAACTACACAAAACGCTTGCACTACAACCACAGCCCGAACCGCCACAGTGTGTGTCCTGTGTCTCGCTGTCGAATATCATACAGCCACAGTCACGGTGCTGTTGCAATATGTCAATATCCTGTTTCTGCAAAAATTCAATCAGTAATCTGCTTCCTACAATGCCGAGGTCTCCAGTGACTATATAGTCGTAATCCGTCGGGGCGGTCGCTGTTGCGGTCAGGTAACGCCTTATCGTCTCCGCACACGCCGGTGCCATTGCACTGCCCATGTTATTTATGTCATTTATGCCCATGTCGGTTATTTTTCCGATACAACCACCTACTATATCAATATTTCCCTCGTCTTTCGTAACTATTACAGCTCCTGAGGCTGTACACGTCCATTGTGCCGTCGGTGTACGCTGTCCGCCATATGACAACGGAAATCGGAACTGTCTTTCGGCGGTCGAAAAGTGCGAAGATGTTACCGCTATGCTTTTTTTCGCAACGTTATTATCTGTCAAAATGGACGTTATTAAAAGTCCCTCCGCCATTGTCGAGCAAGCACCATATATGCCTAAAAATGGTATCTCAAGTTCACGCAAGCCGTATGTCGAGCCGATACACTGGTTTATCAGGTCGCCTGAACATATAACGTCTATTTCCTCTTTCGTAAGGTTTGCTTTCTGTATCGCAAGGCTTACTGATTCAAGCTGAAAACTACTCTCCGCTTTTTCCCATGTATCACGCCCGAAGTGGCTGTCTTCTATGATTCTGTCAAAATATTTTCCGAGTGGTCCTTCTCCCTCTTTTGCTCCTGCTATTCCTGCATAGCTAAGGATTTTTACAGGAGTCGGAAACCTGAAAACTCCCTGTGAAATATATTCAGCCATTTTTTTTAACCTCCGTTTTTCTATAGCTCTATTATTTCACGGTTTTTTTTTATTATTCATGTAAATATCGCACTTATTAACGGTACGGCTATGCTGAATCCAAGGGCTGTAAGCATCTGCTGTGATGTAAGTGAGACGGTTTCAAAAACATTCTGCAACTGCGGTATTGTTACCGCCAAAGCCAATGCACCAAATGAAACAAGCACCGCAAGAACGAGTTTTATATTGTTGAAAAGGTTTATTTTAAAAATCGATTTTGTTTCGGACTTACATTCAAAAACGTGGATTAACTGCGACAATACAAGTGTTATCAGGGCTGATGTACGTCCTGCCTGTATAGTTCCGCCTGTGTGCAAGGTTACCGCAAATGATGCAAGTGTTGACAAGCCTATGAATATTCCCCGAAAGACTATTTTTGACATCAGACCGTCGGAAAAAAATCCTTCTGTGGACTTGCGGGGCGGTTTCGTCATTATGTCGCTTTCAGGCGGTTCGAGTCCTAACGCTATCGCTGGTAGTCCGTCGGTAACGAGGTTTACAAGAAGTATCTGAACGGGCAAAAGTATTATCGGCATTCCCATTAAAATTCCTAAAAACATCGTGAGAACTTCGCCTATATTACATGACAGCAGGTAGCGGACGAATTTTCTTATATTTGAATATACACATCTGCCTTGTTCCACGGCGTTTACAAGTGTGGCTAAATTGTCGTCCAGAAGTATAACGTCTGCGGACTGTTTCGCTACGTCTGTGCCTGTTATTCCCATTGCAACGCCTACGTCTGCTTCCTTTATTGCCGGTGCGTCGTTTACGCCGTCGCCTGTCATTGTAACTATTTCGCCACGTCTTTTGAAACTCCGCACGATTCTTAATTTATGTATCGGCTCGACACGGGCAAATACTGTATATTTATTTATATCCCTGTCCAACTGCTCGTCGGTCATCTGGTCAAGTTCCGCCCCTGTTATCGCTTTTCCGCCTTTCAAAAGTCCTGCTTTTCTTGCAACCGCAACGGCTGTATTTTTGTGGTCTCCTGTTATCATTACTGTTTTTACTGATGCACTCGCACATTTTCGTATTGCTGTCCTCGCTTCCTCTCTCGGCGGGTCTATCATTCCCACAAGTCCCAGAAATACTAAATTATTTCTCTGCGGGTCGAATTTGTCTGCAATGCAAAACGCAAGTGCAAGCACTCTTAATGCCTTGTCTGACATCTCTACGGCTTTATCCGATATGAAACGGCGTATTTTCGGTGTTATTGGTTTTAATTCTCCGCTTTCGTCCATGTACTGCGTACATCTCGGCAATATCACTTCTTCCGCTCCTTTGAAATATGTACGCTTTTCTGAACCGCCTGAACAGTGTACTGCCATGAATCTTGTTTCGCTGTCAAACGGATATTCGTCAAGTTTGCGGAATGATGTTTCAAGTGACTGTTTTGTTATTCCTGCCTTTGCTCCTGCTATCAGTAAAGCAACTTCCGTCGGGTCGCCTGTTGTCTGCCACTCGCCTTTTCCTATTAGATTTCCACGGTTGCGGTTTTTCGGCGTTTTAGATGCGGTTATTGTGGCGGTTGAGCATATTACTCCACAGCGGAGCGATTCCGTAAGGGATTTTTCGTTATTCGGGTTTACAGATATATTTTCTTCGCCTTTCGTTACTCCGCCATTTATTCTATAGCCCATTCCGCTGAAATAATAATTTCCCTCTGTTGTACTCAGCTCCGTTACTGTCATTTTGTTCTCCGTTATAGTTCCCGTCTTGTCGGAGCATATTACAGATGCACAGCCCAACGTTTCAACGCTATGAAGTTTATTTACAAGGGCTTTCTGTTTCAGCATTCGGCTTACCGCTAATGCAAGTGCAATTGTTACCGTTGCAGGCAGTCCCTCGGGAATGGCGGCAATCGCTATCGTGATTCCTGTCATCAGCATTTCAAAAACATCTTCGCCACGCAAAACTCCTGCCACAAACACCGATATGCACACTATAAGACAGATTACCGCAACAACTTTTCCGAGTTCTTCAAGGCGTTTCTGAAGCGGTGTCATCTCCTTGTCAATGTCCGTCAGCATTTCTGAAATTCTGCCCATCTGCGTATGTTTTCCCGTGGCAATTACTTTTCCTCTGCACACGCCTTTTGTGGCTGAAGTTCCGCAATATATGATGTTTTCTTTATTCAGCGAGTTATCTGTGTCGCTCGCTATGCCCTCGGTTTTCGGGACTGCCTCGGATTCTCCCGTAAGCATAGATTCGTCCGCAAAAAATCCATACGCTTTAAGCAACGCACAGTCCGCAGGGATTCGGTCGCCTGCTTCAATTTCTATTACATCGTCCGTGACGAGTTTTGATGCGTCTATCTCTTTTAATACGCCGTCCCTGTAACACCGTGCTGTCGGCGAAGTCATTGAACGTAATGCCTCGAGTGTGTGTTCGGTGCGGTATTCCTGTATAAATCCAAGTATGGCGTTGAGAAGAACTATAAGTATTATCGTCACAGCGTCGGAAATTTCACCTAAAAGCACAGAAATAACTGTTGCTCCAAGCAGTATCATTACCATTACATCTCTGAACTGATTGAAAAATATTCCTATCGGACTCGATTTTTTACTCTCGCTGAGTACGTTTTCCCCCTCCTCTTTAAGCCTTATTGACGCTTCCTTTTCCGTAAGACCCATATATCATCACCCTTTCAGATGTTTATTTCGTCATTACAGAATATGTGGAAGAACAGACAAATATGCAGTCGTTTTCAGATTTCAAGTCCGAAACTTATCGAAAGTGCTGTGTTGACTTTATTCATCGAGCGGAGGTCGAGTTCGCCCATTTTGTCTTTAAGGCGTTTTTTGTCAATTGTGCGTATCTGCTCCAAAAGCACTATACTGTCTTTTGAAAGTCCGCATTTGTCCGCCTGCACCTCGATATGTGTCGGAAGGTGCGTTTTGTCCCGCTGGCTCGTTATTGCAGCGGCGATTACTGTCGGGCTATGCTTATTACCGACATCATTCTGCACTATAAGTACCGGTCTTATACCGCCCTGCTCTGAGCCAACTACCGGACTCAAGTCGGCATAATAAATTTCTCCTCTTCTCACGGGCATAATTATTTCACTCCTGATAGTTATTTTAGTTTTTTTATCTGTTTCTATTATTACCGTTCCGCTTTTTTTTATACGTTCTTTTATTATATGTGAATCGGCGGAAAATGGTTTTTTATAAAAAAATCCGGAATTTATTTTTTCCGGATTTTTGTATCTATAAATATTACTGCGAAAATAACCGCTGTACCAACTGCATAGCATATCAGGTCCAAAGGGGAAAAGCTCGTGCCGATAAGTGTGCGGAAAAATTTGTTTCCGCCAAGTCCGAGTATGTCAACTATATGGATATACTGGAGAAATTCAACCGCAAATGCAAATATCATTACGGACAGTGCAGTTATATAATTATCTGACTTCGGGAAGAACGTTTTTACAAGGCAGTAGACAACCCACACAACTATAACGTCGCCAAGGTAGAATCTTATAAATCCGCCGTGGAAAAAAAGGGCAATAAATATTTCAACAAGCAGAAGTATCAGAAATATTATTATATATTTTATCCGCTTATTCATACACATTTAATAAGGTCGGGGAAAATTCCTAAACTACGCTTTAATATTCCGTTCATCAGGGCTATCGCCGTGCCGTAATTCGTGAACGGTTTTTCCTGCTCTTCCGCAATTTTTCGTCGATACGCAACTTCCCGTCCGTTCAGCATACAACCTCCACAGTGGATTAAAAGTGCATACGGAGACAGGTTTTCGGGAAATTCATGCCCTGATGTGAGGTCTATATTCAGTTCTTTTCCTGTGAATCTCTTTAACAAATCCGGAAGTTTTACGCTCCCTATATCTCCGCATTGTCTATGGTGTGTACAGCCCTCCGAAATCAAAACCGTGTCGCCGTCTCTGAGGTCGTTTATTGCTACAGCTCCTTTTACTGCCGTCTCCAGAAATCCTTTATATCTCGCCATGAGAATTGAAAAAGATGTAAGCGGTATACTCTCGGGAACAATTTTACTTACCATCGCAAATGCCTGACTATCTGTTACTACCATTTTCGGCGGTTCGCTCAGGCTCTGCAATGTCTTTGCAAGCTGATATTCCTTTGTTACAACCGCTACTGAATCTGCCTCGAGTATGTCCCTTATCGCCTGTTGCTGTGGCAATATCATTCGTCCTTTCGGGGCAGACTCGTCAATCGGTGTTACAAGTACAACAATGTCATCAGGCTTTAACAGGTCGGCTATAAGGTGTTTTTCGGTTTCCGTGCTTCTGGCAAGTTTCGCTATTTTTTCCTTTAACTCAAATATATTCCGCTTCTCTTTTGCACTGACGGAAATTTCATTTTCACTACAGGGCATTTCTTTTAAGTCCGCCTTATTATATGCTACTATATAAGGAATTTTTTTTTGGCGGAAAATTTCTTTCAGTTCGTTGTCAACTGCGGTTACGCCCTCGGCTGAGTCTATCACAAGCACGGCTATGTCTGTTTTATTCAAAATCTGTTTCGTCTTTTCTATACGCTTTTCGCCAAGCTGTCCAGTATCGTCATATCCTGCCGTGTCGGTTATTACAACTGCTCCCAGTGGTAAAAGTTCCATTGCTTTTGATACGGGGTCGGTCGTTGTGCCTCTGACTTCCGAAACAACGGACAGATTCTGTCCTGTGACGGCGTTTACAAGGCTCGATTTTCCAACGTTTCGTCTTCCGAAAAATCCTATATGCACACGCTCGCCTGACGGTGTATCGTTAAGGCTCATTGAAATTTTATCTCCTTTCGAGTAAAGGCAGTCCGAAAAAGAACTGCCTTTTTAGTTTATATTCTTGCTACGCCTGTTTCACGTGCCGTTTTTGCTACCGCTTCGGCTACAGTTTTTGCAACCGATTTATCAAGTACGCTTGGAATTATATAATCAGGAGCGAGCTTGTCGTCAGGTACGAGTGATGCAATTGCCTTTGCGGCGGAAATTTTCATTGCGTCGTTAATATCTCTTGCCCGTACATCAAGCGCACCTCTGAATATTCCAGGGAATGCAAGTACGTTATTTATCTGGTTAGGGTAGTCACTTCTGCCTGTGCCGACTACTACCGCACCAGCCTCAAGGGCTATTTCAGGCATTATTTCGGGGGTGGGGTTTGCCATAGGAAACAGTATAGGGTCTTTTGCCATGCTCTTTACCATTTCAGCTGTTACGCAATTTGGTGCAGATACTCCTATAAACACATCTGCCCCCTTGATAACGTCCGCAAGCGTGCCTTTTCTCATCTGCTGATTAGTTATCTCCGCCATTTCTTCCTTGACAGGATTCATGTCCTCTTTTCGTCCTTTATAAATTGCTCCCTTACGGTCGCAAAGTACAACATCTTTAAGTCCCATTGAAATGAGAAGTTTTATTATTGCTATTCCTGCTGAACCTGCACCGCTTGTTACTACTCTTATTTCGTCAATGTGTTTGCCCGTAAGTTTCAGTGCGTTGAGCATGGCGGAAAGAGTTACAACCGCTGTGCCGTGCTGGTCGTCGTGGAAAATCGGTATATCACAGCATTCTTTCAGTCTTCTCTCAATTTCAAAACACCTTGGGGCGGAGATGTCCTCGAGGTTGATTCCGCCGAATGAGCCTGCAATCAGTCGGACGGTATTTACAATTTCGTCAACCTCTTTTGAACGTATACAAAGCGGTATTGCGTCAACGTCGCCGAATGCCTTGAACAAGGCACATTTTCCCTCCATTACCGGCATACCTGCTTCCGCTCCTATGTCGCCAAGTCCGAGAACGGCTGTTCCGTCCGTGACTACGGCAACAAGGTTTGAACGGCGTGTTAAATCATAGCTTTTATTGATGTCTTTCTGGATTTCAAGACACGGCTGTGCAACTCCGGGGGTGTACGCAAGTGACAAGTCTTCTGTCGTTTCGAGAGGTGTACGGCATACGACTTCTATTTTTCCTTTCCATTCGTAGTGCTTTTTAAGCGATTCTTCTGCGTAATTCATCGGCTTTAAATTTCCTTTCTTAAAAATAACAGCGAAAAACCGTCTGTTTAAACGGCTTTCCGCTGTCTCGCATCATTCTTAAAACTCAATCTTTGAAATAAATTCCTTTAATGTGTCCGCACTCCTGTGGAGCTTTTCAAGCTCTGTGTCGAGAAGCGGTGGGGTTATTTCGCCGACAATACCGTGTCCGTTTACAACGCACGGTAAGCTGAGACATACGTCATCTATTCCATATCTGCCATTGGCAAGAGTGGAAACTGTCAGAATGCTGTTTGAATCACGAATTATAGTCTCACAAATCTTGTTTACAGAGAGAGCAATGGCATAGAATGTAGCACCTTTTCTTTTTATGACTTCTCCGCCTGCTGTACGCACGGTGTTCTCTATCTCGTCTGTGTCGAGTTCCTCGGGATTACGTCCGATTGAACGCCAATATTCAAACATATCCATTCCGCCGATATTCGTTGTAGACCACGGAACAAAAGACGAATCACCGTGTTCGCCGAAAACATAAGCGTGTATGCTCTGTGGGCTGATGTTGGCTTTTTCGGCAATTGCAGAACGCAGTCTTGCCGTATCGAGAGTTGTACCTGAGCCGACAATCTGATTCGGCTTGAGGTCGGTGCATTTTAAAATGGCGTATGTAATAATATCAACAGGATTACTTACAACCACATAAATTGCATCGGGGGCGATTTTTGCTACATTGGGCATAACCTGCTTGATAATATTAACATTGTTCTGCATAAGGTCAAGACGGGACTGCCCCGGTTTTCTGCCCATGCCGAGCGTTACAACGACAATGTCAGAGCCTGCGATGTCATCGTAAGTACCGTCTGTAACGTCAATATCGTGTGCGAAAGATATACCCTGACTTATATCCATAGCTTCGCCTTTAGCCTTTGCTTCATTGATATCAACGAGAACAACGTCAGAACAAGTACCATATACTGCAAATGTATAAGCGATAGTTGCACCTACATTTCCCGCACCGAGAACAGAAATTTTGCTTCCTTTGGTGGATTTCATGTTGATAACCTCCGTTAGTTTAGATTTTTCGCATATATATAAAGCATTTCAATGCGAATGTACACATAATATTATTATAACATAAAAACAGAAAATATCAAGAGAAATAATAAAAATTTATTAAAAATCGTAAAAACGCACAAAAGAAATGGTTATTTAATGTGCGATTTTCCATATTGTCTTACTGTAAAAATCACGTATTGAATAATATACACCAAAATATGAATATTCAGGGAAATTATGAATATTTATTCAAATACTCTTGACATTGGCAGAAACAAGTGTATAATATAATTATCACATGATTTATATACAGGAGGTTTTTTTAAAATGTCTAAGGAAATTAAAAAAGTCGTTCTCGCTTACTCGGGTGGTCTGGATACGTCTATCATCATTCCGTGGCTCAAGGAAAATTATAACGACTGCGAAGTTATCGCTGTTTCTGCTGATGTCGGTCAGGGTACGGAGCTTGACGGTCTCGAGGAAAAAGCAAAAAAGACAGGTGCGTCAAAACTTATCGTTCTTGACCTGAAAGAAGAATTTATTCAGGACTATGTTTTCCCGACGGTTCAGGCTGGTGCAGTCTATGAAAACAGGTATCTCCTCGGAACTTCTTTCGCCCGTCCGATTATTGCAAAGAAAATTGCTGAAATCGCTATTGAAGAGGGTGCAGACGCTATCTGCCACGGCTGTACAGGTAAAGGCAACGACCAGGTGCGTTTTGAACTCGCTATAAAGGCTTTTGCTCCCGATATGGCTATTATCGCTCCGTGGAGAGAATGGGACATCAAGTCGAGAGACCAGGAAATAGATTATGCGGAGGCACACAATATTCCGCTTAAAATCAACAGAGAGACGAATTATTCCAAGGACAAGAACATCTGGCATCTCTCACATGAGGGTCTTGACCTCGAAAATCCTGCTAATGAACCGCAGTACGAGAAGGACGGTTTTCTTGAACTGGGCGTTTCGCCTATTCTCGCTCCCGACAAGCCGACTTATGTTACTATCCACTTTGAAAAGGGCGTTCCGACTGCTATCGACGGAAAGGATATGAACGGTACGGAAATTGTTACAACTCTTAATAAGCTCGGCGGTGAAAATGGTATCGGTCTCGCTGACCTCGTTGAAAACCGTCTTGTCGGTATGAAGTCAAGGGGTGTTTATGAGACTCCCGGTGGTGCTATTCTTTATCATGCCCACGAAGTTCTTGAAACTATCTGTCTCGACAAGGAAACTGCAAGGGTTAAACAGTATCTCGGCATCAAGTTCGCTGATATTGTCTACAACGGTCAGTGGTTTACTCCGCTCCGTGAGGCTATGAGTGCTTTTGTTACTGAAACGCAGAAAACAGTTACAGGTGACGTTAAGCTGAAACTCTACAAGGGTAATATCATAAAT
>CAMWQJ010000034.1 GCA_947176415.1 uncultured Ruminococcus sp. | reverse complement strand
GCTATATAAAGTTCGGCGGTCGTATCGTCGTCGGGAAGAGAATTTTTTATCTCATCACAGTCAAACGGCGTGCCTTTTTCTGTTTTCAGGATATAAGCTGAAACATGACTGACAGGGAGATTTGAAATTTTTTTAACTGAATATTCTATATTTTCAGCCGTCTGATTGGGTAGTGCAATCATCAGGTCACATGAGATATTTTCAAATCCTGCCTTGTAAGCATCGGTAACTGATTTTTCCGCACGGTCGGCGGAATGTTTTCGCCCGAGAAAATCAAGCTCATTGTCATTGAAAGACTGCACGCCAAGTGAAAGCCTGTTTACGCCGATATTACGCAAATCGCACAGCTTGTCAAAATTCACGGTAACGGGATTTGTTTCAAGGGTGATTTCAGGACTCTCCGAAAGGCAGAAATTTTTTCGTACTCCGTCAAGAATTTTATCAATCTGCTCCGCACTCAGCAAGGACGGCGTACCACCGCCGAAATAGACGGTATCTGTTATTTTTTCCCTGTCGGAATAGTGTTTAAGGTTTCGGAGGACGGCATTTACAAAATTATCGGAGAGATTTTTTCTGTATGGTACGGAATAGAAGTCGCAGTAGTCGCATTTTTTCGCACAGAAAGGCACGTGAATGTAAATTCCGAGTGTTTCCATAGGTTAAAGGCGGATTGCCTCTTCCATTCTGAAGCAGAAAGCATTGACGATACGTGGCACTAAAATTATTGAGAGAATAAGCCCCGCAACAACGAAAATTTCGTAATTTACGTCACCGACGGCGAATTTTTCATAGTGCAGATACGTATATACAACGCCTGCGAATGCGACAAGGCAGTAAAGCATATTGAAAACCGTCGCACCCTTGCCGTTCACGCAACGCACACCGCACTTTTTACACGGTCTGCCCTTTGAGTTCAGCTGACCTGCCACAGCCTTTGTAAAGGGATTGAAAGTCTTTTCGCCACAATGCGGACATCTGTAAATACTCATGTTATTTCTCCTTTTCAGTTTTCTTCAGCTTAGGAAGTTCTGCCGACAGCGGACATAATCCGCACAGCCTTGATTTTCTGACTGCTTTACGCCTTTCGTCAGGCTTTTTCTTTTTTCTTTTCCTGCGGAACATATTTTCCCTCACGAATCAAGTTTCAGCACACTCATGAAAGCCTCCTGCGGAACTTCCACCGTGCCAAGCTGTCTCATACGCTTTTTGCCCTCTTTCTGCTTTTCAAGTAACTTTTTCTTACGTGTTATATCACCGCCGTAGCACTTTGCGAGAACGTCTTTTCTCATGGCTTTGACTGTCTCACGGGCAATTACTTTTCCGCCGATAGATGCCTGTATGGGTACTTCAAAAAGCTGTCGGGGAATGTTTTCCTTGAGTTTTTCGGCAATTTTTCTTGCTCTGCCGTAAGCCTTGTCGGCGTGGATTATAAATGAAAGAGCGTCGACAATATCGCCGTTCAGCAGAATATCGAGCTTGACGAGTTTGGACGGAACGTAGCCGAGCATTTCGTAATCAAACGACGCATAGCCTTTTGTGCGTGACTTGAGAACATCGAAAAAGTCATAAACTATCTCATTAAGAGGAAGTTCATAGTGAATATTAACCCTCGTATCGTCAATATACTGCATATCCTTGAAAATTCCCCGTCTGTCCTGACAGAGTTCCATAATATTTCCGACAAATTCGGACGGAGCGAGGATATCCGCCTTAACCATAGGCTCTTCGGCGGTCTGAATAAGTGCGGGGTCGGGATAATTCGTCGGATTGTCAATATACTGCACCTCTCCGTTAGTAAGCGTGACTTTGTAAATAACTGACGGTGCTGTTGTGATTAAATCAAGATTATATTCCCTTTCGAGACGTTCCTGAATAATTTCCATGTGGAGAAGTCCGAGGAAACCGCACCTGAAACCGAATCCGAGAGCAACAGAAGTCTCAGGCTCGAAAGACAGTGAAGCGTCATTAAGCTGTAATTTTTCGAGAGCTTCTCTCAGGTCGCCGTATTTCGCCCCGTCGGAGGGATAAATTCCCGAAAATACCATGGGATTTACTTTCCTGTACCCTGCGAGTGCCTCACTGCACGGATTGTCATTGTTTGTTACCGTATCGCCCACACGTGTATCGCCTATACTCTTTATAGAAGCCGAAATATAGCCTACTTCACCAGCCTCGAGAGAGCCGTTGTTGACGAGGTTTACAGCGTCCATAAAACCAGCCTCAACAACTGTAAATACCGCTCCCGTCGCCATAAGACGTATATTGTCGCCTGTTCTGACTCTGCCCTCTTTTATGCGTACGTAAATAATAACGCCCTTGTATGAATCATAATAGCTGTCGAAAATAAGGGCTTTCAGCGGTTTTTCGGGGTCTCCTGACGGCGACGGAATATCTGTCACTATCCTTTCAAGTACCTCGTCTATATTTATGCCCATTTTGGCGGAAATTCTCGGTGCGTCCATTGCGGGAATGCCGATAATGTTTTCCACCTCGTTGCAGACTCTTTCAGGGTCGGCGGACGGGAGGTCTATTTTATTTACGACAGGCACGACTTCCAAATCGTTCTCAATGGCGAGATAGGTATTTGCAAGGGTCTGTGCCTCGATTCCCTGCGAAGCGTCAACAACAAGAATTGCACCCTCACAGGCTAAAAGCGAGCGTGATACTTCATAGTTGAAGTCAACGTGTCCGGGGGTGTCAATAAGATTAAAAATATAATCCTCGCCGTTCTTTGCGGTATATTTAAGACGAACAGCTCTCGCCTTTATTGTTATACCTCTTTCCCTCTCTATGTCCATATTGTCGAGCAACTGCTCTTCCATGTCACGCACGGCGACCGTCTCGGTCTTTTCAAGAATCCTGTCCGCAAGCGTGGATTTGCCGTGGTCTATGTGTGCGATTATGCAGAAATTTCTTATCTTCTCGTTAGCCAAAAATTTTCCCTCTTTTCTTTATATATCAACATTTGTGTCAAGATAATTGTCTTCAAAATTTTCAACGGGCATGGGCTTTGCGAAAAAATACCCCTGAAAAACATCACAGCCGAAATCCATAAGAAAATCAACTTGTTCCTTTGTCTCAACGCCCTCGGTTATAACCTCCATGTCAAGAGACTTTGCGAGGCTCACAATCATCTGGAGAATTTTTTTACTGCGTTCCTCCTTGTTTTCGGTGTTTCGGAGGAATCCCATATCCACCTTGAGAACGTCGGCAGAAAGGTCTTTCAAAGTATTCAGCGACGAATAACCGCTACCGAAGTCGTCAATCTCAATAATAAATCCGAAATTCCTTAAACGCTGAATAAGTTTAAGCTGTACGGACGGATTATTCATTATGGCAGTCTCGGTTATTTCGAGGTGCAGACACTTTGGATTTATTCTGTACTTTCGGACAAGTGAAGTTATGACAAGATAAACGTCGAGAAGATAAAAGTCTTTCTGCGAGATGTTTACAGACAGATAATAGTCTTTTCTGCCCTCTTTCTTCCACTTGTCGAGCTGTATGCAGGCGAGTTCCCACATATAGCAGTCGAGACGGCTTATAAGTCCTGTCTGCTCGAAAATCTCAATAAACCTGAAAGGCGGAATCATTCCGTCAGTCGGGTGAATCCAGCGGACAAGCACTTCACCGCCGTTTATTTTTCCGCCCGTTGTAATCTGTGGCTGTACGTAAGCCCTGAACTGTCCGCTTTCTATGGCGTTTTCAAATTCGCTGATAACTTTCTGCTCGTTTATAAAGTCCTCTCTGATATGGCTGTCATAGTAGGCAACGACGTTTTCGTAGCTGTCCTTTATGGTCTTTATGGCGAGATTTGCCCTGTCGCACATTACTGAAACCCTGATATTCCTGTCGATAACCTCATAGACTCCTATGTGTATATGTACTTTGAAAGCGTCATTTTCGGGGAGCGAGTCTATCATATTTGTATAGTCAAGAATCATTTCCTCGTTGAAGTGACTGCTTTCGAGGCAGACGGCAAATCTGTCCGAAGACAATCTGCCGTAAACTCCGCTTTCCTTGCCGATATAGGTCATAAGACGGGCTATTTTTCTGAGGAGGTCGTCACCGGTCTCAACGCCGAAAATATCGTTTACAAGTTTAAAGTTTTTAACGTCACTGCATATTATATAATACTTTTTGTCAGGATTGTTGACAATAAGCCCGTGTGCCGTCTCAAAGAAATAATCCTTGTTATATATTCCCGTAAGCATATCGTGAGTGGCACGGTATTTTTCATATTCAAGCCTGTTCGTCTCTTCGGTATGGTCGTGGATAATAAAGAAACAGCCTAAATAGTGATGGTGGCTGTCAAATATGCTTTTATATTCAACCGTGAAAAGCCTTTCTTCGTCAAAAACCAGTCTTTTCGATTCCCAGACAGCTTCTTTTCTTTCGGGAGAAACGTGCTTTTCCCGCATTTCCTTTACTTTCTGCTCTATCGTATTCAAGTCGCTGTATGCGTTGCAGTAGAGATTTGCATTTTTGTTGAAGTGAACGCACTTTCCGTCTATATCAAGGCAGATTATGCCGTCTTTCATGCTGGCTATCGTGAAAAACATTATGTTCTCCATAAGCCCACGTGGAATATAGAAAAGTCCGTAATAACAGGCAAGAAATCCGATAATAGCATAGAACAGAAGTGAATAGTCAAACATGAAATGGAAGTTCAGAAACGCCACGTGAAAAGCTGTTACCACACAAATCGGAATGGCAAGCCACATATATTTTCCCTTGTATACCGTGGGCGATTCGGAAGATTTTGAAATAAGTGCAAAAAAAGCCGAAAAAACCATGAAATATATAAAGACAAGATGATAGATATAAACAGGCGTTCTTCCGCCTATGTGGAAACAGCTTATGTCCCAGTCGTCAGCAACGGCGTGACACTGAAAAACAATACCTGTGAAAATATTTATAATCATAAGCACGCAGTCAACCGCAAATGCAAGCCATTTTATCAGCTTTTCCTTAGGTATCTTTGAGGCTATGCCCGTGTATTGCCTAACGAAATCGGAAAGGGATATTATTGTAATATCAACAATGCAGTGGTAGATGCTGTATACCGCAACCGCCGAATTTTTGTCCGGCATAAGCACGGCAAGCGAATTGACAAAAAGAGAGGCAGAGGAACATAAAAGGACTTTGTTCACAGCTTTTTCGAGAACATTTCCCTTTGATTTTCTGACAGTGTAAACAAAACATATCAGCATGAATATTACTGCTCCGAATAAAGCCGAAACATAAATCCACTTCATAAATTTATCACCCTGAATCCTTACTTTTATGTAATACAATAATAATTGTATCATAACGGCGGAAAAATGTCAACAGCAAAATTCCGCAAATAAGACATAGAAAAAAGCTGAATGTTTCTTTTTGTTAAATCAGATTATTATGCATATTGTTCAATTTAAAGCACGGAAATTTTACATACCCGATAATATTGTTCATATTGTGTTTATTGACAAATCTGTTATTTTGATGTAAAATAAAATTGTATAAAAATCATAAAATCAGATTGGAGCATTAAACAATGGCTAAATCAGTACAGAAAAATATCAGCGTCGCAACTGTTCTGACAATGTCGGCATTTGTTATAACAGGCTTTTTCTTTTCTGTTTTCTGTATAGACCGCATAAGCCGTGGGTATCAGAAGAGTATGGCGGATACGGTAATGGCTTTTGCAGATGCCGTCATTGATGCAGATGATGCAAGGGATTTTCTGACAACAAGAAGTACAGGCAAGTCGTATGATTTTGTAAATAAAAAACTATCCGACTTTCAGAGCGACAATAAAAGTTTTGTAAGGCGTATTTCGCTTGTGAGTTTCAGCAATATGTCAGGCACTTACATATATGACACGGGCGGGGAGGATTTCGGCGACACTCTCGAATATGACAGATATATGGGCAGTATAAAGACAGACCTTATAAGCGGACGCAATTCATGGTCTGCAATGAGAAATAATGTCCTGTGCGTTTTCCAGCCTCTCAGGACGGTTGATGACCAGACGGCAGGGTATATAATAATTGAGGTGGAAGAGCCTTTCACAAAAGGTTATTTCTTGTTTATGGTGATTGTAAACGGAATTATATTTATTGTCGGCATTGCTTTTGCGGTGATATTAATAATCTATATGTGGCGGAAACTCTTCCGACCCCTTCGGAGTCTGATAGAGGCAACAAAGAATTTTGTAGACGTGGCGGAAAACGACAGCAAGGGCAGTGAGATTGAACAGCTTGAAAAATCCGTGCGGAAGATGTTTATTGATATAAACAGCGGTGCGGAGAATCTCTCAAAAGCCATATATGATGCAAACCACGACGGCATGACTCAGGCACTCAACAAAAGATGTTATCAGAGCATGGAACAGATGTTCAGGGAATGCAGTTCGATATGCGTTATATATTTTGACGTGAATAATCTTAAAACCATGAACGACACGCTCGGACACGAAAAAGGCGATATAGTTATAAAAAGGGCTTCGGAGTATATAAAGGAATTTCTCTCGCCGTCGGATTACTGCTTCAGAATGGGCGGAGATGAGTTTCTTATGATTATGACTGAATGCACTTTCAGGGATATTGACAGGGTTGTCAGCAGAATAGAAAGCGACGCACCTTTTATCCTGAACAGAGATTCCGACCCTGTTAAATGTGCGTTGTCTTTCGGATATGCCTATGCAAAGGGCAGTTATTCATATGAAGAACTTCTTACGGAGGCGGAGGAAAAAATGTACGCAAAGAAAACCGAACTGAAACAACTTCTCAATATGCCTGAACGCTGACGGGAGGACTATGCGTTGAAAAACAGAAAACAGAAATATTCAGGCTCTGTTTTTTCCGATATAAGCATTAAGGCGAAATTTATAACGGCGGACTTTGCAATAATCGCAACGGCGTTTTTTGTAATATTCGCAATGTTCGGTGCGGTTGGAAAATCACAGGGCGAAAAGCACAAGGAAAAGGAAAAAATGATGGTAACCGCCTCGGAACAGCTTATGGAAATGACTATAGACAGCGGAGTGGCAATAGCAAAAAGCATTTATATAAATGAGAATATATATAAATTTCTTGACAGAAACTATACGTCTTCCGCTGATTATTATGACGCATTCTATAAATTTCAGGAACAGAGTCCGTTAACAATAGCAGAAACAAGAATAATAAAAAGGTACACAATCTATACGGAAAATTCCACGGTGCTGAACGGTGGCAGAATAAGCACCTTTGAATCTGAACTTGATAAAGACTGGTATCACGCTTATAAGAAACTAAACAAGCCGATGATTCTGTTTATCGATTCGGAAGAAAATACCGTCTCGCTTATCAGGAAACTTGATTTTCAGAAAATAAGCACGGGCGAAAGTTGCATTAAAATGGACATCAATACGGGGATTTTAAGCGACTACTGCGATAATTTCGGTTTTGACGGCGAACTGTATATAATAAGCGGTGGTTCGGTGATATACAGCAATATTGAAGATGTCGGCATAGAAAACACAGGCATAAATCAGGAATTTGAATCGTATATAAAAAATTACTATACGGCGGACATTGAATATTACGCCCACGAAACCCGAAAGCCGACGGAAGCATTTTTTTCGGAAAACGCCGTATTTCTTATAATATTTACTGCTGTTGCTGTCGCATTTATATTTTTCGGACAGCTTTTTGTCATTAACATCAGAAAACGTATCAGAAAAGCAACGGAAATCCTCAGAAACGGCGGAAAACCCGTTGAATGCGGACGGGACGAAATAGGCGTACTTATAAGCGAATGTGCGGAGCTGTCGGAAAAACTTACCGTACGAAGCAGTGAGTCGGCAAAAACACACGAGAAGATTATTCAGGGAAAATCAAACTACAAAAGGCTTTTCACGTCTGCATTGAATCAGTGGGCGGAACTTGAAATTTCAAGGAAATATCCCGAAATATACGGCAGTCAATCTGAAATGACAACCCTTGCGGACGAGGCGGAAAGACTGAAAACAGCAGGAATCAATGTAATATATAATGATGACGTACAGAATATTGAAATGCCTGTATATTCACTTCTCCTGATAGCAGGAAATCTTACGGCAGACGGCGGAAATCTGTCCGTATACTGCGGAAAATCGGAAGTTATATTTGAAAGCGGATTAAATCAGAGTCCGTCAAAGGTTTTAAGGATAAACGCAATATTTGAGACCGTAAATATTCCCGATGAGTATGAATTTTCCGAAAACTCGGATTATAATTCTTATCTGAGGCTGAAAAATTATTTCGGAAATAAAGTCTCGGCAGAAACATCAGACAGAAAGGGTTTCAGGCTGATAATAAATTTTAACGGCAGAAAGAGTGATTATTAAATGAAATTACGCAAAACAACCGCATTTATTTTTGCCTGTACGGTGTTTTTCAGCATTGCGGGGTGCGGTGAAAATTCAGACAGCAGGGAAAATGAAATCAGAGTGTACACAAGTTTTTTCGGTGCAAGGGGAAATGATATAAGCGATAATAATGAAATCCGTCAGATTATTGCGGAAAAAACCGGTGCAATGTGCAAGGAGACATGGCTGAAGGAACAGGAAGATTTGAACACCGTTTTCAGCGATATGATGATTTCAAATAAATATCCCGACTTTATCGTGCCTGACAGCAACAACTGCCGTAAGCTCGTAACGGCAGGGGTTTTCATTCCGCTTGACAACTACTGGGACAAATATCCGAATATAAAGAATTTCTACTCCGAAAGCGAGTGGAACAGGGTGCGGAGCGACGACGGTCACATATATAATATACCTCTTTTTTCAAGCTGTTATCAGCACGACACGGAAACAATTCACAACGATGAGGCTTTCTGGATTCAGGTTAAAGTGCTTGAATGGGCTGGCTATCCCGAAATAAAAACCCTTGACGAGTATTTTAATCTTATTGAGGAATATATTGAAACCAACCCGAAAGCCGACGACGGAGAAGATTATATAGGATATGAGATTCTCGCAAATGATACTTATTTTTTCAGCCTCGACAATCCGCCGATGTTTCTTGACGGCTATCCGAACGACGGAAACTGCATTGTAGACCCTGAAACGCGGATAGCTTACGACTATAATCTTTCACCGACCGCTGAAAAATGGTTCAGAAAACTTAACGAGGAATATAAAAAGGGCATTATCGACCCCGAATGCTTTGTGCTGACGAGCGACCAGTATTATAAAAAACTCTCGGAGGGGCATATTCTCGGAATCGTCGACCAGAACTGGAATTTTAACAATGCGGTGCAGAATCTACCGAGTGACTGTTCATATATACCTTTGAGTGTTACTATCGATGAGAAAATACAAGGGCAATATCACTCCATAACCGCTTTCAACGACTCGACGGGTCTTGGCATAACAAAAAGCTGTACCGATATTGAGGGGGCTTTGCAGTTCCTCAATGACCTGTTATCTCCCGAAATTCTCAATCTGCGTTTCTGGGGTGTTGAGGGTGTCGACTATGAAGTTGACAAAACAGGGCTTTTTTATCACACGGAAGAACAGGCGGAACGCTGGAGAGACAAGGACTACGCAAGAAAACATATCTGCCTTTATAATTATTTTCCCTATTATTTCGGCATGAATCAGGACGGAATAAACGCTTACTGTCCGAGTGTACAGCCCTCGGAGTTCTACAAAACACGTCCGGAAGATGTGCGGAAATGTTTTGACGCATATGGCGTTAATACATACGTTGAGATGCTGAATCAAGCCTCCGAGAATCCGCCGTGGTATCCTATGTGGAGTTACTCGCCTGCCGAAAATACGTCCGCCTCGGAAGCCTGTCAGCAGATAGACCACCTCAAGCACCAGTATCTGCCAAGAATAGTTATGAGCGACAATTTCGACGATATGTGGGCGGAATATAATAAAGAATATGAAAAAATCGATTCTCAGGCTTATTTTGACGACCTGACCGCCGAGGTCGAAAGACGCTGTAAAATAGCGGGTCAGTAATTTTAAAAAAACTCTCTGTACTGAAATACAGGGAGTTTTTGTTGTTTCATTCTTTTCTGATGATTGCCGTGCAGACGTTTCGGCTGTCGAGGAATATAATCACATTTTCCATATTATATTCAAGTTCAACCGCATTTATCTTTGTGTTATACTTGTCCACCGCCTCGTATATGCTTATAATATCGCCGTACGAGATTATTTTATAAGCCAGTCTGTCAAGTTCTTTCATAGGTTTTTACCTCCTGTAATGTTTTTCTGTAATGTCATTATATCACGCCTGTTAAATTTTGTCAATACAAATTACATATCAAAGAAAATTAATTATATATATCCTGAAATTATTTTATTTATGCGTTTTTATAAAGCACAACAATTATATTATTTAAGCATTGATTAACGGCGGATTTGCTTGACAACCGGCAGTTTATATATTATAATAATATATAACGCATTTTTTCGCAATGCAGATATTAGTTAAAAGGAGTAATGATTCATGGCTGTAAAGAAGATGTCCAGAGACAGTTACAATAAACTTGTTGCTGAACTCGACGACCTTAAAATCAATAAACGTAAGGAAGTTGCCGACAGACTGAAAGTTGCACGTTCTTACGGCGACCTTTCGGAAAATGCCGAATATGATGAGGCAAAGAATGAGCAGGCTATACTTGAGGCACACATTGCAGAACTTCAGTATACGATAGACAATGCCGAGATTGTGGACGAATCGAGCATATCAGTTGACGAAATAGGCATGAGTTCAAAAATCACGATAAAGAGGCTTGACACGGGGCTTGTGCAGACTTTTACAATAGTAGGCACTAACCATGCAGACGTAAGGGCAGGAAAGATTTCCGACGAATCGCCTATAGGAAAGTCCGCCATGAAGAAGAAAGTCGGCGACGTGTTCAGCGTTTCCGCACCGGCTGGCGAACTGAAGTTTGAAGTTATGGAAATATCCAAGTAATCCGCAAAGAAAGGACGTATTCAGATGAGTGAAAACAACACGGGTCTTGCTCAGAATGACGAACAGGAGCAGGATATAAACGTACTGAAGAAAGTAAGGCTTGACAAGCTCGCCGAACTCAGAAGCAACAACGCAGACCCTTTTACAATAACGAAGTATGACATAACCGCACGTGCAGGGGAATTAAAGTCCGAGTATGAGACAAAGGAAGCCGAAATTATAAAGAATGCCGACGGCGACGAGGAAAAATTAAAAGAGGGTCTCGACGGAATAAAGTCCGTTGACTATCGTCTTGCCGGTCGTATAATGAGCTGGCGGAATATGGGCAAGGCTAATTTTATCGATATACAGGACGGCTCGGACAGGATTCAGGTATATGTCAGACAGAATGACATCGGTAAGGAAGAATTTAAGGAATTTAAGAAATGGGATATCGGCGATATAATCGGCGTTGAGGGATTTGTTTTCCGTACACGCATGGGTGAAATATCAGTCCACGCCCACAAGGTTACACTGCTTTCAAAGTCTCTTCTGCCGTTGCCTGAAAAGTGGCACGGTCTGAAAGACCAGGACACACGCTACAGACAGCGTTACGTTGATTTGATTGTCAACCCCTCTGTCCGTGATACTTTTGTAAAAAGAAGTCAGATACTCCGTGAAATCAGGAATTATCTTGACAGTCTCGGCTATCTCGAAGTTGATACGCCTGTACTCCATACCCTTGAAATAGGTGCGTCCGCAAGACCTTTTATAACGCACCACAACACACTTGATATTCCCATGTATCTCAGAATCGAAACGGAGCTTTACTTGAAAAGGCTTATCGTCGGCGGTTTTGAAAAGGTATACGAAGTGGGACGTATTTTCAGAAACGAGGGCATGGACACTTCCCACAACCCTGAGTTTACCACGGTTGAAATGTATCAGGCTTATACGGACTATATCGGCATGATGGATTTGATAGAAAATATGTATCGAACGATTGCCGAAAATGTCTGCGGTACTTCAAAGATAACATATCAGGGCGTTGAAATAGACCTCGGCAAGCCGTGGGAACGTCTCACCATGATTGAATCTGTAAAGAAATACGCAGGCGTTGACTATAACGACTGGGCGGACGATGAGTCGGCACGTGCCTGTGCAAAGGCAAAGGGCGTGGAAGTCGACGAGGGCGAGAATGCCACTAAAGGACACGTTCTTATTGCATTCTTTGATGCATTCGTTGAGGACAAACTCATTCAGCCCACTATTATATATGACTATCCTGTCGAAAATTCACCCCTCGCAAAGAGAAAGCCAGCCGACCCCGCTTTTACGGAAAGATTTGAATATTTCATTTACTGTCGTGAAATGGGCAATGCTTTTTCCGAACTCAACGACCCTATCGACCAGAGGGAACGCTTTGTTAAACAGGTTGAGGCAAAGAAAGCTCAGGGTGCGAATGCCGAAGTTGACGAGGACTTTGTAACGGCTCTTGAGTACGGCTTGCCTCCGACGGGCGGACTCGGATTCGGTCTTGACAGGCTCGTAATGCTTTTGACTGACAGTCCGTCAATAAGAGACGTTCTGCTTTTCCCGACTATGAAGCCGATTCCTGCAAACAGCGGACGACCTGCAAAAGAAGAGTAATAAATAACATCATATGGGCGGACAGAAAAAATCCGCCCTTGTTTTTCAGGAGGAAATATGAGTAAAAACAAGGGAAATATTCCCGAAAGCGACGACGGAAAACTTGATATAAATAAAAGCGTTTTTCAGTCGGCAAGGGAAATTCAGGAGCAACACAACGCTGAACTCGCACGGCAACAGGCGGAAATGCAACGGCAGATTGAACTGCGTGAACGGCAGAGACAGGAAGAGTATGACAGGAAAAACCGTGAGGAAAGAATAGAGTTAATGAGGCTGAAACAGGGCATAATTGACAAAAGCGAGACTATACATGAGGAAAAGCCCGAAGAGGAAAATTTAACGCTCGGCAAGAAAATTTTTAACTTTTTCTATCATAATAAATGGTGGCTCGGACTTGCGGTCTTTGCGGTCGTGCTGACTGCCTATCTGACTTATAATCTTCTCAGCCGTCCGAATCCTGATATGATTGTGCTGATTTTATGCAAAAACGATGCCGTGGGAAATTCCGCACAGCTTGAGGAATACCTCGAAACGTTCGCCGAGGACTTCAACGGAAACGGAAAAATTGAGGTTTCGACCTATTATATTCCATATGACGACGAGAACACCTATGCGAATTATCAGACAGGCAACGACACCAAGCTGACAACCGAAATGCAGTCGGCAGACGCTGTTATCATAATCGGCGGAAATAACGTCAGGGAAATCATCGCACCCGAAGAAACGCTTATGAATCTGGAGGAAATATTTCCCGAAAATCCACATATAAAAGAGTATGGCTTTTTTTTGAAAAATACCGATTTTTCAGAGAAAACAGGCATAGAATCGGAATTTATAACCGACGATTTGTATATAGGTCTGAGAAAACCCCGACGGCTTCTTTACTCCGACGAGGAGGATTTGCAGGAAACTTACGACAGGGATTTTCCCGTATTCGAGAAAATCATAAAAGATTTATCAGAATAAAAAATCACTGCTGTAAAAAATATTACAGCAGTTTTTGGTATATGTTTTGCAGAGTTTTTTTCCATTCGACGAAAATCTCAATAAGCCTGTTTTCAGGCATTTCGCCGTTGTTGAGTGCCTGATAGACGAGTTTTCCGCACTCCGACCCCTCACGTGAAATATTTTCCGTGCGGTCTTTTTTCAGAATCCAGTCTCCGCAGACCGCAAGGCTCGAAATTTCGGGACTTTTTCCGTCCGAGTCGGTTATATTTTTCTCATAGTCGGTTAAATGATTTTCGGAAATATCAAGTGGCATGAAAGGCGGAAGAAGAATTTCCGACTCATATTTTTTTGCATAGAAGTCGAGATTTTTTTCCATATCGATACACGGGATATTTTCCGCAATCTCAAATTTCATGAGTGCAATTCCCCGACGGTCTCGGTAGCTGTCAAGAAAACCATTCTCCGAAGTTGATGTGAAAGATATTGTACAGCCGTGATTTTTTATCGGAATATAGTCATTCATACGCTCGACACGGTACGTCCGCAAAGGTTTTTCCGCACGGCACTTCCAGAAAGCCGAAAATAAATTGTCATAGAAATCAAGCAGTCTGTCCACATCGTCAAGTATATGCGGATTGAGATGTTTTCCCTCGGCAGACCTTGATATTTCGGTAAAAATGCCGTCATAAAAAAGCGAATTAAGAACGAGATAGGCTTCAGGGTCGCCGAAGAAAACGTCACTTCCGCCGACGTCTCCGATATAATATTTAAGCCAGAAAATTTCGCTTTTATTTAAGTAACGATTCATGGATAGCAAAATGTCGGTGTATGCCCTGTGACATTACTGGATTGAGTTCGCCCTGAATAAGTGGCAGAAAATAGGGCAGAGCGATGTCCCTTATATTGTTTCCTGCGGAATTTATAAACTCTTTCGGGAGATGTTTTTCGTTGTTGGCTATTTCGCAGGCGTCCGCAGTCTCGATGACAACCGTATAAGGCATATCGGAAACACGGCGGAAAACCATTATTTTTCCCGTTTCGCCCCTCAATGCACATTTAACGCCCTCTGCCCCTATGCTTTCGGATTCCTCGATGTCCGTCCGTGAAGCGAGGTGCGAAGAACATCTCTGCATTACGTTAAGCTCTATTGAACGCACTTTACAGCCGATTTCACGCCTTACAATGTCCTCAAGATATTTTCCTATTCCCGACAGATACTTGTGACCGAAATTGTCCACGACTCCCGACTGCACGCCCTCGGGAACTTCTATTCCCTCCGAAACAGCCACGATAACTGCCTTGTGCTTGGACATTGCCTGTCTCACATCACGCAGAAAACTTTCTATTGAAAAATCCGCCTCGGGAACATAGACAAGGTGCGGTGCGGTTTCGCCCATTGCGTGAAGAACAGCACTTGATGCCGTAAGCCAGCCGGCGTGGCGACCCATTACCTCAACGACCGTTACCGACGGCATACTGTAAACCGTGCTGTCCCTCGTTATCTCGTGCATTGTAATCGCAACGTACTTTGCTGCTGAACCAAATCCGGGGGTGTGGTCGGTAACGCACAGGTCGTTGTCTATCGTTTTAGGTATGCCGATAACTTTTATATCAATACCAGTCGTTGCGAAATATTCCGACAGCTTATTTACAGTGTCCATTGAGTCATTACCGCCGATATAGAAAAAAGCCCCGATATTCCGCTGTTTAAGGGTGCTGACTATTTTTTTGTAAACGCCGTCGTCTTCACGCCAGTCAGGAAGTTTATATCTGCACGAGCCGAGAACAGTAGACGGTGTCTGCCTTAAAAGTTCGATGTCATCATTAGTAAGAATCATTGATTTCAGGTCGACAAGGTGATTTCCGATAATTCCCTCAATTCCGTTCACAGAGCCGAAAATAGCGTCTATAGTAGGTTCTTTGAGTGATTCTCTGAAAACTCCCAACAACGACGCATTTATTGCACAGGTCGGTCCGCCTGACTGTGCTACCGCAATATTCATCATAACAAACGCCCTCCGATAAATTATTTTATTATAAAAATAGTATAGCAAAAAAAAAAAGTCGTGTCAAGACAAATTTGATTTTGCGGAAATTTTCGTATTGCCGTGAATTTTGTTTTCGTTATATCGTACATGAAGAACGACGGGTTTTTGTGAAAAGTAACAAAAATCATCGGGAAAAGTAAATAACATATTCACTTTTTAAAAAAAATATGATATAATGATGTGATTACTGTTTTAATATTTTATTTATCGGGGAGGGGACGGCATATCAGACGGCTTTATATTTCCGACCTTGACGGCACGCTTCTTGACAGTAACGGCAGGGTTTCGGACTTCACGGCGGAGAGCATAAACATTCTCATCGGAAAGGGTATGGATTTTTCATTTGCGACTGCACGGTCTGTCTATTCGGCAATGAAGATAACGGAGAAAATCAGCCTGAAAATTCCGTGCATACTTATGAACGGCGTAAGCGTTTACGACCCTGTAAAGAAAGTTTACATAAAAAACGAATATATCCCGCAGGAAACGGCAAGGCGGATTATAGATATTTTCGGTAAAAACGGCGTGCGGTGTTTTCTCTATAAAATCCATGACGACATTCTGACCGCATATTTCACGGAGCTTGATTCCCGTGTCATGACGGACTTTGCCGAATCAAGAAACAAGGAATATAAAAAGCCGTTTGTGCGGTGCGAAAGTTTAAGGGAAGTCGCCGACGGTGAGACGGTATATATAAATTCAACGGGCGGATATGAAAAACTTCTGCCGATAAAGCGTGCCGTTGAACTTATTGAAGAGGCGGACTGTGCATTCTATGAAGATACATATACAGGGGAATGGTTTCTTGAGATTTTCTCACATAACGCCTCGAAAGCCAACGGAATAAAGTTTCTCCGCATGAATTACGGCTTTGATGAGGTTGTATGTTTCGGGGATAATCTTAATGATTTGCCGATGTTTGCGGAATCGGATATAAAAATAGCTGTCGGAAATGCAAAGTCTGAACTTCTCAGAACAGCTGATTTTATAACACTTTCAAACAATGAGAACGGCGTTGCAGAGTGGCTTAATAAAAATTATAATTCAAAAATAAACTGAAAGGAAAATAAAAATGAAAAAATTAATGTTAGGAAATGAGGCTTTTGCGAGAGGACTTTATGAGGCGGGGTGCAGGGTTGTATCAAGT
>CAMWQJ010000033.1 GCA_947176415.1 uncultured Ruminococcus sp. | reverse complement strand
TACTTATTCCGAATCATATTGCATGGGACGGAAAAACCGAACTCAGCGTAGGCGACGAAATAGAGCTTGAAACAGGTGACAGAATGAGGGAGGGAGTTAAACTTCATCAGGATAATTTCATGTTTGATGGCATCTGGGAAGACGGAAATTATTCTGAAGAAATGCTTGACGAGGACTTTGTGACAAGGAAAACAAAAAAATATACCGTGTGCGGATTTTATGAGAAACCTGAATTTGAAAGCTATTCAGCCGCCGGATATACGGCTATAATTGCAGACAGCGTTGAAACATCTGACAACCATGTGGCATATATTTACTTTGAAATGAAAAAACTTAAAGACATATACAACTTCATGGACAGTTTTGAACTTAACGGAAGTACAAACTTTGAGTTGCTTATGTTCAGCGGAGTATCACAATATAAAGGTTTCTACGGTATGGTTAACGGCGTAATTTCCGTACTCATCATACTGATAATGTTCGGTTCGGTATCGCTGATTTACAATGCCTTTGCCATATCGGTATCGGAAAGGACAAGGCAGTTCGGCATTTTATCTTCTGTAGGTGCAACGAAAAAACAGTTACGGCATATGGTTTTCTTTGAAGCGTTCTTCGTAAGTGCCATAGGAATACCCCTCGGAATTGCCGTCGGTTTTATCGGAATAGGAATAACTCTTCATAATTTAGGCGGAAAAATCAGCGGTGTATTAGGTGTGGACTTTCCTATGAAAATGATTATATCTCCCGTTGCGGCAATCTCAGCGTGTGTGGTTGCACTTCTGACAGTGCTAATCTCGGCATTGATACCGTCGGTGAGAGCGACGCATATAACGGCGGTTGAGGCAATAAGACAGAGCAGGGACATAAAGTCAAAGAACAAGCCTATTAAAACTCCCCGAATTGTATACAGGCTTTTCGGCGCTTCGGGTATGCTCGCACAGAAATATTTCAGGCGGAGCAGAAAAAAATACCGCTCGACAATATTGGGTCTTTTCATGAGTATAGTGCTTTTCATATCCGCCTCCGCATTCTCGGAGTATGTAGTTTCGGCAATAGACCAGCCGTCATTTCGTGGCGTACAGTATGACATAATTTATGAAGATTATTCAGACGGCAAAGAGAAAATCGAGTCTGACGAAACGTTTGAAATGTTAACGTCTGAAGAGAACATTACCGATGCCGTCTATATGTCGGAAATATCAATAACAGGCACAATAGACGAAAAATATCTGACGGAAGAGGCAGTTGAAAGATACAGAAAAGCGGGAAGCAGTGAGATGTATGCAAATATAATTTTTCTGAATGACGAGGCTTTCAAAGAACTTTTAAGGGACAATAATATAGATGAAAAGAAATTCATGAATGCCGATAATCCGCTCGGAGTGGCTTTTGACGGAAACAGCGTCTTTGATGTTGAAAAACAAAAATATGTATTACTCCATGAAATTTCCGGCGACGAATGCGAAATGGAGATTACAAAAATAAGGGAAAAAATTTATTCTTTCACCATAAAAACCGCCGGTACAATTACGAAAAAACCTTTCTGGTTTTCGCAGAATTTCGGCTTTGCATTTGTTTTTCCGTACAGCATGATTGAAAAAGTTTTCCCGTATGACATTATAAACAGTCGAGTAAGCTATTTGTTGAAATCAGACAATCATGAGAAGTCTTTTGAAAACATAACGGAAATGATTAAAGGCAAGGATATTAAATATTACCGACTGTTTAATCAGGCTAAGGAAAATGAAAAAGAAAGGAATATTGTGACGATAATAAGAGTTTTTGCATATGGATTTATCGTGCTTATATCGCTTATTTCGGCTGCCAATGTGTTTAATACTGTTTCGACGAATGTCATTCTGCGGAGGAGGGATTTTGCAATGCTTAAATCTGTAGGAATGACGGACAGGGAATTTCACAGAATGCTTAACTATGAGTGTATCATGTATGGCACAAAGTCGCTTGTTTTCGGGCTTCCCGTCTCTTTCGTCATGACGTGGTTTATCCATATTGCAATATACAGCGGAATTGAAAATAATTTCTTTATACCGTGGAAGGCGGTCGGAATAGCTGTTTTAAGCGTGTTTGCGGTTGTTTTTGCGACGATGATTTACACTTCCGAAAAGATAAAGGACGACAATATTATTGAAACCCTGAAAAACGAAAATATTTAAAAAAACAAGGCTGTGCGGAAAATGCACAGCCTTTTGAAATTGCCTTTGAAAAAAATTATCTCTTTACGTTGAATGCATTCATTGCGGGATATACTGCGGAGTTGCCGAGTTCTTCTTCAATTCTGAGAAGCTGATTGTACTTTGCAACACGCTCTGAACGGCTCGGCGCACCTGTCTTAATCTGACAAGTGTTGAGAGCAACAGCGAGGTCAGCAATTGTAGTATCAGCAGTTTCACCTGAACGGTGTGAAGAAATAGCCGTATAGCCAGCCTTGTGAGCCATCTTTATAGCCTCGAGAGTTTCGGAAACTGAACCAATCTGATTGAGTTTGATAAGGATTGAGTTGCCAGCACCGAGAGAAATACCCTTTGAAAGTCTTTCTGTATTTGTAACAAAGAGGTCGTCGCCTACGAGCTGAACCTTACCGCCGAGCTTGGCTGTCATTCTCTGCCAGCCTTCCCAGTCCTCTTCATCGAGACCGTCTTCAATCGAGATAATCGGATACTTGTCAACGAGAGCTTCCCAGTGAGCAATAAGCTCGTCAGATGTGAAAGTCTTGCCTGACTTAGGCTGTTTGTAGAAACCGATACCCTTTTCCTTGTCCTTCCACTCAGAAGAAGCAGCGTCCATTGCAATCATAAAGTCCTTGCCAGGTTCATAGCCTGCTGCCTTTACAGCTTCGAGAATTGTTTCGATAGTCTCTTCGTCGCTTGCAAGATTAGGAGCAAAACCGCCCTCGTCGCCTACTGATGTAGCGAGACCCTTAGCCTTGAGAATCTTAGCGAGGTTGTGGAAAACTTCTGCACACCACCTGAGTGCTTCCTTGAAAGAGGGTGCGCCTACAGGCATAATCATAAATTCCTGTGTATCAACAGTATTTGTAGCATGAGCACCGCCGTTAAGAATGTTCATCATAGGAACGGGGAGCTTTGTACCCTGAATACCGCCGAGGAATCTGTAAAGCGGAATACCGAGAGAAACAGACGCAGCCCTTGCCGTAGCAATAGAAACAGCGAGAACAGCATTAGCACCAAGGTTAGACTTGTCCTTTGTGCCGTCAGCGTCAATCATAGCCTTGTCAACAGCGTAGATATTAGAAGCATTCATACCCTTGAGAACGTCGTTGATAGTTGTGTTGATGTTTTCAACAGCTTTCTGAACGCCCTTGCCAAGATAGCGACCCTTGTCGCCGTCACGGAGTTCGAGAGCCTCAAACTCACCTGTTGATGCACCGCTGGGTGCTGTACCTCTTGCAACTGTGCCGTCAGCAAGATATACTTCAGCCTCAACAGTAGGATTGCCTCTTGAATCCATAATTTCTCTGCCGACTACTTTTTCAATTGTTAAATTGCCCATAAAAATTAACTCCAATCTGCCGTGAGAATGTCCGCACGGCGAAATTTTGCTATTATCAGCCAATAGTAATCATAACATAATTTGGAATTTTTGTCAATATCCGAATATATGATAATAAAATCTTTGTTATAATATCACAAAAACAAGCTGTTGAATTTGTGCATTGTTGGCAAGTATATCATAAATTTTCAAGTTTGTCCGTTACGGATTCGAGCCAGTCGCCTTCATATAGTTCAACAGTGCCGTTATCGCAGAGTTTTGCGAGGTCGGTACAAATCGGAATCCTTGCGAGGACGGGAATATTATACTGCTCCGCCGTTTCTTCGAGGTGGCTGTCACCGAACACGTTTATTTTCTTTTTGCAGTCGGGGCATTCGTAATAACTCATGTTCTCGATAACGCCCAGAATCGGAATATCCATGATTTTAGCCATTTTAACCGCTTTTCCGACAATCATCGAGACAAGCTCCTGCGGAGAAGTTACAATGACAATAGCGTCGACTGGGAACGACTGAAACACCGTAAGCGGAACATCGCCCGTGCCGGGGGGCATATCCACGAACAAATATTCCGTGTCTTTCCATATAACGTCCGTCCAGAACTGTTTTACAACTCCTGCGATGACAGGACCACGCCACACAACAGGGTCGGACTCATTTTCAAGCAGAAGATTTACCGACATAACGTCTATGCCCGTCTTGCTTTTTGATGGGAAAATTCCGTTTTCGCAGGCTTCCGCCTTGCCGTGTATTCCGAAAGCCTTAGGCACGGACGGTCCTGTTATATCTGCGTCGAGAATACCGACATTTTTATTTCTCCTGCTCATGCTTACGGCTAAAAGCGAGGAAACGAGAGTTTTTCCGACACCGCCCTTACCGCTGACAATGCCGATAACTTTTCCTATATTGCTCATTTCGTTTGGTTTTTCAAGAAAACTCTGTGGCTTGTTGCAGTTGCCTGCACTCGCACAGCATGAACAGTCTTTTGATGTGCATTCGTCTGACATCTGAATTACTCCTTTGATTTTATTTAAATTATTTTGTGCCGAACATTCTGTCACCTGCGTCGCCTATTCCTGGGACAATAAACTTGTTTTCGTTCAGACCCTTGTCAAGCGATGCACAGTAAATATCAACGTCGGGGTGTTCTTTCTGCACAGCTTCAACTCCCTCAGGCGAGCATATAATGCACATGAATTTTATATTTTTCACGCCGAGATTTTTAAGCTCGCTGATTGCGGTACAGGCTGAATAACCCGTTGCAAGCATGGGGTCGATGATAATACAGTCTCTTTCCGAAACATCGTCAGGGAGTTTTGCATAATACTTTACAGCCTTGTGTGTTTCGGGGTCTCTGAAAAGTCCTATGTGACCTATTTTAGCAGCGGGGACGAGAGCTGTAACGCCCTCAATCATGCCGAGACCTGCACGGAGAATCGGCACAAAAGCAAGTTTTCTGCCTGAGATGACTTTTGTCTTTGCTATTGCAACAGGCGTTTCGATTTCGATTTCCTTAAGCGGTAAATCTCTCGTCGCCTCATAGCATATAAACATAGCGGTTTCGGAGACAAGTTCCCTGAACTCCTTTGAACCTGTGTTCTTGTCTCTCATCAGTGAAATTTTGTGCTGAACAAGCGGGTGGTCGATAATGTGTAGCTGTCCCATAATTCAGTACCTCCTTAAATTAAATTAATTGCTGTTTTCGATTTCGGTAATAAGGTCGATTCTCCGCTGATGTCGTCCGCCCTCAAAACCTGTTGTAAGGAAGATTTCGGCGAGTTCGGAAGCAAGACCGTTTCCGATAACCCTTGCACCCATGCACATGACATTTGCGTCATTATGCAGACGGGTATATTTTGCGGAAAAAGAGTCCGAGCAGAGAGAAGCCCTTATGCCTTTTATCTTGTTGGCGGTTATGGACATACCGATTCCCGTACCGCATATAAGTATGCCTTTTTCGCATTTTCCTGAAGTAACTTCCTCGCATACTGCCTTTGCGATAACAGGATAATCGCACGGCTGTCCGTCCGTACCCATATCCTTAAATTCAAAACCCTTTTCAGAAAGAGCCGAAATAACGGCTTTTTTCATTTCAACGCCTGCGTGGTCGCAACCTATTGCAATCATTTTCATTCCTCCTGTTTGTTTAATTTGTTTTCAAAATCCTTTTCCGCCTTGACTTTCTGCAAATAGGAAACTTCCAGTTCATCGGGGAAAACTTCTTTTTTCGAGAGTGAAGCAAGACAAATGCCTGACGCATTCTGTAGTCTGCTATGAGGGGGTGCAATAAAGAGTTTCGGCGACCTGTAGTCCGTAAAGAAGTCAACCGCACCGTCACCGCATAGCAAAACTTCCGTGCCGTTGAATGCGAGAAATTCGGCGAGTTCGTCACGGCTTTTCAATTCCTCCGTGCAGAGCTGTTCCATATAATAGCCGTCGCTTTTATAAGTACAGGTATAGACAAGTTCGCCCCTTGCTTTCATTACAGCACAGACAGTGCCGTGAAAAGCAACGTTGTTATAAGCCAGCCCCTCGAGCGTGGAAACGCCCGTGCATTTACAACCGAGTGCAAAGGACATTGCCTTTACAGCGGAAACGCCTATCCTGAGACCCGTATAAGACCCAGGACCGTTGACAACGGCTATTCTTTCTATATCGGACATTGACTTTCCTGCACGGTTTAGTATATCCTTTACCATCGGCATTATAACCTGTGAATGCGTTTTCTGCGTATAAAGTGTGCTGTCGGCATAAAAAGTCTCCGTTTCGGTATCAAAGAGAGCCACCGAGGCGGTTTTTCCTGATGTATCAATTCCAAGAATCATCAAATCTTCCACCGTCCTCAATAATTATTTCCCTGTCGTTTTCGCCTGTGGGATTTATAGATATATAAATAGTATGCTTGGGGAGAAATTCCGAAATATTTTCCGACCACTCAATAACGGCTATATTGTCTTCAAAGGGATAATCAAAAAATCCCGTTGACTCTAGACCCTCTTCCGTCTGAATCCTGTACATATCGAAGTGATAGAGAGATATATTTTCACCCCTGTACTCGTTGACGAGGGCAAAAGTAGGGGAAGAAACGCAGTCACCCATGCCGAGACCGACCGCAAGTCCACGTGTAAAAGTAGTTTTTCCTGCTCCGAGACCGCCCGTATATGCCAGTATATCGCCTGCCTTTAAAAGAGAGCCGAGTTTTTCGGCGGTTTTAATAGTTTCCTGCGGAGAATGAGTAATAATCTTCATATCAGAAAAGCCCCGTAATACTGCCGTTTTCGTCGCAGTCGATATTGAATGCGGAGGGCTTTTTAGGCAACCCAGGCATAGTGAGAATATCGCCCGTATAGATTACAATAAATCCCGCACCCGACGAAAGTCGCACATCACGAACAGTTATTTTAAAGTTTTCAGGTCTGCCGAGGAGCGACGGATTATCAGAAAGTGAATACTGAGTTTTTGCAACGCAGACGGGAAGATTTCCGAATCCTATATCCTCAATTTCCTTTATGGCTTTTTCTGCCTGTGCCGTGTAATTCACTCCGTCCGCACGGTAAATCTCCGTTGCGATTTTCTGAATTTTTTCCTTTATTGAGATATTCAAATCATAAAGCGGAGCAAAATTATTTTCCGTATTTTTTTCTATCGTCATGCAGACTTTTTCGGCAAGGTCTTTTCCGCCGTCTCCGCCCTTTGCGAATACCTCGCACATAGATACCTCAACGCCCATTTTATGACAGAAATTCTCAACAAATTCAACTTCATTGTCCGTATCCGTACCGAAACGGTTTACTGCAACAACGACAGGAACGTTATATTTTTTCATATTTTCAATGTGGGTCTGCAAATTTACAATACCCTTTTCAAGAGCGGTAAGATTTTCGGCTGAAAGTTCGTCTTTTCTTACTCCGCCGTTATATTTCAATGCACGTATAGTTGCAACGATTACAACGCATGAGGGCTTTAAATTTCCGTATCTGCACTTGATGTCAAAGAATTTTTCTGCACCGAGGTCAGAGCCAAAACCAGCCTCCGTAATGCAGTAGTCACCGAGTTTAAGGGCAAGTTTTGTTGCACGGAGGGAATTACAGCCGTGAGCGATATTTGCAAAAGGTCCGCCGTGAATGAATGCAGGATTGTTTTCCAGAGTCTGAACGAGATTTGGTTTTATTGCGTCTTTTAAAAGGGCAGTCATAGCACCGCATACTCCGAGCTGTTCTGCAAATACTGGCTTGCCGTCGGTATCATATGCAACGAGGATATTTCCGAGACGTTTTTTCAGGTCTGAAATATCGGAAGCAAGACAGAGTACCGCCATTATTTCGGAAGCGACTGTTATATTGAATCCGTCCTCACGTGGAATGCCGTTTACTTTTCCGCCGAGACCTATTATAATGTTACGCAACGCACGGTCATTCATATCCATGCAACGTCTGAACATAATGCGTCTCTGGTCTATTTTAAGTTCATTTCCCTGCTGAATATGATTGTCGATAACGGCACATAGAAGATTGTTTGCGGAGGTTATGGCGTGCATATCGCCCGTGAAATGCAGATTTATGTCTTCCATGGGAACGACCTGCGAATAACCGCCTCCAGCCGCACCGCCTTTTATTCCGAAGACAGGGCCAAGCGACGGCTCACGGAGAGCAAGAACGGCACTTTTTTTGATTTTTCCCATAGCCTGTGCAAGTCCCGTGCTTATGGTTGTTTTTCCCTCGCCTGCGGGGGTCGGATTTATAGCCGTCACGAGTATAAGTTTTCCGTCAGGTTTTTCCGCAAGCCTTGAATATAGCTTTTCGGAGACTTTAGCCTTGTAATGCCCGTAGGGTTCAAGTTCGTCCTCCCTGATTCCTATAGCGGAAGCAATTTCATTTATGCGTTTCATTTCCGCACCCTGTGCAATTTCTATATCAGATAACATTAAATTCCTCCTGTTCAGTAATTTTTTGCTACAGATATATTTTACCATATATCCTTGCGGTTGTCAAATAAAAAAAATACCGTTGACAAAAGCCGATATATATATTATAATTGAATTACACTTCTTTATGATATTAAAGCGTTAAAGAGGTGAATTTATTTAAGAAACGGAGATAAACCAATGAAAACCGCAACTTTTGTTATTCTCGCCGTATATGTTTTAATCATGGTGGGAATAGGTTTCTACACCTCACGGCAGACAAAATCGGCAGACGATTTCATGCTGGGCGGACGAAGTGTAGGTGGCTGGCTTACTGCTTTTTCATATGGCACTACTTACTTTTCGGCTGTAGTGTTCATAGGCTATGCAGGACAGTTCGGCTGGATGTACGGCATATCTGCCTCATGGGTAGGCATAGGAAATGCCATAATCGGCAGTCTGATACCTTTCTTCCTCATCGGAAAAAGGGCAAGGCTGATGTCAAATCATTTGCAGGCAAAGACGATGCCTGAATTTTTCGAGCGTCGTTTTGATTCAAAATCGCTTAAAACCGTCTCGGCAGTGATAGTATTTATATTTCTTATTCCATATACCGCTTCCGTCTATAACGGTCTTTCCAGACTTTTCGGAATGGTGTTCGATTTCGGAGAAAACGGTTCTGTTATAATCATTGTTGCAATGGCTCTTCTCTCGGCTGTTTACGTAATACTCGGCGGTTACAAGGCAACGGCTCTGAATGACTTCTTTCAGGGAATTATAATGCTTATCGGAATTTCAACCGTCGTCGTACTTACCGTAAAGACAAAGGGCGGATTTTCCAGTGCTGTCGAACAGCTCCAGTCAATAGTCAATACCGAAAAGCTTGGCACGCTGACAGGACCAGACCCCGTAAATCTTCTCGGCGTTGTGATACTTACTTCCCTCGGAACGTGGGGACTTCCTCAGATGGTGCAAAAATTCTATGCTATAAAGGACGAGCAGGCAATTAAAAAAGGTGCTGTAATCTCGACTTTCTTCGCACTCGTCGTTGCGGGCGGTTCTTACTTCATGGGCGGATTTGTAAGGCTTTACTGCACCCTCAACCCCGACGAAACGGGAAAGGACTTAATCGAAACCGTAAACGGCAAGCCCGTATATGATACCATGGTACCCGCACTTCTGCAAAAAGCACTGCCGAGCGTTTTAATCGGACTCGTCGTTGTACTCGTTCTTTCGGCTTCCCTGTCAACTCTTTCATCGCTCGTTCTTACATCAAGTTCAACGCTGACAAACGACCTTATAAAACCGCACGTGAAAAACTTCACCGAAAAGAAACAACTTCTCACCATGCGTATATTTATAGGCGTTTTCCTGCTCATATCGGTAGTAATCGCCTGCAACAAAAATGCTTCCATTTCGACCCTTATGTCTTATTCATGGGGTGCATTGTCGGGTGCGTTCCTCGGTCCTTTCCTCTACGGGCTTTTCATGAAAAAGGCTTCAAAGACTGCCTGCTGTGCAAGTTTCTGTACAGGTATCGGCATAAGCGTTTTACATATGATTCTTTTCAGTATGAATATATCGGCATTCGACGGAATTAAACAGTCTGTTATTGATATGGGTCTGAAAATAAATCTTCTTTCACCCATAAATGCAGGTGCTTTTGCAATGATAATTTCGCTTATTATAGTACCTGTTGTAAGCAGTTTTACAAAAGCTCCCGACGAAAAAACGGTTGAAAATGCGTTCAGCGTTATAAAGTAAAAACATCAGGACGGATAATTTCCGTCCTTTTTTCTTGACAGATAAAAAAATCAATGATATAATAGATTTAATAAAAAAGGAGGTGAAATTATGGGCAGAATAGGCATGAAAAACGTTCCCGAAAGCGTTAATAAACATTTTCACTCAGAAGAAAAAGAATTTTTAGTTATGACTATCAACGGAACTTATGGCTCATACTGTAATGGTGAGGATTACTGGAATAAATCAATTGATATTCTCGGATATATTGAAATTGAAAGTGGTCGCACAAGCAGTATAAAAAGCTGTCTGAACTGGTCTGTGGAAGATTTCAAATCAGACGACAATTTCAGAAACGGCGGTATTATTTACAGAATAAAGGGAAGACTGCCTAAACTTCTTGACGGTGAACCTTGGATTAACAATGAATACCGCATGAGTAGTATTTATGTTACTGAAATAATTTCGGAAAATGAAAAAAATGATTTTCTTGAAAACCTGCTCGCAGAGTACAAAAAAGAAGTTTCTGTTAATTCAAAGGTACTGGGAAAACTTATTCTCAATAAAGATTTAGACCAGTATGAAACTGAAAACGACATTGAATGGTGTGGCGATATGGTCGGGATTTCAATTACTGAAGATGAGGATATAGATAAATGTCTTCCCATAGCAGAGGATTTTTATAACAACCGTCAGGAATGGGACAGAAAAATCCGTGAATATGCTTCAAAGGAACTTACCGAACTTGCTAACGACTGGCTGGCTGACGAATATTATTCCGACGATGACGACGAGGAAGAGAATGAAAATTTTCCCGAAATAACAGAAAAGGAATTTGCCGAAAGAATTATAATAAATGACATATCTTTTTATGGCGACGGAGATTTTAAAGTATATTATGCTGATGACGATATGTTTGCGGGACATTCTGTTGTCGTTTATGGCAATATTGAAACGGGCTTTGAATCGGCTAACATTGAAGGCTGAATCAATACAGGGACGGATAATATCCGTCCTTTTTCCTTGACAAATCAGTCTCCGAATGATAAAATAAAGTAAAAAAGGAGGAATAAAGAAATGAGCAGAATACTCATAGTTGAGGACGACCGACAGCTTATTGAAAATCTTACGGAATTTCTCTCTTCTCAGGGATTTGAGACGGCTAATGCAAGGGGTCAGCAGTCGGCACTTGATATGATTGAAAAAAATTCTTTCGACCTTGTTTTGCTTGATATTCAGCTTGCGGACGGAAACGGCTTTACTGCCTGCTCCGCCATAAAGTCAATAAGGGATATACCTGTCATTTTCCTGACGGCTTCGGGTGATGAGTACAGCACGGTGACGGGCTTTGAACTCGGTGCGGACGACTATATTGCAAAGCCGTTCAGACCGAGGGAACTCGTTTCAAGGATAAAGAATATTCTTCGCCTGACAGGAAATACAGGAGGCATTATAAAACTCGGCGACGTTTCCGTTGATACGGTGAGAGGAACGGCGAGCCGTGACGGCAGGGATTTATTTCTTTCGGCACTTGAATATCGTCTTCTGCTGGTATTCATAAACAACAAAAACGCCGTGCTTACGAGGACACGGCTTCTTGAATCAATATGGGACATAGCAGGGGAGTTTGTCAACGACAATACCCTTACCGTTTATATAAAAAGACTTCGTGAAAAGATAGAGAAAGACCCGCAGAATCCCGAAATAATAAAGACAGTTCGGGGAATGGGCTATAGGCTCGATTTATGAACAGGCTGAAAGACAATCCCGAAATATCAAAAATCCTGAATATTCAGAAATCAATAACGGCAGTATGCGTTGCGGTTATATCCCTTATCGATATAAAATGCGGTCTCGTTGCTCTTTTAATGGGAATCTCCCTCATCTCCGCACAGCTTTTTTCCGTAAAGAAAAGATATAAAAAATTCTCAGAGCTGTCACTTGATATAGACAGGGTGCTTCACGGCGAAACACATATAAACCTTGAAAAATATAACGAGGGCGAACTGGCTGTTCTTCAGGACGAACTCCACAAAATGCTCTGTCGTCTGCAATATCAGAAAGAAAGACTTGAATCAGACAAGATATATCTTGCCGACTCGATAGCTGATATATCGCACCAGATACGCACGCCCATAACCTCTATAAATCTCCTTGTCGCCATGCTGTCGGAGCAGGAAATTCCCGACGGAAAGAGGCTCGAAATAACCCGTCGGCTTTTTGATATGCTTTCAAGAATAGACTGGCTCGTAACCTCTCTGCTCAAAATCTCACGGCTCGATACACAGACCGTCAGATTCAGGAAAGAAATTATCCCACTCGAAAAACTCATAAGGCAAGCCGTAAACCCTCTTATAATACCAATGGAACTGCACGGGATTAATCTTGAAATAAATGCTGTCGGGGACTTTTCGGGCGATATTGAATGGACTTCCGAGGCAATAGGCAACATAGTGAAAAACTGCATGGAGCATACCGAAACGGGCGGTAATATTTTTATAAGGGCGGAAGACAAACCGCTTTTTGCCGAAATTATCATATCCGACGACGGAAAAGGCATTCCCGAAGAGGATTTGCCACATATATTTGAAAGATTTTACAAAGGCAGAAATTCAGACGAAAAAGGTTTCGGCATAGGTCTTTCGCTGGCGAGAATGATTGTCGCAAGTCAGAACGGCACTTTAAAAGCCGAAAACAAAAACGGTGCTGTCTTTACGATGAGGTTTTACAAGTCGGCAATATAAAAATCAGCGGTATTTGTAGACGGGGGCTGTCTCGAATCCGTCGAGCAGAGAGGACATTTTGCCGAATGCAATCCCCGTACCCTTTGCAACGCAGTTTACCGCATCTTTTGCGACGTTGCACCTTATTCCGAGAGTACGGCTTATGAGGTGAGAAAGACCGCCGAGCAAAGCTCCGCCACCTGTCAGAAGCAGTCCGTTGTCATATATATCGCCGACAAGTTCTGGGGGCGAATCCTCAAGAACTTTTCTTATCGCCTCCATTATTGAAAATGCGTCGTCTTCAACCGCCTTGAAAAGCTCTGTTTCGCTTATAAGCACTTTCGACGGCAGACCTTTCAGCAGACTGCGACCCTTGACTATAAATGTTATATCGTCGCTCGGGTCGTAAAGATTGCATAAGCCTATTTTCACCTTTTCGGCTGTCTGCTCGCCTATGAGGAGTCTGTACCTGCTCTGCATATATCTTATTATAGAACGGTTTATGGCGTTTCCTGCAACCTTTATCGAATGTGAAGTTACGACGCCGTTCATTGAGACAATGGCTATATCCGTCGTTCCTCCGCCTATGTCAACTATCATATGCCCCTTTGCCTTTGCTATGTCAACTTCCGCACCAATCATTGCTGAAATAGGCTCTTGTATCAGATAGACCTGACGAGAGCCTGCATTTTTTGCAGCCTCGACGACCGCACGGCTTTCAATGTCCGTGACGAACGCAGGCACGCATATTATAATTCTCGGTCTTATAAGCTGATGCCCCGATATTTTAAGTATAAACTCTCTTATCATGCTGTGGCACAGGTCGTCGTTTGATATAACGCCGTCTATAACAGGGTGTGCAACGCATATATAGTCGGGGTTTCTGCCTATCATCTCGTAGGCTTTACGACCGACTGCAAGCACTCTTTCCGTCCTCGTGTTGTAGGCTATAACAGACGGCTCGCTGAGTACAACGCCTTTATTTCCCATTGTGATAACTATATTTGAAGTTCCTAAATCAATTCCGATATCATTGTTAGACATTCTCTTTATCGTTCCTTTCTTTCTGTTTTTCCGCAAGCATATTTTTCAGACACGTATAGCGGAGGGATTTTCTGTTGTTGTCAACCATACCATGCACGAGGGTTGCACTTCCTATCAGTATAAAAAGCCTCTTCGCACGTGTCACTGCGGTATATAGCAGATTACGATAGCTTAGTTTTGCAAAGCCACTCTGCAACGGCATTATCACGGCTTCAAACTCACAGCCCTGACTTTTATGCACCGTCACGGCATATGCAAGCTCTATTTCCGTAAGCTGTTCAAAATCATATACCGCCGACCGTCCGTCAAACTCTATGACCATATATGATTCATATCTGTTTATCTCGGTGATAATTCCTATATCGCCGTTGAATATTCCCGTACCCTCTTCGCCGTTGCGTTCCCATTCAATATCATAATTATTCTTTGTCTGCATAACCTTGTCGCCGAGCCTGAATATATATTCAGCTGATTTTATTTCGGGCTTGTCCTCACTCGGCGGATTTATTTTTTCCTGTAGCGTTCTGTTGAGACTGACAGTTCCGAGAATGCCCTTTCTCGACGGTGCGATAACCTGTATATCGTCAAAAGGCGAATATTTATAGGCTTTCGGAAGTCTCTTTGCAACAAGCTCTGATATGAGATTCAGAGCGTTTTCAGGCTCTGCACGCCTGAAGAAAAAAAAGTCACTGTTTTTTTTCGTCAGGTCGGGATATTCTCCCGAAACTATCCTGTGTGCATTCGTCACTATGCAACTCTTTTCGGACTGGCGGAAAATCTCTCTCAACGTTATGACAGGAACTGCCCCGCTGTCTATCAAATCTCGCAGAACATTCCCCGCACCGACGGACGGCAACTGGTCGCTGTCTCCTGTAATTACAAGTCTGCACTCAGGTTTCAGGGCATGGAGCAGGGAAGAAAAAAGAAGCACATCAACCATTGAAGTTTCGTCAAGCACGAGCAGGTCGCAGTCGACAGGGTTTTTCTCATTATGGACAAATTCAAGCCTGCCGTCAGAATTATATTTCATTTCAAGAAGTCTGTGTATAGTCCTTGCCTCATAACCCGTGAGGTCGTACATTCTCTTTGTCGCACGCCCCGTCGGAGCAGAAAGCATGACTTTTGCACCGTACATTTTACATAGGGAAATAATCGCATTGAGAGTTGTTGTTTTTCCTGTCCCCGGACCGCCCGTCAGAATCATTATATTTTCGGATAAAGCCGTTTTAATGGCTTTTCTTTGCAGATTTCCATATTTTATGCGGTTTTTCCTTTCTTCCAGACTGATTACCAAATCACAGTCCTCAATAATATGTCTTGCCCTGATGTTTTTCATTGCGTCTATCCGCTCGGAAATAAATCTCTCCGCATGGTAATATTCAGGCAGACATATATAACGGCGGTTGTTCTTTTCATACTCGAATACCTCTTCATATTCAACCGCACTGTCATATGATTTCAGAAAATCATCTTCCGTTATATTTAGCACGGAAACGGCTTTGCCCATAACGAAGTCAAGCGGTAAACAGGTATGCCCGCACTGCGTATTGGTTTTGAGAATATGCCTTATCCCTGCCGTTATACGCCTGTCGGAGTTTCTTTCCATGTCAAGATTATAAGCTATAGTGTCAGCCTTTTTAAAGTCAAGTTCTATGCCGTCATCGCAGAGAACGTAGGGGTTTTCCTTTATTATATCCAGCGTATCCGCACCGAATTTTAGATAGGCTTTCATTGCAAAGCCGAATTTTATCTCATGCTGAGCAAGAAAAGCCGAAATCATACGAAGTGAAAAAATCTTCCTCGACTCCTCCGCTATAGCTTTGGCACGATCAGGGGAAATGCCTTTTACTTCAGTCAGCCGTTGCGGTTCATTCTGAATTATATCAAGTGTCTTTTCGCCGAAAACCCCCGTGATTTTTTCCGCAAGCCTTTTTCCTATGCCCTTTATCGCACCCGAAGCAAGATATTTTTCTATGTTCACGGTGCTGTCGGGGAGCTTGCGTTCACAGTATTCCGCCGAAAACTGCGTGCCGTATTTCCTGTGCGTAGAATATTTCCCCTCAACAACAAGATTTTCGCCGTCTGATATATCGCCGAGTTCGCCCGCTACTGTTATAAGTTCACCGCCCGCATCAAGTTCAAAAACTATATAGCCGTTGCTTTCGCTCCTGAAAAGCACTTCTTCAACTGTTCCCTCAATATGAAGCATATCGTCCGCCATAAACAACCTCCTGAATATTTCTGCATCTTCTATTATACTATATTTCAGTCTCAATTGCAAATATCTGCGACAATATTTTTTCAAAGTCATCTGAACCAGCTATAACGGCACAGTTATTCTCACGGCAGAATCCACGGCATATTTCAAGCTGTTCAGGAAGTGCGTTGTAGTCTATAAGTATTATCTCCTCCGCCTGACATCTGCCACACGCTATTTTTTCGGACAGACAGCCGAGCCTCTCCGCAAGGTCCTTATCCGACGGGAATACAGGTATAACCGCAACATAGTCAAGCATATTTTCCCTGCATTTTCCGCCACGTAAAATAAATACCAGCTCCAGCACGGTTATAAATGCAAGAATCATTACCGATATGACAATAGCCATATCCATAACAAGCCCCCCTTTCCGCAAAATACTATTATAATATTATTATATTCCGTACGGAAAAAAAGTGTTACAGGAATTTCTGACGTGTAGTGAGTTAAGACAAAACTCACTACATTTATTTTTTGCATATATTTAGGTAAAAATAGCCTTTATAATATTTTTTGTGTGGTGGGTTTTCAACTATTATAACGTGAGTTCGACAGAAAAAATCAGTCAAACAGGCATAAAAAGCCCTCCTGCATATTAGAAGCAGAACAGACAGAAGGCTTTTTAGGTAGAAAGGAGTAAGCAGCCAAAGCCGAAACCAGATTGACAAGGAAATTGGTAACACTGCGATGTCTGGAATGCTCTATATCACAAATGTTTTTCAGAAAATCATTAAGAGCTTGTGTTCATAGCGAAAAAGTGGTAAAATAAAGGAATGGAAAAAGAAT
>CAMWQJ010000032.1 GCA_947176415.1 uncultured Ruminococcus sp. | reverse complement strand
GAGCGACTGCCTCCTAAGCAGTAGGCCGGAGGTTCGACTCCTCTTCGGGACGCTCGAAAAAACTGTTCTTGTCGGACAGTTTTTTGTTTTGCTCTTGTTTGCACGTAATAACAACATTTTTTACATAAAATTCTGCATTCTCTTGACATTTTCGTCAAAAAGGTGTAAAATACATTAAGGATAATTATTTTTGGAGGTAATTAAAATGTCAAACAAATTCATAGTTGAAACATCAGCAAGACACGTCCACGTTACGCAGGAACATCTTGAAATTCTTTTCGGAAAGGGTTATGAACTCACAAAGAAAAAAGACCTCTCACAGCCTGGACAGTTTGCTTGCGAAGAGCGAGTTACCGTTGTAGGTTCAAAAAAAGAACTCGCAGGCGTTTCAATTCTCGGACCTGTTCGCCCAGAAACACAGGTTGAACTCTCCGCCACAGATGCACGCTCAATCGGCATTTCCGCACCTGTTAGGGAGTCAGGCGATGTCGCAGGTTCAGGAGCTTGCAAACTCATCGGACCTGCCGGAGAAGTTGAAATTTCGGAGGGCGTAATCGTCGCAAAAAGACACATTCACCTCACCCCCGCCGATGCCGAAGAACTCGGCGTAACTGACAAACAGGTTGTTTGGGTAAAGCTCGAAACCCCCGAAAGAAGTGCGGTTCTCGGCGACGTTGTGTGCCGTGTTTCTGAAAAATACGCACGTGCAATGCACATTGACACGGACGAGTCCAACGCTGTCGGAGCTCCACGTGAACTTTACGGCGAAATCGTAACCATCGACTGATTAAAACAAGAGTACACATTTTGTGTACTCTTTTCAGTTATCCATTGTAGTTTTCACGCAGAAATTTTATCTCCCTCGCATAACCGTCAATGTCATTAGGGGTTTCAAGAATAATCGGAATCCCCCGAAATTCAGGGCGGTTTATAATTTTAATGAGAGCATCCGCACCGATTTGTCCCTTGCCGATACACTCGTGCCTGTCCTTGTGAGAACCACATGGATTTTTGCTGTCATTCAGGTGAATCGCTTTAATACGCTTGATTCCGATAATTTTGTCAAAGTTTTCAAGAACTCCGTCAAGATTATTAACTATATCGTATCCGCTGTCCCAGACGTGACACGTATCAAAGCAAACGCCGAGTTTTTCCTGATGTTCAACACGTTCCATTATCTCACCTATTTCCTCAAAATTACGTCCTATTTCCGATCCCTTGCCAGCCATTGTCTCAAGAAGTACAACAGTTGTCTGCTCCGCCGTCAGCACCTCGTTAAGCTGTTCTGCTATAAATTGGATTCCAACTTCAACCCCCTGGTTGACGTGGCAACCTGGGTGAAAATTATAGTAATTATTCGGTGTAAACTCCATTTTTTTAATATCTTCCGCCATTGCCTGACGCGAAAAACGCCTTGTTTTTTCGTCTGCCGAACAAGGATTCATGGTGTAGGGAGCATGGGCAACAAGTTTTCCGAAATCGTGTTTTTCGGCAATTTCAAGGTATTTTCCGACATCTGCCATGTCCGCCTGTTTAGCCGAGCCACCACGTGGATTGCGAGTAAAAAACGCAAAAGTGTTAGCTCCCATTCCGACCGCCTGTCGACCCATTTCGGCATAGCCCTTTGAAGCCGAGAGATGACAACCGATATACAGCATAAAATCGCTCCTTTTAATCAAAATATCGTAGAAATCCGATATTTTTCATTATTCGATTGTAACTTTTTTCATAACCTGACGTTCAAGTGGCATATCGTTGTAATTCGTCGAAACATCGGCAATTTCGTCCACAACGTCCATACCCTCAACGACTTTGCCGAAAGACGCATACTGTCCATCGAGGTGCGGAGCATCTTGGTGCATGATAAAAAACTGCGAGCCGGCAGAATCGGGCATCATCGAGCGAGCCATTGAAATAACGCCCCTCGTGTGTTTAAGATTATTCCTAACCCCGTTAGACGAAAATTCACCCTTGATGTTCCAGCCGGGACCACCCGTGCCGTTTCCTTTCGGACAACCGCCCTGAATCATGAATCCCGATATAACCCTGTGAAAAGTAAGACCGTCATAAAATCCCGATTTTACGAGCTTTTCAAAGTTTTCGCAAGTAATCGGAGCTGTCTCAGGGTAAAGCTCGATTTTAATTTTCTTTCCGTTTTCCATTTCAATAATAACCATTTTTTACCTCCATAATTAGTTAATTGTTATATGTATTTCCGACGGCACTTGATAATCGCTGTTATTCTTTTTCGGCGGATTTTCTGAATCCGATTTGTTAAAAGGATTATCATAATTCTGATGCTCGTCGTTATAGCGTTCAAGAATTGACCTTCCGTCAGTAGTTGCTTGTACCGTTTCGACTTCCTGCACACCGTTTTCGTCGGTAAAAGTTTGAACAGGAGCAGTTGCAGTCGTTTCCGTCCCGACCACATTTCCCAACATATTGGTAACATATATAACAGACGGCTGTGTCTCGGTTGGCGTGACAGTCTGAACATTGTCATTGGCGACATTATTGTAATTATTATAACTGTTATTGTCATAATTATCAACATAACTACTCTGCGACGTTCCGAAATCCGACTTTTTCTTTTTTATTTCACTGTCCGTACAGGCTTTACCAACCATCATAATAACCATAGCTATAATAAAAGCCACAATAAAAGCAATCTGTCTATGTTTATCCACATTATCACCCGTCTGCAAAAATTTCATTACATTTATTATACATTACTTGCCGGAAAATGTCAAGACATAATTTTATGAGCAGTGATAATTGTATAACTGTGAGCGTTGACTGTTATACAGTAGCCTTGTATGATTACATACCAATTCTTTCCATTTCTTTTGATAACTGCATTTTGGTTCATAATCATTTTACGACAATATTCGACAACGTTGTCAGTTTTTATTGAAAGATTATTTTTGATACGTTCAATACCCAACTCCGTTGTATGAAGTTTGTCAATATTTTTTATAAGGTCATTCCTTTTGTTTTCTTTCAGTTCAGAAACAAATTTTTTGAAAACGTCACCACGCTCCTCAAAATTCCTGAAAATCCCGTAACTTGCGGAAGCAGGCGACAGAACACAGCTTTTTCCGACCGACGTTATTTCGTGGGCGAGAGCCACAGCATCATCGAGATGCGGAACATAATACACACGCTCAGGATTTTTAAAATCCATGCCTTGTATCATGTCAAAAATGCGTTTTCCCGACTTTTCCATACAAATGACATTAACGTCAGTTTTGCTGAGAAAATCGGCAAGTTCGGAATAATCAATCCCCCTGTCCATACCGCCGATAAGAATAGTTTGCGTATCGGGAACGCTCTTCACGGCTTCAATAGCGGTCGCACAGGCGGTCGAAATCGAATCGTCATAATAACGCACGCCGTCAATTGTATCCACATATTCGAGACGGTGGGCAAGCGGGCTAAATGTGCAGAGAGCTTTTGTAAAATCCTCAGGACTCACATAAAAACTTGTAACAAAATACGCAACCGCAATATTATAGTGGTTATGAATGCCTAAAAGTTTTACCTTTTCAGTCGGAATTTTATAATTTTCGCCGAATTTACCGAATATAGTGCCGTCTTTCACAAAACAGTCCGCACTCTTGTTTTCCGCAGAAATCGTGTAAATATATGGTTCATGCAGATTTTTTGGTGCTATGTCGTGATTTATAAGCAGACAGTCATATTCTTTCTGATGCAGATAAATATTTTTCTTGGCATTATAATAATTTTCCATAGTGCCGTAATGGTCGAGATGTTCTTCATAAAGATTCAGAAACACCGCTTTTTCGGGCGAAACCGTCATATATTCAAGTTGGTGACATGACAGTTCGCACACCACAACAGTATCACTTTCAATTTCCTCGGCGATGTCAAAAACAGGGATTCCGATATTGCCGGCAATCCGCACATCTATGCCCGACTCGTTGAGAACATGGAAAATAAGCGACGTAACTGTGCATTTGCCCTTTGTCCCCGTAATGCCGATAATCTGCTCCCTGAAAACCGTAAAAAACACCTGTGTTTCGGAAGTTATCTCACATTTCAACTCCGTCGGGCTTTTCTCAAGAACAATCCCAGGGGACTTGAAAACAATATCAAAATTATCAAGGCATTTCTGATAATTTTCGCCCGTAATAACCTCTGTTTCCGTCTCAATATCCGCCACGGGATTCAGGTCACAAATGGCTGTTTTTCGAGGAAAACAGTATTTTTTCAAAAGCCTGTAGGTAGACTTTCCTTCACGTCCGAAACCGAGAATGCAGACGGACTTGTTTTCGGTATAATTTTTAAGATATTCAATGAATTTATTCAAAGAATCCTCTCCATTTCATTTAAAAGTATTGACTTGAAATCCTCGGGAAGAAGATTATTTTTGTCAAAATATTTACAGTATTCTGCATTTTTTGCCGTGAGATTTTCAGGGTGGTAAAAACCGCTTTTAATATATTCTTTAAACAAAAGCGGTATTTCTCCACCAATGTTTTCAATGTTGCGTATGGCGAGCGAGACGGCAAGGTTTACCTCGTCGATACTGCCGACGCACTCAAAAGGCTTATGCTCTGAATTTCCCGTGAGTTCGGCAAAATATTTACTCATGGAAACATCGTTCAAAAGGTCTTTTCCGAAAATTTCCGCAAGCTCGCCAGCCGTGAGAAAAGGCGACAGAATCAGGCACACAAAAAGACATTTCGGACAGTCCGCACACCAGATATCAGGCGAAACTTTACCGCCGAGATTACAGCTTCTGAAAACGGGAATATATTTTCTGTGCGATGCAAACATTTTTGCAATCTGAAACTCCGAAAGCGGACGCAGAAAGCTAAAATAATAAGCACCTGTTTGTAAATATTTTTCCTCATATAAGTGAAAATCTTTCTCAAATTCAAAACTCTTTGAATACTGATGATTAACATTTTTATCTGAAACTGTACTTTCGTTTGCACTCGATTCATTCGAGAGTACAATATATTTACGGCGTTGGATATATGCCGTAATTTCGGCAGAAAAAGCCACAATCGAAGAAAACGGAGTATGACCGTTGAGGAATCCACGGCTGTTCAAATCAATCAGCGAGCGGTCAAAATTTCTTCTTGCCGTAATCAATGATTCAGGCGGAAGCCCCGCAGTTTCGACAGTTTTCGCTATGGAATTACGCCTGTTTATCGAGTAGCAGAGACAGTCCGCACCTGAATTTATAAGTGTTTCGAGAGTAAGAGCGGAATCCTTTCCGCCACCGACAGGCACAAGACAGCCCGAAAGTTCAGATGTCAATGAATTGCCATCTGCCTTGAAATTACCTGTTGAAATTATTTTAACAAAATCATCAGAATTAGTATCAATGCCGTTTACGTAAAAAAATTCACCGAGTCCGTTAAAATATAATTTTTTCCACCACTCCGCCTGCTCCGCCGAAAGTTCACCGCACTCGGCACGCATTACAGGCGAACAAACGGCTTTCCAGTAGCTGACAGCCTCCGCCATGCCGAGTGAAAATACAAGTTTTTCAAATATCGGGTCGTCTGCAAAATTTTTTTCCTCACTTTTCGGAAAAATCCATGAGGGGTGAAAGTCCGCTAGTTCAGGAATTGAGAAATCAAATTCCACATATACAGACTCTTTTTCGTCGGTTATTTTGTAAGATTTGTATATAAATTCAGGGTATTTTTCTCTAAATGTGTTATATTTGTCCATTAAAACCTCCGCTTTTAATTATTTTTCTGCCGTGCCTTTTCGGCAAGGTCGAAGTAGTGCTTTTTAAGAAGTAAATATGTTTCGTCCGAGAGGTCGTGTTCAATTTTGCACGCATCTTCAACCGCATTATTGCGTGAAACGCCAAGCAACAGGAAAAAAGCCGAGAGAACTTCGTGCCTGTCGTATATATTTTCCGCAACGTCAAGCCCTTTTTGCGTAAGAGTTATGTGGTTGTCGTTGTCAACCGCCACAAGATTTTCTTCTTTCATTTTCTTGAGGACGATGGAAACCGTAGGGCGTGAATAGCCGAGATAGGAACAAATGTCTATAGCGTGGACATCAGGCTGTTTTTTGGAAAGAATCAATATCGTTTCGAGGTAGTTTTCAACCGCTTCTGTGATAGCCATTTCGTTTTCTCCTTAAATAAATTTTTACAGGAATATTATAGCACGTTTCACAGAAAATTACAAGCGGAAATTAAAAATTTTTCAGTCCGTCACTTCATAGCCCTTGTATTCGGACAGAACATTGTAAATTTCAGGATAATTATTTCTCGTGCGTATCGGCTTTAAATTCATATCGGTAAAGCACTGCGACGACTTGCCGGTAAGCGAAAGTTCGCCCGTATCGCAGTTCACAACTCTGTATTCAATATCCATTACCGCACCGTTAAACTTTGTTATTTTCGAATATACCGCAAAATCCACACCGAAAGTCAGCGGTTTTTTATAGTGACACTCAACCGAAAGAATCGGCATCATCAGTCCCATTGATTCAATTTTTTCAAAAGACATTTCCGCCTGTGCGAGAAAATCAATTCTCGCCTCCTCCAGAATCCGCACATAGTTTGAGTGGTGAACTATGCCCATCTTGTCGGTTTCATAATAATATATTTTACGCTTGTAGGGATAAATTTTATTCATTACAGACTTCCTCACATTAATATTTTCCGTGCCGAATGCGTTTCAAGGTCAGCTAATCTTGTCGGAATCGGTATATGACTTTCACTGCCCGTCAGCGAGAGAGTAATATTCACAGCAGTATCGAGAGAAATAAAATTCCCCGACGACACAAAAACAGGTTTCACGCCTGTATGCGTACGCAGAACACGCCCGTAAATCTTGCCGTCGCACACAATATCCGTAAAGCTCCCCGACTGCACGTCGGGGTCTTTGTAGTCAAGATTTTCACGGATACGGTAATAGCTTTTCGCCACGCCAATTGTGGGCTTGTTTATGTAAAAAGAAGCGTGCGTGGCGATACCCATGTTGCGAGGATGCAGACAGCCGTTGCCGTCAAACATAAACAAATCAGGGTTATTTTCAAGAAGTTTAACGGTTTCAAGAATGAGGGGCAGTTCACGGAAAGCGAGGAATCCCGCAATATACGGCACTTCAATTTTTCCGCTGTACTGTTTTTTTTCGATAACTTCATGCGTATGAAAGTCAATGACGACAATGCAACAGACTGCATATTCTCGACCGTCCTTTGTCCAGTAAGCGAGGTCAACGCCTGCAACAGTTTTTATATCGCCCATATTGAAACAGTCGGTACAGTTTATTTTCTCCCTGAGGGAGTTTTGAATATTCCGAAAATCCTGCTCATTCATATTAATACCTCAACTTTTTATCTGCGAAGCAACAAGCCCCTCACTGCAATAAATCTCACGGAGCTTTGGCTTTTCAATCTTGCCTGTCGGATTTCTCGGCACGTCCGCAAAAATAATTCTGTGCGGTCTCTTGTACCTCGGCAGTTTCTGACAGAATTTATTTATATCGTCCTCGTTGCAGACAAAACCGTCTTTCAGCGAGATGATAGCTGTTGCAATTTCTCCGAGTCGCTTGTCGGGCAGACCGATAACCGCAACGTCCTTTACAGCGGGGTGACTTCTCAAAAAGTCCTCAATCTGCACGGGATAGAGATTTTCCCCGCCACTTATAATAACGTCTTTTTTCCTGTCCACAAGATAAATAAAACCGTCCTCGTCCTCCTGTGCCATATCTCCTGTAAACAGCCAGCCGTCACGGAGCGTTTCGGCGGTTGCCTTTTCGTCATGATAATAACAAGTCATAACGCCTGCTCCCTTTACACAAAGCTCTCCGACTTCTCCCCTAATTACTGTGTTTCCATTTTCGTCAGCTATCTTGACTTCCCAGCCGTAGCCGGCTTTTCCGATAGCCCCGACTTTGTGGATATTCTCAACGCCGAGATGTACACAGCCGGGACCGATAGACTCACTGAGACCGTAATTTGTGTCATACTTATGATTAGGAAAAATATTTTTCCAGCGTGTAATAAGAGACGGCGGAACAGGCTGAGCACCGATATGCATAAGTCTCCACTGCGAGATACTGTATTTTTCAATGTCAATTTCTCCCCGTTCTATCGAGTCAAGAATATCCTGAGCCCACGGCACAAGAAGCCAGACGATAGTACAGCCCTCCTCAGAGACGGCACGGAGAATAGTTTCAGGCTTCACGCCCTTTAAGAGAACAGCTTTTCCGCCCGAATAGAGACTTCCGAACCAGTGCATTTTTGCACCTGTGTGATAGAGTGGCGGAATGCACAGAAAAACATCATCTTTTGTCTGACCGTGGTGTGTATACTCAACCTTTGCGGAGTGCATAAGGCTTTCATGATTGTGGAGAATGGCTTTCGGAAATCCTGTAGTACCCGACGAAAAATATATGGCGGAGTAGTCGGAGTCCTTTATTTCGATATTCGGGTCTGAACTCGCACAGTTTGCGGAAAGACTGTCATAATGTTCCGCAAAGGACGGACAGCCCTCGCCGACATAGAAAAGCAGTCTGTTACGGCTTATTTCCTCGGCTATCTCCTCAACACGTCCGATAAACTCAGGACCGAACATCAGCACATCGACTTCCGCAAGGTCGAGGCAATATTTTATCTCATCAGCGGTATATCTGAAATTAAGAGGTACAGCCAATGCCCCCGTTTTTAAAATTCCGAAGTAAAGCGGTAACCATTCAAGGCAGTTCATAAGGAGAATGCCCACCTTGTCGCCTTTATGCACACCTCTTTCAAGCAAAAGATTTGCAAAGCGGTTAGCCTTTTCGTCAAAGACTTTCCACGTAATTTCACGCCTGTAGTGGCATGACGGGTTAGTCTCGATAAGCTCGTACTCTTTCCACGTAACACGCCTTATTTCCGTGATTGTGGGATTCACTTCAACCAGTGCGGTATCATCGCCGTATAGTTCGGCATTTCTTTTAAGTAATTCTGTAATTGGCATCTGAAAAAATTTCCTTTCACGATTCTGATTTTTTACAATAATATTTTAGCACAAAAAAGCATAAAAGTAAATACCTTGTGCAAAAAAACCGTCGGACGTAATAAATCCGACGGTCTTTGAAAAATCAATCAGAATTTTTTACCGCAGTGTTCGCAGAACATCTGGTTAATATCAGCGGTCTGTCCGCACTCTGAGCAGACTTTTGTTTCTGCCGTTGCCGTAACCGTTTCAACAGGCTTTTCGTCAACAACTTCTACAGTCTCTTCCACCTTTACTTCTTCAACAACATCTGCCTTTACTTCTTCGATAAACTCAACCTTTGCACCGCACTTATCGCAGAAACGCTGAGTTTTGTTTATACCCGCACCGCAGTTCGGACAGCTTATTTTATCCTCAAGAGTTGCGAGAATCCTGTTAAGCTGTTCAATCCTTGCATTCTTGCTTGCGATTGCATCAACAGCGTTCTGGCATTCAGGTTCAGGATTTACAACAAGTCTCTCAAAAAACACCTTTCCAATGCTTGCATAAGCCGAATTAACCTCAGTTTCGAGTTGTGAGATTTCCTTTTTAAGACGTGACTTTTCAGCCATTTTCTTTGAATTTTCGGATACGCTCTTCGCACCCTTTTCAACAGTGTCACCGACTCTGCCTGCAAAGCCTTTCATCTGGTCTAAAAAACCCATAGCGAAATACCTCCATATAAAAATTATAATTATATTATATCACATATTTCCCGAAAGTCAATAGAAAACCGAAAAAATTCTGTCAAATTCTGCAAAATTTCAGGGCATTGACCGCACGGAAAGACGCTTCTGAAAAATCGCTTACTGTCGAAGAATAGAGTGTCATAATTGTGTAGTCAACGGAAACGCAGTCGCCGACAGAGCAATTCATAACAATTCCAGCCGACATATCAATAACATCGTTCTTTGTCTGCCGACCTGCTCCGAGAATAAGCGAAGTCATGCCGATTTCCTCGCTGTTTACCGCAAGGATTTTCATGTCATGTACCGCCTTTATGCGATAGCTGTATTTTGCCTGTGGAAGAAGTGAAACATCGTCGCAAATCCTGCAATCACCACCGTGAAGACTGACGGTTTTCCTGAAAGTCTCAAGTGCAAGACCGCTTGAAACAGCATTTTCCGCCATTTCATAGCACTTTTTGTAATCGCCTTTTCCTGCAAGTTCAAGAATATATGCGGAGAGCTCCATACAGAGATTATAAAGCCTTCCCTTGTATTTTCCCTGAAGAATTTCGACCGCCTCTTTAACCTCAAGTGCGTTTCCGATATTGTTACCGAGGGGGCTGTCCATATCCGTAACGACCGCCCTGCATTTTTTTCCTGCTGATTTTCCTGTTTTTTCCATAAGCTCCGCAAGCCGAAGTGCGTCTTCACGTGTTTTCATAAAAGCCCCCGAACCGCACTTTACGTCAAGAAGAATACAGTCAGCATTGAGAGCAAGTTTTTTGCTCATGATGCTTGCACAAATAAGCGGAATACTGTCAACCGTTGCAGTTGCGTTTCGGAGAGAATAAATTTTCTTGTCGGCAGGACATAAATTACCGCTTTGTGATATTATGGAAAAGCCTGTTGTGCGGACAATATCGAAAAACTCACTGCCACAGATATCCGTGCGGTAGCCGTTTATGCTTTCGAGCTTGTCTATAGTACCGCCTGTGTGACCAAGACCACGCCCCGACATTTTCGGCATGGCAACACTGCACGATGCAACGACGGGTGCAATTATAAGACTTGTCTTGTCGCCTACTCCGCCCGTGCTGTGCTTGTCTGCGGTAATTCTCCCCAGTCCGCTGAAATCAAGCGTTTCACCGCTGTCACGCATAGCCGTTGTAAGCGAGAGAGTTTCACGCTCGGAAAGACCGTTCAGACAGACAGCCATAAGCCATGCAGACATCTGATAATCAGTAATTTTCCCTGTGGTATAGCCGTTTACGAGCTGATTTATTTCGCTGTCCGAAAGTTCATAAGATTTTTTGGTTTTGTTAATAATATCAATGACATTCATAAATATTCCACCTCCTGTTAATAACATTTTACCACATCTGCAATAATTTTTCAAGTATTTTTTTAAAAAACTGTTATTTTTCTATAAATATTTCAGTATAACAAGTCCAGCCACAAAAGGCACGCCGAGAACAGCACTTCCGCTTATGTTAAAAATATTAAGCGGAATTTCCGCCCCTATGGCTGTTCCATACTTGTTTAATAGTATGAGTGCGGTAAAGCCCGTAAACGCCCCGAAAAGAAGCGACAGCAAACGTCTTTCACGGTTCATATAGTAAAAAATCATTACAATTACCGCAACCGCACAGATTAGCCAGAAAATAAGATTTGCCGACATTTTTGTTAAACCTCTTTCATAAAAGTATGTATCCGAGAGCGAGCAGAAGTTTTTTGTCCGCACCTTCGCCTGCAAGCAGAAAGATAAGTGCGATTATAAGAAGTCTGTCGCTGTCGGGATTTTTTCCGATAATATTTTCAATCAGCTTTTTCAAATCGTCCGTTTTTTTTCCGCAATCGGACTTTTCGGGCGGTATATCCGCAAATTTTCCATTATAATAAACAGACATACCGTTATCCCTCCGTTCGCTAAAAAATCTCATTGATAAGTCCGCTTTCCTTTGCAATATTCCATACTGCAATCAATTTAAGTAGTTTTATAGCCTTGTCAACTTTCTGCTGGCGTTCCTCTCTGAGATGAGGTTTCAACGCAAGAAGAAGTTCCGTATTTCTGTCATTCTGCGAAACGCTTCCCATAAGCTCGGCAATCTTCATCAACGAAGATACATCAGGCAGATTTTCACAGCATTCACAGCTGTTCTCCGTCTTTTCTCCGCATTCCGACTCTTCATTTTTCGTTTCATTCATAAGTAGCTGTGCAAGCTCGGAAAGCTGTTTCATACTCTCGCCGTCGGACAACAGCTTTCCGATTTTTTCCATTGTATCGTCCACCGAAAAACTCCTTTTCGTTATTCACCCGAAAGCTTTTTATAAAGTGCCTTTGCCTGCGGTGTACTCATCATCTTTTCTATCAGTTTCGGATTGTTGACTGCCTGCTGAAATTTCATTGCGTCGTTTTTGCTCATTGCAGACAACGCACTGTCAAATTTTCCCGATTCAAGTTCATTTTTCAGTTTCTGTGGCGGAACACCTATTTTTTTACTCACTGCCTCAAGAAGTCCGCCGAGCTTTTTCGGGTCAATATTATTGTTGTTGTTCATAAAAGATTCCTCCGTAAATAAAAATTTCTGTTGCAATTCCAAGAGTTTCATGTTATAATAATAATAAGTTCCTAAATTTTACAAGGGGGTTTTTATTATGCGTATAATAGTAGTATCAGATTCTCACGGAGACTATTCAGCCGTTGAAGACGTTTTTCTCCGTAATTCAGACGCTGACTGGCTTTTCCATCTCGGTGACGGTGAGCGTGACGTAAATCAGTTCGTCGCTTCCTATCCGACTCTTGCAAGCAAGGTTATACACGTTGCAGGCAACTGTGATTTCAACAGTTTCAGCCATGATGTTTTTACACTTCCTGTTATGGAAAATAAAATCTTTGCGACCCACGGTCATAAATACGGCGTTAAAAGTTCTCTCGAAAACCTTAAAAAAACCGCAAGGGAAAACGGCTGTAATATTGTCCTGTACGGTCACACACACAGCAGTTTCACAAGATGTGAAAACGGTCTTTACATCATGAATCCTGGAAGTATTTCATGCCCCTACGACGGTCGCCCTGCCTCATTCGGTCACATAGACATATCGCCTGCGGGTATAGTCATGAATATCGCCAACGTCGCCCCTCTCAAATAGTATATTCAGATTCTGAAAGGAATGTGACAGTTTATGGAAAATAATTATTGCAAAAACCTTAAAATGCTCAGAAGTTGCGAAAGATTTTATAAAATTATTTTCTGGGTTTATTTCGTGTCATGCGTACCGACAGCCCTGACGACGCTTATATATGGTACTCTTTATACTTCAAGCGTTGATGATTATAATGTCGGACGTTTTTTAATAACGTTTATTCTGCTCCTTGTAATTTTTGTAACAGGCTATCTCAGCGTTTACAGAAAAGAAGCACTATATAAATATCTGCCCATACCTTTTGCACTTATCCTGTCGCTCTTCAACTGCTTTGATGATATGTTTTTCCTGAATGTTCTTACATGTTACTCTATGCCTTACATTCCACTTATTATAACATTAGCTTCTTATTTTGTCCTTACAAACACACATAAAAAATACTGCTGGCTTGAACAGCAGGAGGGCTTCCCTTACTTCAACGAACTTCTCGAGAAAAACAAAAACAAGACGAATGAATATATCAACAATAACCCGTATCAGCAGGCTATGGAAAGATATAAAAATTCCTCGTCGGGAAAAATGGACGATATATAAAAAAGCGGTCTTCTACAGACCGCCTTTTTTATGGTTAATTTATGCTTCTTTTAACATAAGATGTGTGGAGTACCTCGTGTGCCTTGTGGCTTCCTGGTTCGCCGAAATATTCGTCATAAACCGCCTTTATAGCAGGATTCTCATGTGACTTTCTTACAGGCTTTGATTTGTCAATGTCATAAAGAACTTTAGCCCTTTCCGCCTGAATGTCAGTGAAATTCCTTATGCTTGCAGGCTGTTGAGGCTGTCCGCCACCGTTTACGCAACCACCGGGGCAACCCATAATCTCAATGAAATGATAGTCCGCCTCACCGTTCTTGACTTTTTCGAGGACTTCCTTTGCGTTTTTGAGACCGCTTGCAACAGCAACTTTAACGTCCATGTCTCCGACTTTGTAAACAGCTTCCTTTATGCCGTCCGTGCCACGCAGTTCAGGCAAATCCACAACGTCCTCGCCCGTGAGGGTATGAACAGCTGTACGGAGTGCAGATTCCATAACTCCGCCCGTCGCACCGAATATAACGCCAGCACCTGTTGAAATTCCGAGTGGCTCGTCAAATTCACCTTCAGAAAGTGCATGGAAATTAATTCCCGCACGTTCAATCATTCTGCCGAGTTCACGTGTCGTGAGGGCGTAGTCAACATCGGGATAACCGCTTGCGTTCTCGTCGTCACGTCCCGTCTCGAATTTCTTTGCCGTACAGGGCATAATTGAAACAACAACAAGATTTTTCGGGTCTATGCCCATTTTTTCTGCGTAATAAGTCTTTGCCACCGCTCCGAACATCTGCTGTGGAGACTTGCAGGTCGAGAGATTTTCCGTCATTTCAGGGAAATAGTGTTCACAATACTTTACCCAACCAGGAGAACATGAAGTAATCATGGGGAGTTTTCCGCCGTTCTTCACACGTTCGATAAATTCGTGTGCCTCTTCCATAATTGTGAGGTCGGCAGAAAAATCCGTATCAAAAACCTTGTCAAAACCGAGTTTGCGGAGTGCGGAAATCATCTTGCCTTCGACGTTAGTACCGACAGGCAGTCCGAAACACTCGCCGAGACCTGCACGGACAGCGGGGGCGTTCTGCACTATAACAGTTTTTTCGGGATTGTTTATTTCAGCAAGCACCTGCTTGGTATAGTCCTTTTCGGAAATCGCACCCACAGGACAGACAGCTATACACTGTCCGCACGAAACACAGCTTGTTTCGCCGAGACCCATGTTGAATGCAGAACCGATAAATGTCTTGAAACCTCTTTCATTCGCACCGATTACGCCGATTCCCTGTACTTCCGAGCATACGGCAACACAGCGACGGCAGAGAATACACTTGTTATTGTCTCGGTACATATGCGGAGCAGAATTGTCAATTTCATACTCATTTCTTGCACCATCATATACAGTTGCATCTTCAATGCCATAGTCACGGCAGAGTTTCTGGAGTTCACAGTTTCCGCTTCTCACACATGAAAGACACTTGCGGTCGTGCGTTGAGAGGACGAGTTCAAGAGTCTTTTTCCTCGACTCGATAACTTTCTGCGAATTGGTGCGTATTTCCATATTGTCCGAACACGGATAGACACACGCCGCAACAAGCCTGAATCCACGACCCTCGTTGACTTCCGTAACACATATACGGCAAGCACCTATTTCGTTTATCTTCTTCATATAACAAAGTGTCGGAATCTCAATGCCTGCCATGTGTGAAGCCTCAAGAACAGTCGTTCCCTTAGGCACGGAGATTTCAGCACCGTTGATTTTTACTGTAATATTTTCCATTAATATTTCCTCCGCTTATTTATTGATGATAGCCTTGAACTTACACGTACCGATACAAGCACCGCACTTTATGCACTTTTCCTTGTCGATGTGATAAGAGGCTTTCTTCTTGCCGGGGGCGATATAGTCCGTCTGAGTGATAGCGTCGGCAGGACAGTGCTTTGCACAGAGACCACAGCCGAAGCACTTGTCTTTGATAACTTCAAAGTGAAGCAAGTCTTTGCAGACACCGGCAGGACATCTTTTTTCAACGACATGGGCGATGTATTCGTCCTTGAAATAACGGAGCGTCGAGAGAACAGGGTTAGGAGCAGTCTGACCGAGACCGCAGAGAGAATTTGCCTTAATATGATAACAAAGTTCTTCAAGCTTGTCAAGGTCTTCCATAGTGCCATTGCCCTTTGTGATTTTTTCAAGGATTTCATACATTCTCTTTGTACCGATACGGCATGGAGCACACTTTCCGCACGACTCGTCAACGGTAAATTCAAGGAAAAACTTTGCAATGTCAACCATACAGTTATCCTCGTCCATGACGATAAGACCGCCCGAACCCATCATAGAGCCAATGCCGATAAGATTGTCAAAGTCAATCGGAATGTCAAAATGTTCGGCAGGAATACAGCCACCCGAAGGACCGCCCGTCTGTGCTGCCTTGAATTTCTTTCCGTTCGGAATGCCACCGCCTATTTCCTCGACTACTTCACGGAGAGTTGTACCCATAGGCACTTCAACAAGACCTGTGTTCTTGATTTTTCCGCCGAGTGCAAAAACCTTAGTACCCTTGGATTTTTCCGTACCCATTGATGCGAACCACTCAGCACCGTTAAGAATAATCTGCGGAATATTCGCATACGTTTCAACATTGTTAAGCACGGACGGCTTCTGGTAAAGACCTTTTTCAGCCGGGAAAGGCGGTCGGGGACGTGGTTCGCCACGGTTGCCCTCAATAGAAGTCATGAGTGCAGTTTCCTCACCGCAGACAAAAGCACCTGCACCGAGACGCAAATCGATATCAAAATTAAATCCTGTGCCGAAAATATCCTCACCGAGCATACCAGCCTCACGAGCCTGTTTTATAGCTATGTTAAGGCGTTCAACCGCTATCGGATATTCTGCACGCACGTACACATAGCCCTGACTTGCACCGATTGCGTATCCTGCAATAGCCATAGCCTCAATAAGCACGTGCGGGTCGCCCTCAAGCACCGACCTGTCCATAAAAGCACCTGGGTCGCCCTCGTCAGCATTACAGCACACGTATTTTATATCAGCATCGGGAACGATAGTTCTTGCAAGTCTCCACTTCATGCCCGTCGGAAAACCTGCTCCGCCTCTTCCACGCAGACCGCTGTCAAGGATAGTCTGAATAACTTCCTCAGGAGTCATCTCAGTAAGCACCTCGCCGAGAGCCTTGTAACCGTCTCTGCCTATGTACTCGTTTATGTCCTCGGGATTGATAACACCGCAGTTTCTGAGAGCAATACGCTTTTGTTTCTTGTAAAAAGAAGTATCGTCAAGCGACTTTATATTGTCGCCGTCGACCGTCTCCGCATAGAGAAATTCCTTTACAGGCTTACCGCCTATGAGGTGTTCGTCAACAATCCGTGGGATTTCGTCTATATCAACACGTGCGTAAAAACTTCCCTCTGGGTATACTATCATAATAGGACCTAATTCGCAGAGACCGAAACAGCCCGTTTTTACAATCTGCACCTTGTCGGTAAGACCCTTTGCTTCAAATTCCTGCTCGAGCTTTTCAATAACTTTCGGCGAGCCTGACGATGTACAGCCAGTACCACCGCACACAAGCACGTGTCTTTCGTATTTTGAATGGGAATGCTTGTGCATTCTTATTGCAAGCTCGCCCTCCATTTTTTTCCTTACGGCTCTGAGTTCCTTAAGAGTTTTCATAAATCAACCTCCTGTATTCAAGCGTATTTTGCGATAATCTTGTCTATATCGTCAACAGTGAGACGACCATAGACGTCTTCATTTACCGTAAGAACGGGGGCGAGTCCGCACGCACCTATGCAACGGCAAGCCTCAAGTGAAAATTTTCCGTCCTCCGTGCATTCTCCGCCCGAAATACCGAGCATTTCCTGAAGTTTGTCGAAAAGTTCTCCTGAACCCTTTACATAACAGGCTGTTCCGAGACAGACGGATATTGTATATTCGCCCTTCGGATAAAGCGAAAACTGGGCGTAGAATGTCACAACGCCGTATATTTTTTCAAGCGGTATGCCCGTATTGTCGGAAATTATCTTCTGAACCTCTAAAGGCAGATAGCCGTAAATTTCCTGTGCTTTCTGAAGTATGGGCATCAATGCACCCTTGTCATTTTTTTTCTCGCTGATAAAGTCAATAAGCTGTGCCTCCTGCTCAGGAGTGCCTTTAAAAGCGACTGTTGAGTTGGCAGTATTCATTAGTAAACCTCCTTAATAATACACTGCTTTAATTATAGCATATTCATT
>CAMWQJ010000031.1 GCA_947176415.1 uncultured Ruminococcus sp. | reverse complement strand
AAACAAAGCGGTTTATTTATGCTGTCGAATGGTCGGCAAGAAGATTTAGACGCCGTACAAACCACCCGAAAATCATCATCATGAAAACAGGCACGGTTGCGTTAAGACTGAAAACAAGATTTTTAACAAACAATTTCCATCACCTTCAGAAAATATCTTTTTTTGCCTTTATACGCCGTCTTATAAGTATGAAAATCATAAGTATTATACAGAATACAAGAAATACAGGGGCAATCCATTTATTAGTGTTTTCGTCCTCGGCAGACTTCATTTCTGTCCACAGATTCTGCATTTTAAGGCTCGCTTCGTCTGAAAGGTTTACGAATACTGTTGTTTTGTCGGCTATAAACTGACTGTCGGGATATGATACATGGCTGTTCTGCGTTTCCTCGTCAAGCATGTCAAAAGCCGACTGGTGCGGAGTTGAATAGCATATATAGTCAATATTTGCAAATGCTATATCAGGTTCGCACATGAAATTTATATACATCTCGGCAGCTTCTTTCTGCCTTGAATTCGTGGGTATGCACATGGCATCTATAAAAAGATTCGTTCCGCTTTTCGGCACGACAAAATTAAGGTCTTCGTTTTCGGCAAGTATCGTGAGTGCGTCGCCTGCGTAGTATGGTGCAATCAAAGCGTCGCCAGCACCCATTTTGTCAAATACTTCGTCCATTACATATCCCTGCACAATGTTTTTCTGCTGACGGAGTTTATACGCACAGTTTTCCAGCTCTTCGGGATTTTCCGTATTAAGTGAATAACCCAGCATAAGTTCCGCAATTGCGAATGCGTCTCGGGGATTGTCAAACATCAGTATCTGGTCGGAGTAGTCTTTATTCCACAATAAGTCCCAGTCAATATCTTCCTCAGGTATATCAATCATCGTTTCGTCGTAAATAATTCCGACCGTTCCCCACGTATACGGCACGCTGTATTCGTTTGTTGGGTCGTATGCCAGATTGCGAAAATTTTCCATGATATATCTGAAATTCGGTATGTTATCCATATCGACTTTCTGCACGAGGTTTTCTTTAATCAGTTTGCTAATCATGTAATCTGACGGGATTATAACATCATATGTCGCTCCGCCTCCCTTTAGTTTTGCGTAAAGTTCTTCATTTGTCGCATAGTTCGTATAGTTGACTTTTATTCCCGTGAGTTTTTCAAACTCGCTGTTTACGTCAAGCGTTCCCTCGTCTGCTCCTGTGGAAATATATTCTCCCCAGTTATAGACGTTTATTGAAATTCCTTTATCTTTGAATCTTGTATAATAGTCAGGGTCGGAGACTGTGAGAGTCTGTGCGGTTGACTCCTCGTCCGTCTCTTCTTCAATGACTTCTCCGTCTGACTGACTGCATGAACTCAATGCACACAAGGACATTACAAGCGACATCACTATATTAAATACTCTTTTCTTCATGCTTATTCACCTCCGCCAGAATTGTTTTTTCTTGCGGTTCTTGTTTCAACGGCGTTCTTCACAATCAGAATTATAACAACTGCTATGAATATAAGCGTTGAGAGTGCGTTTATTTCGGGTGAAACTTTTCGCCTCGTCATTGAGTAAATCGTTATCGGAAGTGTCTGCGAGGTCGAGCCACTCGTGAAATAGCTTATAACAAAATCGTCAAGCGAATATGTGAATGACATCAGAAATCCGCTTATAACCCCCGGCATTATTTCGGGGAGAATTACTTTTCGGAACGCTTTTACAGGACTGCAACCTAAATCCTGAGCAGCCTCGAATATATGCGGATTCATCTGTGCAAACTTAGGCATAACATTAAGTATGACATACGGAACGTCAAAAGTTATATGTGCTATCAGGAGCGTTGTAAAGCCAAATTCGAGATTCATTCTTGCCGAAAAAAATACAAACAGAAGCATGAGTGATACGCCTGTCACGATTTCAGGATTGATTATAGGCATATTTGTTATATTCATTACTATTGCTTTCGGAACTTTTTTCATGTGGTAAATGCCTATAGATGCTAATGTGCCGAGGACCGTGGAAATAACGCTTGCGAGAACGGCAATTATTATCGTATTGACAAGCGAGGAAATAATAATCCTGTTGTGAAAAAGCCTTTTATACCAGTCAAGTGTGAATCCGCTGAAAACGCTACGGCTTTTTGTTTCGTTGAAAGAAAAGACTATCAGCACGAATATCGGCACATAAAGAAACAGCAAAACAAGAATAAGATAGATTTTTCCAAGTTTTTTCAATAATTTTACCTCCTTACATTAATACCTGTTCTTCAGGGTCAAATTGGTTCATTACCGTCATTATAACAAGTATGATAACCATAAGTACAAGCGATATAGACGCTCCCAGATGTGGATTATAGGCGTTTCCGAGAAACTGCATTTCTATGAGGTCGCCGATAAGCAGGTTAGAGCCTCCGCCGAGCATACGGGAAATAATAAACGTGGAAATAGCAGGTACAAAAACCATTGTTATACCCGATGTTATCCCCGGCATACTCAGGGGGATTATTACACGCACAAGTGACGAAAACGAACTGCAACCGAGGTCGGCGGAGGCTTCGAGAAGCGATTTGTCTATCTTTTCCATGACGGAATAAAGCGGTAAAATCATAAACGGAAGATAATTATATACCATGCCGAGAACAACAGCTCCCGAGGTGTTTATGAGTTTTACAGACTCAAAGCCCAGCATATTAAAAATATGATTGATAATGCCGTTGTTTCCGAGCAGAGTCATCCATGCGTATGTACGGAGCAGGAAGTTCATCCACATGGGGAGCATGACAATCATAAGCATTGTGCCTTGTTTATGCTTGTCCATGCGTGAAAGTATAAATGCCACGGGGTAGGCTATGACAAGGCACACAGCCGTTGCGATAAGTGAAAGCCATATCGAGCGGACAAAGATATTTGCATACTGTCCGACATCGGATATATACTTCATTGTCAGTTTTCCGTCATCTGTCGTGAATGCGAAGTATACTATCATAAGCAAAGGCACAGCAATGAATACCGCCATCCACACGAGATACGGAGCAGAAAAATACTTTAGTTTCAAGATTTTTTCCTCCTTTTTACATTAAACAACTTATTGTATTATATCACGTATGGACAATAAATGCAACAATTATAATATATAAAAAAATTATTGACAATTTGTAGATAATGTGTTAAAATAAAATTGAATAATATGAACGGAGGTTTTTTCACAATGAAGAAATATATCAGGAATCTTATTGCGGGTACTCTCGGTGTGGCTGTGATATGCTCGTCCGTACCTGTTGTCTATGCCGAAAATACGGCTGTTGCACAGGGAAAAGTAATTTATTCCTCAGACTTCGAGGACGGCGATGTTTCGGCTTTCATGGCAAGAAACAGCGGTGATACAACTGTTGTTTCCGCAACTGAAGAAGATGCGGTAAGTGGTAAAAAATCGCTCTGTGCAAGCGGACGTTCAAAATCGTGGAACGGTCCTGCACTTAAACTTGACGACATATGCGAGGCGGGTACAGCTTATCTCGTAAGTGTAAAGGTAAAGGGACAGTATTACACAAGTAATACTATGAGTCTGCAATATACCGACGCTTCGGGTACAGAACACTATGAAAATCTCGCAAACTTCAACGGCAACGGCTGGCAGGAAGCGGAAAATATAAAGATAAGTTTTTCAAGCGATGTCAGCAATGTTATGGTTTACTTTGAGGGCGGAGATACGGGCAATATATATATTGACGACTTTGTTTTAAAGGAAGCTCCGAGTTATTCCATTCAGCAGGATATTCCGTCGCTGAAAGACGTTTACAGCGGTTACTTCAAAATAGGCGGTGTTGCAACAGTCAAGGAACTTGCACCGCAGTCCACAAAGGATTTAATCCTGAAACACTGTAACAGTTTTACCCCCGGAAACGAAATGAAACCTGATGCCGTTCTTGACCAGCAGGCTTGTATTGCAATGGCAGAAGCAGGAGACGACACAAATCCGCAGGTGAATTTTAATCAGGCTCGTTCACTGCTGGAATTTGCAGGAGAAAACCATATCCCCGTGCGTGGACACGTTCTTGTATGGCATCAGCAGACTCCAACGTGGTTCTTCAAAGAGGGCTATAAGGCTGACGGCGATTGGGTTTCAAAGGAAAAAATGCTTGCACGTATGGAGAACTATATAAAGAATGTTTTTGAAACGCTCGCAAAGGAATATCCTGACGTTGAATTTTATGCGTTTGACGTTGTAAACGAATGCTGGCTTGATGACGGTACTGCACGCCCTGCCGGTACTCAGGAAGAGGCTTCAAAAAATTCTCCTTGGGTGAAAGTTTTCGGCGATAATTCTTTTATAAAGCCTGCATTTGAGTTCGCAAAGAAATATGCTCCCGAGGGTTGCAAGCTCTATTACAACGACTTCAACGAGTATATGCCACAGAAAACCGATGCAATTATTAAAATGGTTGAGGAGATAAATTCTGACGGTCACTATATCGATGGTATCGGTCTTCAGTCACATCTTGACGTAAGCTTCCCTGCCGTAAATGTCTACAAAAAGGCTCTTGACAAGTTCTGCGAAACGGGTCTTGACGTTCAGGTTACTGAACTTGACGCAACCGTAAGCGGTAACGACGAGGAGAGTTTTAAGAAACAGGCACAGTATTACAGCGATATAATGGATACTATCGTTGCACAGAAAGATAATATTTCAAGCGTTACATTCTGGGGTACTACTGACGATATGAGCTGGAGAGCCTCTAAATATCCGCTTCTCTTCAATGAGGATTATACCGCCAAGGAAGCATTCTACGCTATCGTTGACGATGTAGAGCCTCTGGAAACTCCTGAAACAACCACTACTACACAGACTACAACTACTCCAGAGACAATTACTACACAAACCACAACAGCTGTTATTCCACATTATATTGCATTTTCATTTGAAGATACTATAACAGATATAACAGACGAAACAATCACGTTTAAGGAAAACGGAGAATTCAGAACATATGACCCTGAAATTATTGAAAAATTTAAGTCTGCTGGTGTAGGAAGTAATGTTTCGATTAAAGTACAATGTCACGATGGTACTCATAATATAATGGGTCTGGAGAAAATCGAAGTAATCGGTGAAAGCAATATTTCATACGGCGATGCAGACGAAGACGGAGAAGTAGGCATAAATGATGCTGTACTTATCATGCAGTCAAATGCAAATCCTGACAAATATACTCTGACAGAACAGGGCAAAAAGAATGCTGATGTTGTTGACGGAGACGGTGTTACAAACTCTGACGCACTCGCTTTACAGTATGTTGAGTCAAGAACTATCAGCCCTGAAGATTTTCCGATTACATCAGCAAAACTTGACGAACTCAGCAAATAAGAAATATAAAAAAGACGTGCCATAGCGGTACGTCTTTTTGTTTAATTATATACTGTCGTCGTTGAGTTTCGCACGCACGGTAACACGGCTTTGTCCGTTGAGTGTACACGTGAAAAGCGTCAAGTCCCATGCGGAATTATTGTTTTCAGACATCTGTCCGACGTTGTAGCCGTCTATGTATTCCGTATATGATACAGTGTACCTATATTTTTTTCCGTTGCAGTCGGTAAAGATAATTTCGTCACCGCTGTCAAGATAGCCGATTTGCCCGAAGTGGTTGTTATAGTTGTGGGCGATGATTATAAAGTCTTTTGTTTCGGGGTTTCCCTCATAACAGCACGGGGCTATATTAAGATTATCATAACTCCAGCCGTCAAGAACAGGCAGTTCGAGATTAAGGCTCGGCAGTGTGATATATCCGCAGTACCAGCGTGTATCATATTGTATTATCGGCATTTCATATGGATTTTCTTCGGAATTTTCGTCGGGATTATAGTTAAGGTATATCTCGGGGTCTGACTCAATTCCGTGTGCCATGTCGTAATCCTTGAATAAATCATCACCCGCCATTATTTCAAACTCTTTTTCCTGCTGTATAGCTTTTTCTTCAATTGTCATTTCAGGCTCTTCAGGAAGTTCAGGGATAAGTTCTTTAATTCCTTTTAAAGCATACTGCGACTGTATATAGGCTTCTTCACCCTCGTGGTAGTTATAAAGGCACAGTCCTATCGCTGAAACAAGCATGAGTGTACCGAGTATTACAAGTATTTTCCATAATTTATTCATCGTATAGTCTCCTTTTTTTAAGTATATATATTATAACTTAAACCGACAATTATGTCAACAGAGACTTGTTTTTGCGTGGATTATCAACATGAAACTTTTCAATCCAAACAAAAAATCCCCGAAAATATTGGATTTTCGAGGTTTCTTGTATATAATTGAAATATAATTATCTCTTTGAGAACTGAGGTGCGCGACGTGCAGCCTTGAGACCATACTTCTTTCTTTCCTTCATTCTCGGGTCGCGAGTGAGGAAACCTGCCTTTTTAAGAACGGGTCTAAGTTCTGCATCAAATTCAAGCAAAGCTCTTGAAAGACCGTGTCTTATTGCACCTGCCTGACCTGTAACTCCGCCTCCCTGAACTGTGCAGACAATATCAAACTTATCGAGATTATCTGTGAGTGCGAGGGGCTGGCGAGCAATGAGCTTAAGGGTTTCGAGACCAAAATAGTCGTCTATACCTCTGCCGTTTATTGTAACATTACCTGTACCGGGATAAATTCTTACTCTTGCAACGGAGTGCTTTCTTCTGCCTGTTCCGTAGTAATATTTAACTTTTGATTCGTACATCTGAAACGCCTCCTTTTATTAATATTCGTAAGCAACGGGCTTCTGTGCCGAATGGTTATGCTCTGTACCCTTGTAAGTTCTAAGTCTCTTGAGCTGAGATCTTCCGAGAGTGTTGTTAGGGAGCATTCCGTTTACAGCAATCATCATGGCTCTGTCAGCCTGTTCAGCCATCATATCTTTATAAGAAATGGACTTGAGACCGCCAATCCAGCCTGTGTGCCAGTAATATTTCTTCTGTTCAAGTTTCTTGCCTGTGAGTACAGCCTTGTCGCAGTTGATGATAATAACGTGGTCACCGCAATCAACATTAGGCGTGAAAGTAGGCTTATGCTTACCTCTGAGAATATGAGCCGCTTTAGCTGCAACACGTCCGAGGGGCTGTCCGTCAGCATCGAGGACATACCATGTACGCTTTACGTCAGCGGGCTTTGTCATTGTAGTTGACATAAAAATTCCTCCTGTAAAAAATAGTAGACGGAAAATTTTAATAATAATCCGTTGTGCCTTATGCACAGCAACAGATTATATTATACATCATGAAAAACGGTTTGTCAAGGGGTAAAACAAGTTTTTTTCAATATATATCTTTAAATCTCTTTAAATCTCTTGTTTTTTCTCTGTTTCTCTCAATATCTCACTTTTCATTTTAAAAAATAAATGTACATGGAAAAGCATAAAATATCATGAAAAAACGCACATGACATGATATAATAGAGATGTACTCAAAGGAGGAAAAGCAGATGAACTGGATACAGGGAATACAGAATGCCATAGACTACATAGAGGAGCATATTACGGAAAAGCTGGATTACAGTGAAATTTCGAGTAAAGCTTTCTGCTCGCCGTTTTATTTTCAGCGTATATTTACGGCACTTTGCGGTATTACGCTCGGTGAATATATACGCAACAGACGGCTTACACTGGCAGGAAGAGAAATTTTTTCCGCAAAGCCGAAAATAATAGATATTGCTTTAAAATACGGCTATGAATCGCCGGAAAGTTTTACAAGGGCATTCACTAAATTTCATGGTATAACGCCGTCGGAAGCAAGACGGAACGGGGCAGGGCTGAAAGCTTTTTCACGGTTAAGAGTGCAGATTATTATGAAAGGCGGTAATACTATGAATTATCGTATAGTTGAAAAAGAGGCTTTTAAAGTTCTCGAAAAGACAGAAAGACACCATGTTGACGCTGAAAACAATATCAGTACAATTACGGATTTCTGGAAAAAGGCTCATCAGACAGGAGTTGTAAATACTCTTCTCAACAATGCAAGTGACAGGACTTATATTTTCGGAATATGTTATGGGCATTCTTATAATAAGGAGACAGCAAAAATCTTTGACTATTCCATTGCGTGTGCAGTCGGTGAGAAAGTCTCCGTTCCTGAGGGCTATCGTATTACAGAAATCCCGTCACGTACATGGCTTATTACGGAATGTGCAGGGGCTGTTGAAGAGTGTATGCAGAAAGTATGGCATGAAATATGCTCGGAATTTTTTCCTGTTTCAGAGTACCGACCAACCTATGAAATGGATATAGAGGCTTATCCGTCGGGAGATATTACAAGTCCTGATTACAGATGTGAAATATGGATTCCCGTTGAAAAAGACAGCTGAAATAAATATCAGAAGTATAACAAAAAACCCCCTGTATTCTGACAGGGGATTTTTTATTGTAAATTATTTTTCAGGCATTTTTATTTCGTCTGCTATCGGAATAATCTTCATATTGTGATATTTTGAAACAACGTCTTCAAATCCTACAGATTTATAAAGATTATAGCCACAGTCTGTTGATTTTAGCTCGATAAAGTCAAGTTTCATTTCCTTTGAGTCAGAAATTAAAAATTTCATTATTTTCCTTGCAATTCCTTTTCTTCTGAATTTAGGTTTTGTATAGACATTTAAAATAGTTCCTGTTCTGCCGTTAATAAAGCTTGGATTTGCAGGTTTTTCAGAAACAAGCAGGAAACAACATGAAATTATTCTTTCTGATTTCACAACATATACAAACAAATCTTTATTCAGATGATTCTGATAATAAATCAAAAGCTGACTTTTAATTTTTTCGGTTTGACAATCAGTAAGACTGCCGTAATCTTCCATGAGATATTCAAGTCTCATTTGAACAAGTTCGTCAATATCATTTAAATCTGCTTTTTCAACTTTGATTTGCATATTATTCTTCGGGCATTTTTATTTCGCCGACAATTGGCAGAGGGTCTATGCCCTGTCGTGTGTAGTAGTCCGAAAGTGCAGAACGCACAGCCTGTTCAGCAAGTACGGAACAGTGGATTTTTACTGCCGGAAGACCGTCAAGAGCCTCGACAACGGCATCATTTGTGAGTTTCAGTGCATCGTCAATGGACTTTCCTTTTATAAGTTCGGTAGCCATTGAGGAAGTAGCCACAGCAGCACCGCAACCGAAAGTCTTGAATTTAGCGTCTGTAATAACGTTGTTGTCGATTTTGAGGTACATTTTCATAATGTCGCCACACTTTGCGTTGCCGATTTCACCAACGCCGTCGGCATTCTCAATCTCTCCTACGTTTCTTGGATTTGAAAAATGGTCAAGTACCTTTTCACTGTACATCATAATATATCATTCTCCTTTAATAGTATATTAATAGCAGTCCCAGTTATAGAGGACATCGCTGAAATCACACTTTTTAAGTTTTTCACTGTTTATGAAGAAATTTCCTACCCCTGCATCTCCCCACATTACAACATCTTCGTGACCTATATAGTCTGTATCAAGCTGAAACAGCAGAAAATCATAATATTCAAGCATTTTTTCATCTCGTGGGTCACTTTGAGTAAAGTACGGATATCCGCCGACTTTATGCCCTATAATTTCGTTATAATCTTCGTCGGAAATTTCTTCAAAACCGTCAATATTAGTATATTTGTTTTCGGACTTCTTGAAACTCATACCACATTCACGGAAAACAGGAAAATAATCATCATCGTCGTACTCGTTCTTTATGAACTTTTCTTCTGTTTCCTCTTGTGTTACGGTCTTGTCGACTTCGGGATAATAAATAACCCTGAAACCGTCCTGATTAGTCTGATTATCAAAGTCAATACCGCTAACATCATCATTAAGAATCCAAAACTGCAAAAGACCCGTTTTCATAAAGCCGTCAAGCTGAATTTTGTCGCACTCTATCTGTGCGAGAAGTCTTAACTGGTTTCCTTTGCTGTCTGTCGGGAAATCCTTGTCATGCGGAATATATCCCAGTCCGCCTATTTTGCTCTCAAATATAGACGGTTTTGTGTCTGTCAGTGTAATTTTCATACACGGCTTTGTATTATTCATAGCTTTCGCCTTTCATCATCTTTTCCCATACAGGTGACATCGAACGCAGTCTCTCGACTACTTTCGGAATAACGTCAAGAATATAGTCAACGTCGTCGTCTGTAACGTCCTCTTCAATTGACAGTCGTAGCGAGCCGTGGGCTATCTCGTGTTTAAGTCCTATCGCAAGCAGAACGTGCGAGGGGTCGAGCGAACCCGATGTACACGCAGAACCCGATGAGGCACATATTCCGTACATATCGAGCATTAGAAGAAGTGATTCGCCTTCTATGCCCTCTATGGAAATATTGAGATTTCCTGCTAAACGCTTGTCCCTGTCACCGTTAAGGCGAGTATACGGCAACTTTAAAATGCCGTCAATAAGTCTGTTTCGGCGAGGAGTTATAATTTCGTTTTTTCTCTGAATGTCCTTTACAGCGTTTTCAATTGCAACGCCAAGTCCAACTATTGCGGGAACGTTTTCAGTGCCTGCACGCTTGTTGCGTTCCTGTCCTCCGCCGTGAATCAGATTAGGCAAGGCAATTCCCTTGCGGACGTACAAAGCTCCTATGCCCTTTTGTGCGTGGATTTTATGTCCCGAAAGAGACAGCATATCTATACCCTGTTTTTTAACGTCTATTTCAACGTGTCCTACAGCCTGTACAGCGTCTGTATGGAAAATAACTTTTTTCTCCTTGCATATCTGTGCTATCTCTTCAATCGGCTGAATTGTACCGATTTCGTTGTTTGCGTACATTATTGTGACAAGTGCCGTGTCGTCACGTATGGCGTTTTTCACGTCCTCGGGGTTTACAAGACCGTCTTCACTTACGGGAATATATGTCACCTCATAGCCGTGTTTTTCGAGATACTCGCACGTATGCAGTACGGCATGATGTTCAAATACAGACGTTATAATGTGTTTTTTGCCTTTTTTAGCCATGTTCTCGGCAATTCCCTTTATAGCCCAGTTATCAGACTCCGAGCCACAGCTTGTGAAAAAAATCTCCCTCGGTTCTGCACCGATAGCCCTTGCGACTTTTTCCCTCGCATTTTCAATATCTTTCTGTGCATCACGTCCGAGTTTATAAATGCTTGACGGATTGCCGTATGCTTTTGTAAAGTACGGCAACATTGCGTTCAGAACTTCTTCGGATACGGCTGTTGTTGCCGAATTATCCGCATAAATAAATCGTTTTTCCATTATATATCTCCTTTGTTTTTTATTTAAACGAATATATATCACGCTGTGCGACTGCCAGACTGTCACAGCGTTCATTTTCAGGGTGTCCCGCATGACCCTTTACCCAGATAAATTCAACTTCATGTGTGCTTAAAAGCGGAATAAGCTGTTTCCATAAGTCAGTGTTGGGGACGGGAGTATTCCCTGATTTTACCCAGTTTTTTTTCTGCCAGTTATAAAGCCAGCCTTTTGTAACGCTGTCCGCAACATATTTGCTGTCGGTTGTAAGGCGGACTTTGCAAGGCTCTTTGAGTGCCGAAAGTGCAACTATAACCGCTGTCAGCTCCATGCGGTTGTTTGTCGTCATAGCCTCACCGCCTGAAAGTTCCTTTTCGTGACTGCCGTAACGCATTACAACGCCGTATCCGCCAGCCCCCGGATTGCCACTGCAAGCACCGTCCGTGAATATTTCAACTGTTTTCATAATATTTCCCACTCCGTTCCACATTATATTATAACCTGTTATTTCCATAAAATGCCCGTATGTTACCCTTATGAAACCCGACAAATATGTTAGGGTATACTTACTATGTGATAATTGTATACAGAACATATAATATTTACAGATAATTACATTTCGTTAAATTGCACAAATTTTCACCCTTATTTTTTACATTATGGCGGACGAAAAGTAAAACGCCTGTATTTAGCCGAAAATTTAACGGTATATCTTTGATTTTTTTTTAATAAACAGACTTGCATTTTATAAAAAAATGTGTTATTATAAAATAGTATGAAAAATAATATTATTTTACGGTTATACGTGAGATTGAAATAATAAAGAAAAAGGAGGAGCTTTTTATATGAGACTACTGCTCAATAACATTGAAGATGCCGTTGACCAAAAATATCTTATAACAAAAAGTCTCAGGAATCAGGCAGAAGCAGGTACGGTTATTCATATCATGGGGGCAGGCACTGAAAGTGACGGCGTTTCCGTAAAATACCGTGTTATGAGTTCAGGACAGGACTATACTGCTAAATTTGCTGATATAAAGCAGTTCTGCAAATGGGCGATGGCTGATAACTTCGTGGCTCGTTATCAGGAAAATCTTTCACCTGATGAGATAAGAAACTACATAAAAGTAAGGAATACCTCGTTTATGGCAACGGGCGGTCTTTTTGTGTTAATCGGAATAATTATCGTCTGGGCTGTTCTTTTAGGCTTTACTGTTGCAAAGCTTATACCGTGGTATTCCATGCTTATCGCAGGCGTATGTCTTTCTTTTATTATGTGGTTTGTCATCACAACGCTTTTCAAACGTCGTCGCAGTAAGGTAATGACACAGATTTACAATAAAGTAAGTTCGTCGGCATGGTCGGGCGGTGTTGTTATCCGATAGGATTTTTCAGGTTTCTGTATTTACAGGGACTTTTCCGCATATACTAATATTATATATAAACATTACAAGGAGATTTCATTAAATGGGAAAATATTTCGGAACGGACGGATTCAGGGGCAAGGCAAATGAAAATCTTACCGCAGACCACGCATATAAAGTCGGCAGATTTCTCGGCTGGTACTACGGCGAAATCAAAAAGCAGAACGGAGACGAGACAGCCCCGAGAATTATTATAGGCAAGGATACAAGAAAGTCAAGCTATATGTTTGAATATTCGCTTGTCGGCGGTCTCACGGCTTCGGGTGCAGACGCTTATCTTCTTCATGTAACAACTACGCCCTCTGTTGCATATATTTCAAGAGTTGACAATTTCGACTGCGGTATCATGATTTCCGCAAGCCACAATCCATATTATGATAACGGTCTTAAACTGATAAACAGTCAGGGCGAAAAAATGGAAGACAGTGTTACATCTCTTATTGAGGATTATATAGACGGCAAGTTACACGCTTTCGGCAGGGATATTCCTGAAATTCCGTATGCAACAGATGATAAAATCGGTCGCTCGGTTGACTATGTTTCGGGGCGTAACCACTATATCGGCTATCTTATTTCACTCGGCATGCACTCTTTCAGGGGCATGAAAATAGGTCTTGACTGTGCCAACGGTTCTTCATGGAATATCGCAAAGGCTGTATTTGATGCACTCGGTGCGACTACTTATGTTATAAACGCTTCACCTGACGGCACCAATATAAATGACAATGCAGGCTCTACACACATTGAGGTTTTGCAGAAGTTTGTTGTCGAAAACGGTCTTGACGCAGGATTTGCCTATGACGGAGATGCAGACCGCTGTCTGTGTGTTGACGAAAAGGGAAATATCATAACAGGCGACCACATTTTATATATTTATGGCAGATATATGAAAGAACGTGGCAAGCTGTTCAATAATACAGTTGTCGCTACGGTTATGTCGAATTTCGGACTTTTCAGGGCTTTTGACGAAATAGGGATAAATTATGCAAAGACCGCTGTCGGAGACCGATTTGTGTATGAGTATATGAAAGAAAATGACTGCTGTCTCGGCGGTGAACAGTCAGGGCATATAATCTTCTCAAAATATGCCTCAACAGGTGACGGAATACTTACAAGTCTGAAAATTATGCAGGTTATAATGTCGAGCGGAAAGAAACTCAGCGAGCTGGCTTCGCCGTTTAAAGTTTATCCGCAGGTGCTTGAAAATGTCCGTGTGAAAGACAAAAGTCTTGCACAGAACGACCCAGATGTGCAGAAAGCGGTTAAAGAGGCTTCCGAGGCTCTCGGCGATTCGGGACGCATTCTGGTGCGTGAAAGCGGTACAGAGCCGTTAATACGTGTAATGGCTGAGGCGGGCGATGAGGAAACCTGTCACAAGTATGTTGATATGATAGTTGATGTGATAAAGGCAAAAAATCATACAATATAAAATAATAATCAGTGCTGTATTATCTCCGCATAGTACAGCCTTTTTTTGCGTTTTAGACAATTTTTTTATGCCAATTATTGCATAATATGTCTGAATGCTTGAAAATATCGGAAATCTGTGAAAATTGTTGACGTTGCGGTTTTTAAGTGATATAATAAATGATGTCCGATAAGGCACGGAAAATTAAATTATAACATAAGAAAAACGGAGGTAAAAAATGGCTAAACAGGACGAGCGTAATTTGAATATAACGCTGAAAACTGAAGAGGAAAGAGAAGATGAAGTCGTTATTTCCATATCACAGGTATTCAAGAAACTTAAAAAGTATTTTCTGATATGGCTTGTAACGGCGGTGGTTGCTTTTGTGGCAGTGTTCGGTTGTATTACAATAAAGACTGTTCACAGCAAACCTACTCTCAACGCAGTGGTTAATTTCACGTACAGCGGTATTGAAAAGGGTCTTGCACCTGACGGAAGAGATTTTAACAAGGATTCTGTAAAAAGCCCTGTTGTTATTGAAAAAGCACTTACAAGTCTCAATATGCCGATGGACGAACTCGAAAGCATAAGACAGGCAATAACAGTTGAAGGACTTGTGCCGGCTGATGCAATGGATAAGATTCTTGTATACAGAAATGTATACGAAAATGCAAACAGTAATAATCTTCAGGCAGCACAGTCTATGCTTAATGTTGAAATATATCCTACAAATTACAGGATTTATTTTGATTATGCACAGACTTCACTCAGCAGGCGTGATGCTGTTCTTGTTCTTAATACAATCCTTGAACAGTACAAGGAGTATTTCTTTGATATGTACGGCTACAACGAAAGTCTTGGAAGTGCCGTAACTTCCATAGACGTTTCGAGCTATGACTATTCCGAGGCAGTTGACGTTCTGAAAAATTCTCTCGATACAATGAGTAAGTACGTAAAGCAGTTATCATCAGACGATACAACACGTTTCCGTTCGTCTGTTACAGGTTATACATTCTCGGATTTGTATGAGTCCATACGCACAGTTAAAGACATAGACCTTGATAAGCTGTATTCGTTCATAAATGTAAACAATCTTACAAAGGACAAAAAGGCTTCCATTGCTTACTATGAGTACAGAATAAACGAACTTACAAGGCAGAAAACCGCTACGGAAGAACAGTTAGCTTCCGTAAAGGATTCAATAAACGCTTACGAAAAAGACCAGATTATCATATTTGGTAACGGCACGGATACTACAGATACTCAGACTTCACAGGCTTCGGCACAGTACGACCGCATGATTGCACAGAAAATTGAACTTACTGATACACTCGCAACTATCAAGCAGAATATCAATTTCTGCACGGAAAGAAAAGATGCTTTAAAGAAGAGTTCAGAGAGTTCAGAGAAAAATATAACGCAGGTTGAAGAACAGTTTGCCGACGTAAACGCAAAAATTGACAAGCTGATAGAAGATGTTAATCTTACGGCAGATGATTATTATGAAAATGTTACTTTCCGCAATGCTTATTCAGTTCTCGTACCGGCTGTAAATTCTGCCGGCTCTACACTCGGAAATATAATCAATAATCTTAAAATGCCGTTGATTCTCGTCGAGGGACTTGTATTTGTTTTATACTTCCTTGTCGCTTTTGTTCAGGCTATAATTGCCGAAAACAAGCAGAGAAAAAGAAGAAAGTTCTTTGAAGAGGACATGACGGAAAAAGTTTCTGCATCAGGTGATAAGCCTGAAAATACCAGTACAGACATCGCAGGCATTCAGCAGTAATAAATAAAAATTTATATCCTCCGTGAAGAAAACACGGGGGATATTTTTAAAACAGGAGGAGAAATTTTTTATGGAGAATATTATTACATTAAAGGATATATCACTTGAATTTGAGGACGGCGAGAAAATTTTAAACAACATAAATCTTGATATAAAAGACAAGGAATTTGTTACATTTCTCGGTCCTTCGGGCTGTGGAAAAACCACAACACTCCGTATTATAGCGGGTTTTCTTGAGCCAACGGGCGGAGATGTTCTTTTTGAGGGGAAAAGGATTAATGACGTTCCGCCACACAAAAGAAACGTCAACACGGTATTTCAGAGATACGCTCTTTTTCCGCACCTGAATGTCTATGAAAATATAGCTTTCGGACTGAGAGTTAAAAAAACTCCCGAAAAGGAAATTTTAAGGCGTGTCGGTGAAATGCTTGAAATGGTTAATCTCATGGGTTTTGAAAAACGTTCGGTTGGCAGGCTTTCGGGCGGACAACAACAGCGTGTGGCAATTGCAAGGGCGTTGGTTAATCACCCTAAAGTGCTTTTGCTTGACGAGCCACTGGGGGCGTTAGACCTTAAACTTAGAAAGGAAATGCAGACGGAATTACGCAGAATACAGCAGGAGCTTGAACTTACTTTTATTTATGTCACACATGACCAGGAGGAAGCGTTGACAATGAGTGACAGCATTGTTGTAATGAATGGCGGATATATACAGCAGATAGGTTCGCCGACTGACATCTATAATGAGCCTGTAAATGCTTTTGTTGCTGATTTTATTGGTGCAAGCAATATTGTTAAAGGAACTATGCCGAGGGATTTTGTCGTTGAGTTTGCCGGAAAGCGTTTTGAATGCGTTGACGGGGGATTTTCGGAAAATGAAGAAGTAGACGTTGTAATCCGTCCGGAAGATGTAAAGGTAATACCCGAAGAAAAAGCCGAACTAACGGGAATAGTAGAGTCGGCAGTATTCAAGGGTGTACACTATGAGATGTGTGTGGAAACAGCGGAACACAAGTGGATTATACATTCAACAAAAGCTGAAAAGGTGGGTGCGACTATCGGCATGACTTTTGCCCCCGATGATATTCACATCATGAAAAAACAGGAAATATAAGCTATAAATGTAAATATTTGTAACCTGTGTGTAATTGCAATTTTCAGCCTGATATGATATAATAAATAAAATTATATATATTGAGGAGGATAGATTATTAAAAGATTTTTAGCAGGACTTTTTGCCATTACAACAGGACTTTGTATGTTTACTTCATGCGGAGACAGCAAAGAAGAGTCAAAAGAAAATTCTGTAACAAAATCATTGGCGGAAGAAGAAATTACAATACAGACAGAAACAGAAAAGTCAGCAGAAAGTGCAGAAAAAAAAGATTATCTTAGTGCTGTTGAAACGTATATAGAATGTACTTTGAATGCCGATAATGAGGGAACTGCTGAGATATGTTTTCCTTTATTCTATCTGGAAGCCTCAAAGATTATAGAAGAAGTTACGGGAGAATCATTGATTGATTATAATGATTTTGAAGATGCATCTGATTTTGAATCTATGACAGTTGAAGAGATTATTTCAGAAACTCCGCTTGATGATGATATTATACAATATTTTAATAAAGAATTTGGAAGAATGAAGCGGTTTATGGAATATGTGGACGAAATTGGCAGAGAAAACATAACAAAAGAAATTATTGACGAAAAAATGAAAAAGTGGCTTGATATTGAAATAGTAACAAAGGCTTACAAGGTTAAAATGAAAACGACAGCCGTTTATAAGGACGGCAAGGAAGAAGAAAAAATCAATAATGTCTGTGTTTATTATGTGGACGGCGAAGGTTGGAAATTCGCTACTAGTGGACTGTACCGATGAAAAATATCAAAATAAAGCTTGATTTACCAATAG
>CAMWQJ010000030.1 GCA_947176415.1 uncultured Ruminococcus sp. | reverse complement strand
GCGGTAAACTCGGAATAATGCTCGCCGTTCAGGAAATGCACGACAGCGGACTTCTTTCACTGTAAAAAATCATAATTATTACAAATTGCTACAGACAGGTAATAATTTGATTACAGAAAAAATACAAATTCCGACGAATCAATTATAACTCGCTTTTAAAGGTTGACATTTTATAAAAATGCTGTTAAAATATATAATACAGACTTTTTATATTGATTAAAGGAGGAAAAGCTTTTGGGAGAATATAAAATCTGTTATAAGTGCATGGAAAAATACAATAGCGCTCTCCATGTCTGCACGTCGTGCGGATATGCCGAAAATACGCCATCAAATCCCATGTATATAACCCCTGGGACAATTCTCCATGACAGATACCTTGTCGGCGTTCTGCTTGAATATAACGGCGAGGGTGCTACATATATAGCACTTGATTCAACCACCGACTGTGCCGTTACAATAAGGGAATATATGCCCATAAATCTTTGTACAAGAGCAACAAATAGTTCTGATGTTCTTGTAACCGACGAAAACCGTGCCAAATTCAAGGCTTTTTTGGCTGAATATACCGAACTTAACAAATCCCTCGCAAAACTAAGGACAAACTCAAATATAACTCCCGTCCTTGATATGTTTTCTGCAAACAAGACAGCGTACACCGTCTTTGAGAACATCGACGGCGTTAAAATGATTGACTATCTTAAGGACAATGCGGGCGAACTCAGCTGGGAGCAGATTTCAAAGCTGTTTCCGACAATGTTCACAACTCTTGGTATGCTCCACAATACAGGAATAATCCACCGTGCAATAAGTCCCGAGACGGTATATGTCACAAACAAGGGCGAACTGAAAATAACAGGATTCTGTATATCGGCGGTCCGCACGGCAGATGCAGGGCTTGAATATGAATTATTTAAGGGATATTCCGCCCCCGAACAGCATTCGTCAAGCAGTAACAGCCGTCAGGGGTCGTGGACTGATGTCTATAGTGTCTGTGCCTTGATGTACAGATGTCTGACAGGCTGTATGCCTGTTGACGCAATAAGCCGTCTTAAAGATGACTCACTGTGCGAGCCGAGACTTCTGAGTGCAAAAATCCCACGCCATGTCTCAAAAATAATCATGGAGGGTATGAGTCTTTCAGGCTGTGAGAGAATACAGAACATCACAGAACTTGTTACAAAACTTTTTGAACAGCCTGTTGCAAGAACCATACGCAATGCCGAGCCTAAAACGGAAATAATTCCCGTTACACAAGTTCGGGAAAGGCAGTATGCTCCGCCACATGAGGAATATTATGACGACAGCAATAATTATCAGGATAATAACGCAAGCCTTAAGGAAGAGAGTTACCGCTATGAAACGGTTGACAGGCTGAAAGTCCCTGTAATTATAGGAATACTTCTTATTGCGATTCTCATGATTATAGCTGTTTTCATAATAAATATGGTTACCGATACACAGAAAAACAAAATCGGAATAGCTCCTAAGCGTGAACCGACAACCGCCTCAGATAATGTGGTTTCGGGAGATTCGGAGGAAGAAGAGACTGTACCGCCGAAGCCCGATACTTTCATGCCAGACCTCGTAGGCAAATATTATGAACTCTCGGCGGAAAAGTACCACGACTTTTTCAATCTCGAGGCGAAGTATGAGTACAACAACGAATATGACGTTGACATGATTTTCTGGCAGAATGTAGACCCCGGTGAACAGCTTGTGGGAGGTCGTGCGACGGTAAAGGTTAAAGTCAGCATGGGAAGAGAAACGGCTATTATTCCTGAATTTGAGGATATGACGGTTGTTGAGTATCAGAAAAAACTTAAAGAGGCAGGAATAACTAATTACTCAATTATCGCAACAAAAACTACAGGTGTAAAGCCTGATGTGGTTTTCAGTTTGCAGGTAGAAAGCAAGGAAGTAAAACCGGGTTCGACTTTCTCCAACAAAGAGGGAAAAAAGCTGATTGTATATTATTTTTCAAAGGACGTAAACGTCAGCATTCAGGATTTGAACAAGAACGAAGAAAGCACAACTTCTTCAAATCAGAACTACTATGCAACCGAACAGCCGACAACTTACTATACTCCGCAGACTACACAGCAGATTTACACGGAAGAGCCGACATATAATTATATCGAAACTTATCCGCCTGTAACACAGCCTGTCTACACGGAAGAGCCGACTTATAATTATGTTGACCCCTATCCGCCTGTAACCGACGTTCCACAGGCGAATCCCTCAGGCGAGGAAAACAACTTTGGCGGAAACGGCATAATTACCCCCGAAAATCTCGGCGAAGGCGATTCAGGCATTGTATAAAATAAAAAAAGACTTCTGCAATGCGGAAGTCTTTTTTAATATCGCTCAATTATTATACTGCTTTTCAAGCCAGTCTATCATGCACCTGAAACCCTCTTCCGTCCGTTCAAACTCTTCTTCATGTTCGATTTTCGCTTTCATGGAACACAGTTTTCCGTGCCATGTCATGCACTTCATTTTTTCGGCGTTGGTGATTTTATAGGAAAAATCCCCTTTGCTCCCTGAATAGTCGTTACCGCTCTGAAAATAATAGAATTTCGGTATGTCAAATATTTCCGATACGCTTGTTTTTTCACTCATGACCCGTTTACCTCTTCAAAAAATTCAACCGCCTTGTCGAGACTTTCATAAACCGCACTTATATACGGCATTATATCATTGTCGGGCTGTGTCAGGTCAGGTATCATAATCACCTTGCACCCAGCCGTATATGCCGATTTAACGCCGTTCGGGGAGTCCTCAAAAGCCACACATTCACCGACCGACAGACCGATTTCACCGCAAGCAGTTATGTATATATCGGGGTCGGGCTTGCCGTTCTTAACCATGTCACCGCATATCACGGCATCAAAACAGCCGAGTGCGTTTATTTTTTCAAGATAATTTTCAGCTCTTTCCCTGTCCGTTGCGGTTGCAACTGCTATTTTGTAATTATTTTCGCGGAGATAGCCGAGCAACTCAAAAAGCCCTTTTTTCGTCTCAAATCCGAAACGGTCTATATAGTCATTCATAAGTTTTATACGCCTGTCACGCACTTTCTCAAACGGAAACTCATCGCCGAAAAGCCCTTTTAAAAACGGCACGGAATATTTCCGTGAAAGACTTCGTATACTGTAAACATTTTCGTCTGTCATGGTATAGCCGAAATATTCCGCCGATTCTCTCCAGAATTTTACAAGAAGTTTTTCAGTATCAATCATCAGACCGTCCATGTCAAAAACAGCACCTTTAATTTTTCTGTCCATAATTCACCTCATAAATATAAGGACGGACAAAAAAAGTCCGCCCATAATTAAATTTATTACCAGTTAATCATCCACTTATACATTCCCTCATACTGCCTTGCGGAGCTGTTCCACGAAAAATCAGTAGTCATGCCACGCTGTACCATTTTATTCCACTGTTCCCTGTGGTTGAAATAAATGTGCTTTGAATAGTTGATAACGCCGAGCATTTCTTCACCGTTGTAATTTGCAAATGAAAAGCCCGTGCCTGTTCCGTCAAATTCATTATAAGGCTGTACGGTATCTTTCAGACCGCCTGTTTCTCTTACTATCGGCACTGTGCCGTAACGGAGAGAAATAAGCTGAGTAAGACCGCACGGCTCGAAGAGTGACGGCATAAGCATAGCGTCCGCAGCAGCGTAAAGTTTGTGTGCGAGGTTGTCGGAGTAAAGAATATTTGCGGAAACCCTGTCAGGAAATTTCCACTGATAGTGCCTGAACATATCTTCGTAACGCCTGTCACCAGTGCCGATTACGACAAACTGAGTGTTCGGGTCGCATATTCTTTCCATAGCATAGCTTACGAGGTCAAGACCTTTCTGGTCTGTGAGACGTGAGATAATGCCAATCATATACTTGTTTTCGTCAACGGGGAGTCCGAGTTCTTCCTGAAGTTTTGCCTTGTTTACAGCCTTTTTCTTTTTGAAGTTCTTTGCATGGTATTCGGCAAAAATATTCTTGTCGTTGTTCGGGTCGAAAACGTTGTAATCAATGCCGTTTACAATACCCCTGAGAGATGCAGACCTTGCACGCATGAGACCGTCAAGCTGTTCGCCATAGAACTGATTTTTGATTTCCTCCGCATATGTTTCGCTTACTGTCGTAATGTAGTCGGCGTACACGAGACCGCCCTTTAACATATTTGCGTCTTTTTTAAACTCCAGCTTGTCGGGGGTGAACATATAGTCAGGAAGTGCCGTGTTATACTTGAATGTATCGATATTCCAGATACCCTGAAACTTGAGGTTGTGAATTGTCATAACCGTCTTTGTCGAGCTGTAAAACGGATTTGTCGCAAAGGTAGAGTGCATGAATACGGGAATCATTGAAGCCTGCCAGTCGTGGCAATGAATGATATCGGGGCGGAATCCCACAACGGGAAGGATAGCAAGTACAGCCTTGCTGAAAAAGATGTATCTTTCTATATCCCACTTCAAATCAGCTGAGTAGGGAGTATCACACTTGAAATAATACTCGTTGTCGACAAAGTAAAATTTCACACCGCTGTATTCGTATTCCATAATACCTACGTGTACTCTTTCTGTCCTCATGCCATAATCCATGTAAAAGTGAGTAACATACTTGAAATTATCCCTGTACTTTGCGGGTATGCACGTGTAGTAGGGCATAATAACCCTTACGTCAAATTCATTCTTGTTGAGGTACTTTGGTAAAGCACCCACAACGTCAGCGAGACCGCCCGTCTTTATGAACGGTACGCATTCAGAGGCTGCAAATAAAATATTGTTCATGCCTTTTTAGCTCCTTGCCATAATAAATTTATACAAATACAGATTTTGCATATTTATATTATACGCTGTTTTTTAACAAAAGTCAAGCAAAAATATTAAATCCAATAAAAATAAGGGGCGGAATATCTCGCCCCTTTAATTTATTATCTGAAATAAGCAACTCCGCTTTCAAAAATCTTCTGGTCTTTGTTTCCTGCGACGTTACGGCATATGTAACTGCCCTTTCGCTCAGAATGTCCCATTTTGCCGAATACACGACCGTCGGGAGAAGTAATTCCCTCGACTGCCTCAACGGAGGTATTCGGATTATAGCGGATATCCATAGTCGGATTGCCGTCAATGTCAACGTACTGAGTTGCAATCTGTCCGTTGTTTGCGAGCCTCTGAATAAGACTCTGCGGAGCAACAAAACGTCCCTCACCGTGAGAAATCGGCACAGTATGTATATCGCCGACTTCACAGCCGTACAGCCACGGCGACTTGTTGGAAGCGATTCTTGTATTAACCATCATGGACTGATGTCTTGCAATTGTATTGAAAGTAAGCGTCGGTGACTCTTCGGTCATCTCGGTTATCTCGCCAAAAGGCACAAGACCGAGTTTTATAAGAGCCTGAAAACCATTACAGATACCGAGCATAAGACCGTCACGGTTTTTCAGTAAATCATGTACAGCCTCTTTTATTTTCGGGTTGCGGAAAAATGCCGTTATAAACTTACCGCTTCCCTCGGGTTCGTCACCACCGCTGAATCCCCCTGGAATCATGATAATCTGTGCGGTTTTTATTGCCTTTTCAAAGTAGTTTACAGAATCCTCAATATCAACGGCAGACAGATTTCTTATAACAAAAGTTTCAGCCTCCGCACCTGCATTTTCAAAAGCTCTTGCCGTATCGTACTCGCAGTTAGTTCCGGGGAATACGGGAATAAGAACTTTCGGCTTTGCTGTCTTTATCTTTGCGGAACGCTCCCTTATATCGTCAAAAGAATACGTCTGAGGCGTTATATCTGCTGTCCTTATCCTGCACGGGAAAACAGGCTCTAAACGGCTTTCCCACACTCTCTGGAGACTGTCAAGGCTTACCGTATAGTTACGTGTGTATATTTTGTACTCACTGATAGTGCGACCTATAACAAACTCGTCTTCTTCCGCACAGCCAAGTACTTCAACAATAAATGCACCGTAACAAGACTTGTAAAGCTCGTCAGGCGTGAGACGTGCGGAAAACTCAAAGCCGAGTTTATTTCCGAAACACATTTTTGCTATACCCTCGGCAACTCCGCCATAGCCAAGTGTCCATACCGCATTTGCTCTTCCTTCCGAAATAAGCCTTTCGACCTTGTCAAAACAACGTTTCAGGCTTGCAAATACAGGAAGTCCGTTTCTGTCATATTCAGGGGCAATCATTATTACATCATTGTCCGCACCCTTAAATTCAGTTGAAACAACCTTATTGGCTGATGCGGTTGATACTGCAAACGAAACGAGAGTAGGCGGAACGTCTATATCCTCGAAAGTACCTGACATGGAGTCCTTGCCACCGATAGAGCCACAGCCCATTTCAAGCTGTGCTTTGAATGCACCGAGGAGTGCCGAAAGAGGTTTGCCCCAGCGGTGAGGGTCATTCTGAGTACGCTCGAAATATTCCTGAAACGTAAGCCAGCATTTTTTATATGAACCGCCTGCTCCGACTACTTTTGCTATAGACTCTACAACCGCAAGCACTGCACCATGATAGGGACTTTTTGATGATATATCGGGATTATATCCCCAGCCCATTACCGAGCAGGTGTTAGTCTCGCCCTTGAGTACGGGGATTTTTGCAACCATAGCCTGTGAAGGTGTCATCTGATAAACTCCGCCGAATGGCATAAGCACAGTACCCGCACCGATAGTTGAATCGAATTTTTCGACAAGACCTTTCTGCGAGCAGACGTTAAGATTTCCCATTAACTCTGTCCACGTCTCCGCACTGTCCGTAAACACCTCGTCGTCAGTAAAAACAGGTTCTTCAATAACTATATCCGTATATTTCGGAGCTCCGTTTGAGTTGAGGAAGTCCCTTGAAAGATTTACAATCGTGTTTCCGTTCCAGTTCATTTTAAGGCGTGGTTCTTCAACAACATCAGCCACAACAGTAGCCTCAAGATTTTCTTTTTTTGCCTCAGCCATGAATAACTCAAGGTCGGCAGGTGCAATAACGACCGCCATTCTCTCCTGCGACTCGCTTATTGCTATTTCCGTTCCGTCCAGTCCGTCATATTTTTTCGGAACTGCATTGAGATTTATAACAAGTCCGTCCGTAAGTTCTCCGATAGCAACAGACACACCGCCAGCCCCGAAGTCGTTACAGCGTTTAATCATTTTCGTGACTTTAGGATTTCTGAAAAGTCTCTGCAACTTTCTTTCTTCGGGTGGATTTCCTTTCTGTACTTCTGCACCACAGCTTTCAAGCGATTCAAGCGTGTGTGACTTTGATGAGCCTGTAGCACCGCCACAGCCGTCACGTCCTGTCTTTCCTCCGAGAAGCACCACAATATCGCCAGCAACGGGTCTTTCACGTCTGATATTGTCAGCAGGGGCAGCACCGACTACTGCACCTATTTCCATTCTCTTTGCCACATATCCGGGGTGGTAGACCTCTGCAACGTGTCCGGTAGCAAGTCCAATCTGATTTCCGTACGAACTGTATCCGTTTGAAGCACCAACAGTTATTTTACGCTGTGGGAGCTTGCCTTTTATTGTGTCCTCAACAGGCACAAGGGGATTTGATGCACCCGTCACACGCATAGCCTGATAAACATAAGAACGTCCCGAAAGAGGGTCTCGGATAGCACCGCCCAGACACGTCGCCGCACCACCAAAAGGCTCTATTTCCGTCGGGTGATTGTGGGTCTCATTCTTAAACATAAGTATCCAGTCTTCGTTCTCGCCGTCAACGTCAACTGTTATCTTTACGGAACAGGCATTTATCTCCTCGCTCTCGTCGAGGTCGTCAAGAAGTCCGTCCGCCTTGAGTTTTCTTGCACCGATTGTAGCCAAATCCATAAGAGTAACAGGCTTTTTGGTACGTCCGAGTTCTTCACGCACATTAAGATAAGCATTATAAGTATCTTTAATGTAAGGCGTATCAATTTTCACGTCTTTTATATTGGTAAGAAAAGTTGTATGGCGACAGTGGTCAGACCAGTAAGTGTCAATCATCTTTATTTCGGTAATTGTCGGGTCTCTCTTCTCTTCCTCACGGAAATAATCACGGCAGAATCTTATATCATCAAAGTCCATTGCAAGACCGTACTTTTTAATAAAGGCATTAAGTCCGTCCTCGTCAAGCTGTGTAAATCCGTCAAGCGTCTCAACCGTTTCTGGAATTTCATAATTCGTGTCAAGCGTTTCGGGCTTTTCAAGGCTTGCCTCACGGCTTTCAACGGGGTTTATAATATAGGACTTCAGCTTTTCAAATTCTTCGTCCGTGATATTTCCCGATACGATATAAACACGGGCATTTCTCACACGGCATCTCTCACCCTGACAAAGAATCTGAATACACTGCTCACAGCTGTCGGCACGCTGGTCGAACTGTCCGGGGAGGTACTCAACGGCAAAAATCCTGTCGTCAGAAGTAATCATAGGAAGCTCGTTATATACAATGTCAACGGCGGGCTCTGAAAAGACCGTACTTATTGAGGCATTGAAATTTTCCTCCGTCAGCTTGTCAGCGTCGTATCTGTTGAGAATACGCAGACCGTTGATGTTAAGCCTGAGTGCTGTACGCACGTCACTCAAAACCGACTGTGCTTCAACGGCAAATTCAGGTTTTTTTTCGGTATAAATTCTGAATACAGACATATTTTTAAATCTCCATTCTCCGCAAAGGGATTTTTTTGTTAAATATTTTCGTCCGCTATTCTGCCTATGCAGAAGTCGGGACGACTTTCTTCTATTGTAACACAAAATATCTTATTACGCAAACTTTTTTCGGAATTTTCACGTGGAATTTTTATAACTGTGTAATCTGCTGAATAACCATGGTGGAAATCTGTGCAGTTTTCACGTTCAAAAAGCACCTCAACCGTCTTTCCGACAAGCGACCGCAAATAAATTTCTTCCGTCTGGCGTGCCGTTTCAGTCATCTTCTCCGCCCTGAGAGTCTTGATATTTTCGGGTATCTGCTCCGCCATTCTGTCCGCTACCGTTCCACGTCGCCTTGAATACCTGAAAACGTGAACACGGCTGAAACCGATTTTTTTAACAAACTCCGCCGATTCCCTGAAATCCTCGTCCGTCTCGGACGGAAATCCGACCATTATATCGGTAGTGAAAGAACATTCGGGGAAAAACTTCCGTATCTTTTCGACAAGTGCGAGATATTCGGCAGAATTATAACGGCGGTTCATGGCTTTCAAGGTCTTGTCGCAACCGCTTTGCAGTGACAGGTGAAAATGCGGACATAACTTGTCCACACGTGCGAGCCTTTCAATCATATCATCACTCATAACTTCTGGTTCAAGAGAGCCGAGCCTTATGCGTTCAATGCCTTTCACGTCGGCACACACTTCAACCGCATCGGCAAGATTAAGTCCGTATTCTTTTCCGTAAAAAGCAAGGTTTATGCCCGTGAGGACAATTTCTTTTTTTCCTGATTCTGCGTGCTTTTTAACCTCCGCCACTATCGATTCAGGAGAACGTGAACGGCAACGCCCACGTGCATACGGAATTATGCAGTATGTGCAGAACTGATTACAGCCGTCCTGAATTTTCAGAAAAGCCCTTGTGTTGCTGTCAAAAGACGGACTTTCAAGATTTTCAAAAATATCATCTGCGGAATATTTTTCAAGCGTGATTTTCCTTTCACGCCTTTCAATAAATTCATTTACAATACTGACAAGCTCCCTGCGGTTTTTCGTTCCCGTAATTATGTCGGCTTCGGTAAGTTTTTCCGCCTCCGAGCCGTTCGCCTGCGGATAGCATCCCGTAAGTGCAATAACAGCAAAAGGCGAGTTTTTCCTTGCCCTCTTCAACGCCGATATGACACGGCTGTCACCTGAGGACGTTACGGTGCATGAGTTTATAACGACAATATCCGCACCCTCCTGTACGTCCGCAACCTCATATCCCGACTTTTTAAAAGCCGTTTTCATGCATTCTGTTTCATACTGATTGACTTTACAGCCAAAAGTAATAAAAAATACTTTATACATATTTCACCTTATTAACACAAATTTTTCTTAAATTCGTCATGTTAATATTGCACAAAAACTTGCATTTATTTTTATGCACTATAAATAATTATTCGTTATGAATAAAAACACTTTTTCTTTTGTCACTTAATTATGCCAAAATAACGAAATTTGCAAAAATGGCTTGACATTCCGCAAAATACGTGCTATTATATATTTGCGGTCAGGGAAAAACCGCTGAAAAAGCAATAAACAATAAAAAAACAAGCCAGACACACTTTTTTCACAGGAGGTAAATTTTATGACAAAGACAAAAGTTTTTCTTCAGGCAATCAATGATGTAAAGGACTTTGTTACTATCGTAATGCGTTACGATTTTGACATCGACCTTGTTTCCGGAAGATACGCTGTTGACGCAAAGTCAATCATGGGCATTTTCAGCCTCGACCTCTCAAAGCCGATTGAGCTTGATGCACATACTGATGACGCTGAGGATTTTTTCAAGGAAATTGAAAAATTCATCGTGAAATAATAAATCCTACATCATAAAGGATACGGAAAAAATCCGTGTCCTTTTTTGTTTCCATAATTTTTCTGAAAACCGCTGAATATATCCGCCCGTATCTGCAATAATAGAAACAGACGCTTGTCAATGTGCCGTATGGCTTTTCATAAAGCGTCGCTAAAATCCCGAATAAAGAGGTGTTCTCAATATGTGGGACAAACTGGCACTTATTCTTCTCATTGTCGGAGGAATAAACTGGGGACTGGTCGGCATTTTTCAATTTGACCTCGTCGCATGGCTTTTCGGCGGTGCGGGAAGTCTTTTAAGCCGTACCGTATATATTCTTGTGGCTATATCGGCTGTCTGGTGTATCTCTCTTCTCTTTAAGAGAGACGAAGCCGTTTCATACAGCAGTCATTAGAAAACCCCTGTAAAAACGCTCCTCATGATGCCGTAGGGGCGTTTTACATAACAAAAAGGGAGGTTATAATAAATAGCCTCCCTGTGTTTTTTATAATCAGTCGCTGATATAAGGAAGCAGGGCAACCTGTCTTGCTCTCTTTACTGCTACTGTAAGTTCACGCTGGTGGTAAGCACAAGTACCTGTCACACGTCTGGGAAGAATCTTTGCTCTTTCAGTCATGCACTTTCTGAGCTTAGCCAAATCCTTATAGTCAATTCTCTCGATTCTGTCAGCACAGAACATACAAACCTTCTTGCGTGGCTTCTTCGAGGGACGGGAATTTCTTTCCTTTTCCATAGTTAAAACTCGCACGTCTTAAAAAATGACGTGATACTCTCCTTTCGTAAATAGTTGCATCAGAACGGAACGTCGCCGTCGCTGAGGATTTCCTCATAGTCGCTGAGGTCGCCGTAGGACATATCGTTGTCGTTTGCCGGTGCGGATTGTCTGGGAGCAGATGAATAATTATTGTTGTTATTATAATTATTACTGTTATTGTAATTATTATAATTATTATTGTTGCTGTAATTACCGTTTCCGCCCGTTTCAGACTTAGAGCCTGTAAACTCAACATTATCAACCCATACTGTAAATGAATAATGTGTAACATCAGGGTGATTCTTATCTTGATAATTATCCTGTCTAAGTTCACCTTCAACACATATCATACTGCCCTTGTTAAAATAGCGGTTAACAAACTCTGCTGTTTGTCTCCATGCAATACATCTGATAAAATCCGCCTGTCTTTCGCCCGTCTGCTTGTTTGCAAACTTCCGATTGACAGCCACGCTGAAACTACATGAAGAAACTCCGCTTTGGGTCTGTCTGAGTACGGGGTCTGCGGTAAGCCTGCCCATTAAAATAACCTTATTCATTTAAACGCTCCTTAAAAATCTACATTATTCAGCAACAACAGTAACGAGTGAACGGAGAACGCCGTCAGAGATATTGAGTCTTCTTGAAAGTTCAGCCGGATAGTCAGGCGTGGACTCAAAATTGTAGATTACATAATAACCCTCTGTTTCGTCGTTGATAGGATATGCGAGCTTACGCTTGCCCCAGTCTTCATTGACTTCAACAGCTTCTGCGTGTCTCTCGATTCTCGTCCTGAATTTCTCAACAAGAGCCTTCATAGGTTCTTCGCCGTTCTTGAGGCTGAAAACAACCATTACTTCGTACTTAGCGGACAATTTAGCCATTGTCAAATACACCTCCTTCTGGATTCTGCCCTGCAACTCACTGAGGGCAAGGATAACTGAAATACCGTTTTCACGATACTTATTTATTATAACACATCTGCAAAGGCTTGTCAAGCAGTTTTGGAATTTTTTTATGCTTATAAATTTTTTGTGTTATAATTCCTGTAATTTTCAATATTTTCCATAATAATTTATTGCAAATCAACAAATATGAATATTGCTGTTGACAAATGCAACAACAGGTGCTATAATAACTTCCGAAGAGTAAAAATGTGTTCGTCAAGTGACTGCTGGACGGGGAGTTGTCAGCAGAACGAAAAGCCCTGTGGCTTGCGGTTCACATTTTGCATCCCGCTTCATAGGACAATCCAAGAGAATTTTTTAATGCTTTCTTTTCTTTGTCATATGAGTGAGGAAAAGGAGGTAATTTTTTTATGGAAACAAACAAAAATCAGACAGTGGCATCGTCCCGAAACTCGACGAATATACGGCGTTATATCGTCATTCCCGCACTTTTCGTGGCTATGAGTATAGTTCTCGGAAAGCTCCTCGCTGTAAATATCGGCACAAGCATACGCATAAGTTTTGAGAATCTCCCTATACTCATGGCAGGAATTTTCTGCGGTGCAGGCGTAGGCGGTGCGGTCGGACTTTGTGCAGACTTAATAGGCTGTCTTATTGCAGGATATGCAGTAAATCCGATTATAACACTCGGCGGTGTGCTTATCGGCGTATTGTCGGGACTTGTTTCAAAATACGCATTCAAGGGAAGTTTCAGCCTGCCGTCCGTTGCGTGTTCTGTCGGAATATCGCATATTATCGGCTCTATGATTGTAAAGTCAATCGGTATGCATATATACTATCAAACCGCCATGAAAGTCCTTTTAATGCGAATCCCGCTTTACATCGGAATCGGAATCCTCGAGACGTATATTATTTATCTGTTGCTGAAAAACAAAGCTTTTTCGGAGCAGGTGGAAAGAATGTGCAGAAAATGAACTACAGCGAATCACTTGAATATTTGGAAAAAGCCTCGCTCCGTGGGAGCAAACTCGGACTTGAAAGAATATCCGAAATCATGCAAAAACTCGGCAATCCGCAGAATAAAGTCAGAACTATACACGTTACAGGCACAAACGGCAAAGGCTCTTTCTGTGCCATGCTGTCGTCCGTTCTGAAAAATTCAGGCTACCGTGTGGGAAGTTTTTCCTCGCCTGCGATAACTCAGGTTACTGACAGTTTCCGTATAGACTGCAACGAAATTTCAGAAGAGGATTTTTCCTCTGTTCTCGGAGAAGTCGCCGATGTCGCTGAAAAAATGAACGACAAGCCCACGGAATTTGAAGTCCTCACGGCTGTTGCATTTCTGATGTTCGTCAGAATGAAATGCGATATAGCGGTTGTGGAGTGCGGAATGGGCGGAGACCTTGATTCAACCAACGTTATAGAAAAGCCCCTTTTATCCGTGATAACCAACGTTAAAAAAGACCACTGCGGATTTTTAGGCAATACAATTGAAGAAATAGCCACGCACAAGGCAGGTATAATAAAGCACGGCAGACCCGTTTATTTCGGCGGATATGACGACGTTCCCGAAATTGTCAGAAAAACCGCACAGGAAAAAAATTCCGAACTCTACGAAATGGACACCTCTTTTATAAAAACCAACTTTCCCGCTCCTGTATGCAGTCTTTCGGGAACATCTTTCATGTATAAGGGTATGCAGATAAAAACTTCACTGCTCGGTTTTTATCAGTTTGAAAACGCCGTAAGCGTGCTTAACTGTATCGAAATTCTAAAAAACGAGGGCATTAATATTACTTATGACGCTGTAAGAACAGGTCTCGCAGATGTCAGGTGGCATGGACGTTTTGAAATTCTCCGAAAAAATCCGCTTGTAATATTCGACGGCTCGCACAATCCCGACGGCATGAGGTATACAGCAAGCACTTTAAAGGAGTATTTCGGAAAAAAACGTGTTGTTATCCTGATAGGCGTAATGGCGGACAAAGAGTATAATTTATACCCTGCTATGCTCCGTGAGAGTTCGGAAAAAATTTTTACCGTAACTCCCGACAATCCACGCTCACTTGACTGCCACAGGCTCGCTGACTCTTTTATTGCGGAAAAACTATGGGCTTATGCGTGTGATGATTTTGAAAACGGCGTGAAATCAGCCTATTCATACGCAAAAGAAAACAATATACCGCTTGTTGCACTCGGCTCTCTCTATATGTACGGGCAGTTTGTTCAGGCACTGAATAAAATTTCATAAAATAAAAGCTGTCATATGCGACAGCTTTTTGTTATATACTTCTGCGTTTGTTTTTTCTGTAGATTATGTTAAGACCTTTTATTAAGAGACTTCCGTCAAGAATTATGTCATTTCTGCAAAGCGGAACGACGAGTTCCGACAAACCGCCTGTTGCGATTACCGTGCATTTTTCGCCGAGTTCTTCTTCAATGCGTTCAATAATTCCGTCCAACGCACAGGCGTTTGAATACACCGCACCGCTTTTCATGCAGTCAGTTGTGTTAGTGCCGATGATTTTTGAGGGGGCTTCAAAATTTATTTTCGGTAGCTGTGCGGTTTTCGACGTAAGTGAACTTGTCGCCGTTGCCATTCCTGCAATAATAAGTCCGCCTATATAATTTTTGTTTCTGTCAATTACCGATACCGTGGTAGCCGTACCCATATCAATTATAATCTGTGGCACGGGATATTGATTTATTCCTGCCACTGCATCAACAGCCTGGTCGCTACCGAGCTGTGCGGGATTGTCTATTATTATGTTGAGTCCTGTTTTTACCCCTGGACCTACAACCATAACGTCTATGCCGAAAAGTTTTCTGACAGCCTCTTTTACAGTCCCCGTTACCGACGGCACGACGGACGACATTACACAATCCGTTATATCCGCCATGCTTAAATTATTAATCTCAAAGATACTTTTTATTAAAACAGCATACTCCGCAGACGTTGCACTGTGATTTGTGGAAATTCTTTCGGATATGAGAATTTCTCCGTTGTCGTCCGTACAGCCGAAAACTATATTTGTATTGCCTATATCTACAGCTAAAAGCATGATTTTAAGCCCTCCGTTTTACATATAATATTGACACGCAGTTGTAATTTATATTATTATAGCATATCTTCACATAAAAAGTCAATTGATATTGACAAAAAGGTCTTAATAAAGTAAAATTAAAATGAAAAATCTTTCAGGAGGTAAAAAATGTTAAAAGGAAAAACAATACTTCTCGGCGTTTCGGGTTCAATAGCAGTTTATAAAATCTGCAACCTTGCAAGAATGCTTACAAAGCTCGGTGCAGACGTACACGTTGCCATGACACCCAACGCAACAAATTTCGTTAACCCTCTCACATTCGAGACCCTCACACAGCATAAGTGCCTTATTGATACTTTCGACAGAAATTTTGAATACTCTGTCGAACACGTCTCCATAGCAAAAAAGGCGGACGTTGTTATGATAGCCCCTGCCTCTGCAAATGTAATCGGAAAAATAGCCAACGGCATAGCGGACGATATGCTTACAACCACAGTAATGGCTTGTACCTGTAAAAAAATAATAGCACCTGCCATGAATCACAATATGTACCACAATCCCATTGTACAGGATAATATTGACAGGCTTAAAAAATTCGGATATGAAGTGCTTGACACGGTTCACGGAATGCTTGCAAACCGTGATACAGGAGACGGAAAACTTCCCGACGAAGATACATTACTTGAATATATACTCCGTGAAACCGCTTTTGAAAAAGACCTTGCGGATAAAAAAATTCTTGTGACAGCTGGTGCAACACGTGAGAATATAGACCCTGTGCGTTTTATAACAAATCATTCGAGCGGAAAAATGGGCTGTGCGGTTGCGAGGATAGCAATGCTCCGTGGTGCAGATGTAACGCTTGTTGCTGGGCATATGGACGTAAATCCGCCTATGTTCGTAAACGTTATAAAAGCAGAGTCGGCGGAGGAGATGTTTAAAACAGTAACGGAAAGGCAGTCGGAATATGACATCATAGTGAAAACTTCTGCCGTTGCGGACTATACCCCTGCCGAGACAGCCAGAAACAAGATTAAAAAGTCAGGCGACGACATGAGTATAAAACTTAAAAGGACAAGGGATATTCTTAAATATATCGGCGAAAACAAGCCTGATAATCAGGTTATATGCGGATTTTCAATGGAGACGGAAAACATTATTGAAAATTCACGCAGAAAACTTGAAAGTAAAAATTGTGATATGATTTGTGCAAACTCTCTCAGGGCAGACGGAGCAGGTTTCGGGACGGATACAAATATAGTAACTCTTATAACCAATGACAAAACGGAAGAACTGCCCATAATGTCAAAAGAAGATGTGGCAGATATTATTCTCACGAGGCTGAAAGCATTGACATAAACGTCTTTTTATGGTATAATTAAAAATCGGAAATTATAAATTATTCAGGGGAGATGATTTTTTGAAGAATACATTCGGACAGAGTGTAGCCGTCACGATTTTCGGCGAAAGCCACGGAAATATGATTGGTGCTGTTCTCGACGGTCTCGCATCGGGTATCGAGGTTGACGAAGATTTTATAGCCTCGCAGATGGAGCTGAGAAAGTCCGTCGGCTCGCTTTCAACCGCAAGGCGTGAAGCGGACAAAGTTAAGATAGTAAGCGGAGTTTTTAACGGCAGAACAACAGGCACGCCGATTACTTTTATTATTGAAAACGCCGACACGAGAAGCAAGGATTATGGCGAACTTGCTTATAAAGCACGCCCAGCTCATGCGGACTATACTGCACAGCTGAAATATCACGGCTTTCAGGACTTCAGGGGGGGCGGACATTTTTCAGGTCGTATAACCGCCGGACTTGTTGCTTCGGGTGCGGTCGCTATAAAGGCACTTAGACGAAAGGGTATATTTATCGGTACTCACATTCTTTCGTGCGGTGGCGTGAAAGACCGTTCTTTTAATAATATCCGTGAAGATATTGACTTTCTCAACGGTCTTGATTTTGCGGTGCTTGACGGAAATTCTGCCGAAAAAATGAAAGAAAAAATAGAAAATGCAAAGGCAGACGGCGACAGCGTCGGCGGTCGTCTTGAAACAGTCGTTACAGGTTTTCCGTCGGGAATCGGCGAGCCTTGGTTTGATACGATTGAGGGACTCCTTGCACACATTCTTTTCAGTATTCCTGCCGTAAAGGGTGTTGAGTTCGGAGCAGGCTTTGAGGTTGCGGATATGTACGGAAGTACCGCAAATGACGCTTATTTTTCCGATAACGGAAAAGTCTGCACAAAGACAAATAACTGCGGTGGTATACTCGGCGGTATAACTAACGGTATGCCGATTATTTTCCGTACTGCCGTCAAGCCCACTCCCTCCATATACAAAGAACAGAATACTATTGACCTGAAAACAGGCGAGGAAACGACTTTGCAGATTAAGGGACGGCACGACCCCGCAATAATTCACCGTGCAAGAGTTGTTGTTGACAGCGTGACGGCTCTTGTTCTGTGCGACCAGCTCGCATTGCGTTTCGGCACGGACTGGCTCGCAAAAGACTAAAATATTAAAAAAAGGAAAGTGTATTTTTTATGGCTATGAATATTATAAGGGAGTTGCCACACCCCGACAAAATAAAATCCGCACACCCTCTTCCGCAGAATCTCATCAGTCTGAAAGCCGAGAGAGACAGAGAAACAAAGGATATTTTCAGCGGAAAATCTGACAAATTTCTGCTTATTATAGGTCCTTGCTCGGCTGATCGTGAGGACAGCGTTCTTGACTATATAACACGTCTCCGAGAGGTGCAGGAA
>CAMWQJ010000029.1 GCA_947176415.1 uncultured Ruminococcus sp. | reverse complement strand
CTAATAGTTAGTAAATACTAATTAAAAGGAGAATTTTTATGAGTGTTGTAATTGTGGGCGGTAACGACTGCATGGTAAGAAAATATAAGGAAATATGCGAGGAATATAAGTGCAGTGCAAAAGTTTTTACCCACATGAAAACCGATTTGAAGCGGAAAATCGGCTGTCCTGACCTGCTTGTGCTTTTCACAGGAACGATGTCTCACAAAATGGCGAAATGTGCGATAAGCGAGACAAAGGGGTTGCAGACGAAAATTGAGAGGTCGCATTCAAGTTCCGCATCTGCCCTGAAAAACATTCTTGAATTTCATGTTAATAACTAAAATGTTTTAGCTCGGTTTTTATTGAAAATCGAGAATTTTTTTTGTCTGAGTATTGAAATTTTTATAGAAAACTGCTATAATACTTTTATAGAAATTTTTTACGGAGGAATTTAAATGAAATTGCTTGACTGGAATAAATATCTTGAAAAGGCAGAGCAGACAGTAGCGGAGGGCATTGTAATGCTTAAAAATAATAACAATGCTTTACCGCTTGTCAGGGGCGAAATTATCTCAGTTTTCGGCAGAATACAGCTTCACTACTACAAAAGCGGTACAGGCTCGGGCGGAATGGTAAACGTCTCGAAAGTCACGGGGATAATTGACGGACTCGCCGAGGCTGGAATTAAAATAAATAATGAACTTCTTGAAATATACAAAAAATGGGACAGCCTGCACCCATATGATTTAGGCACGGGCTGGGGCAATGAGCCGTGGTCGCAGGAGGAAATGCCACTTGACGACGAAACGGTGAAAAAGGCTTCACAAATGGGAAAAACGGCTATTGTTATAATAGGTCGCACGGCAGGCGAGGAACAGGACACAAGGCTTGAAAGGGGGTCGTATCTTCTGACGAAGACGGAAGAGGATATGATAAAAAAAGTGCGTGAAAACTTTGAAAAATTAGTTATTCTGCTGAACGTAGGCGGACTTGTGGATATGACATTTGAAGAAAAGTACAGTCCCGACGCTGTGCTTTATGTGTGGCAGGGCGGAATGACGGGCGGAAAAGGCACGGCGGACGTTCTTACGGGAAAGGTTAGCCCGTGCGGAAAGCTACCCGATACGATAGCATACAGCATTACGGACTATCCATCGGCGGAGAATTTCGGCGATATAAAGCGGAATTTTTACCGTGAAGATATATACGTCGGCTATCGCTGGTTTGAGACTTTCGCCCCCGAAAAAGTGCGTTATCCGTTTGGCTACGGTCTTTCGTACACGGACTTTGAAATAGTAACCGAATGTGCGGAAAACGGCGAAATTACGGCTAAAGTCACGAATGTGGGAAAATTCAGCGGTAAAGAAGTTGTTCAGCTTTACTGCGAAATTCCGCAAGGTAAACTCGGTAAGCCGAAAAAGATTCTTTGTGGATTTGAAAAGACTGAAAATCTCGCACCTGACGAGTCGCAGACTGTCAAAATAAAGTTCAGCTACGAAAATATCGCCTCTTATGACGATTCGGGAGCTACGGGAAATAAGTCGTGCTGGGTACTGGAGGAGGGTGAATATAAATTCTTTATCGGAAACAGCGTAAAAAATTTAACTCTGGCGTATACATATAAAAAAGACGTTACGGAAGTTGTTTCGAGGTGCGAACAGGCACTTGCTCCCGTGCTTGAATTTGACCGTATAAAGCCGATTTTCAGGGACGGCGGACTTGTTGCGGAGACGGAAAAAGTGCCGTTAAGCGAGGTTGACGAGGCAAAAAGACGGTTCGAAAATATGCCTGCTGAGATTGCACAGACAGGCGACAGGGGAATAAAGCTCGCAGATGTGAAAAGCGGAAAAAACACCATGACCGAGTTTATAGCACAGCTTTCGGACTATGATTTGTCGTGTATCATACGTGGCGAGGGTATGGGAAGTCCGAGAGTCACGGCTGGAACGGCTTCGGCATTCGGCGGAGTTTCCGACAATCTGAACTCTTTCGGCATACCTGCCGGTTGCTGTTCGGACGGTCCGTCGGGAATGCGTCTCGACTGCGGAACAAAGGCTTTCAGTCTGCCTAACGGCACTATGATTGCATCGACTTTCAACCATGAACTGATTACGGAGCTTTTCGAGTGCCTCGGACTTGAAATGACCGCAAACAAGGTTGAATGCCTGCTCGGTCCGGGAATTAATATTCACCGCCACCCGTTCAACGGACGTAATTTTGAATATTTTTCTGAAGACCCTTTTCTTACGGGGACAATGGCAACCGCCGAGCTTTGCGGTCTCCACAGGGCTGGCGTAACTGGTACTATCAAGCATTTCTGCGGAAACAATCAGGAGACAAACAGGCATTTCATGGACTCGGTTATTTCGGAAAGAGCGTTGAGAGAGATTTATTTAAAGGGCTTTGAAATGGCTGTAAAGTCGGGTTTTGCGGACAGTATCATGACAACTTACGGCTCTTTAAACGGCGTGTGGACGGCTGGAAATTACGACCTCAACACAACTATTCTCCGCAATGAATGGGGATTTTCAGGCTTTACAATGACTGACTGGTGGGCTAATATAAACGTGCGTGGCGGAGAGCCGAACAAGACGGATTTTGCATCAATGGCTGTGGCACAGAATGATGTTTATATGGTTTGTGCGGACGGTGCATCGGGGGAGGACAATACGCTTGAATCGCTTGAAAACGGCACTCTTACGAGAGGCGAATTACAGCGGAATGCAATGAATATCTGCAATTTCATTATGAATAGCAACGCTATGAAAAGGCTTTGCGGTGAGGACTGCGGAGTTAAGATTATAAACCGTCCTGACGATGCAGAGGCGGAGGACACAGACGTTGTATTTTATGAGGTTGACAAGTATTTCAGACTTGAACTTGACGGCGTGAAGTCGGAAAAAGGCGGACATTACAGCTTTGCACTTATTCTCAAAGATTCGGGCTATTACAATGTGACAATAACTGCATCTTCGGAACTTGGCGAACTCGCACAGATTCCACTTACATTCTTTTCAATGGGTACGGCAAACGGCACTTTTACATGGAACGGCACGGGCGGAAAATCTGTCGGAATAACAAGGGAAGTACCGATGTTTTCGAGATTCACGGCAATAAGGCTTTATTTTGCACAGAACGGTCTTGATTTACACAGCATAGAATTTACGCTCACGAGGACAGCGAAGAATATAGACAGCATTGCATTTAAACAGGAGGATTGATTAGCCATGAATATTCAGATTTTCGGCACTAAAAAGTGTTCCGATACGAGAAAGGCGGAACGGTGGTTCAAGGAACGCCGAATTAAGTATCAGATGATTGACATGAAAGAAAAAGGCATGAGCAGAGGAGAGTTTAACAGCATAAAGCAGTCTGTCGGCGGAACGGACAGCATGATTGACGAAAATTGCAGGGACAAGGAGCTTGTCACGCTGATTAAATATCTTTCGGACAGCGACAGGGAAGAGAAAATCCTTGAAAATCAGCACGTTATAATCACTCCGATTGTCAGAAACGGAAAAAAGGCAACTGTCGGTTATTGCCCTGAAATCTGGAAAAACTGGGACTGATTATAAATAAATGTGAAAATCCGAAAAAAATTTTATGAAAAAGGGTGCAATTTTTTTCGGAATGTGTTATAATTAGATATGGCTTAAAAAATAATCCGATTACGGAAGGAGTAATAATTATGGGACTTATTCAGGCTACACTTGTGGCTACAGCGTCGACATTCGGCGATACATGGAAAGAGTTTTTTTACTGCGATGCAATTCCCGCTGACGTTCTCGTTGTAAAGGGAAAAAGACGCACGGGAAAGTTTTCGTCCAACAAGGGAACGGAAAATATCATCACCAACGGAAGCACTATAGCCGTAAGTGACGGACAGTGCATGATTATCGTTGACCAGGGGCAAGTTGTGGAAATATGTGCCGTCCCTGGTGAGTATACTTATGATATGTCGACAGAGCCGAGCCTTTTTGGCGGAAATCTCGCAAGCGACATAAAAGAGACTTTCAAGCAGATTGGCAAGCGTATTTCCTACGGCGGAGACACGGCACACGACCAGAGAATCTACTATTTTAATATAAAGGAACTGACGGATAATAAATTCGGCACGCAGAATCCCGTGCCGTTCAGGGTTGCGTATGAGGATATAGGAAGAAGTTTCACGGTCGGCGTACGTTGCAACGGCGTTTACTCGTACAGGATAGAAGACCCCCTCCTGTTTTACACTAATGTGTGCGGAAACGTTTCAAGTGCGTATACGAGACGGGCAATCGACCAACAGCTGAAATCGGAGTTTCTGAGTGCGCTTAACCCTGCATTTGCGAGGATATCGGCACTCGGCATAAGATATGACGAACTTCCGGCACATACGCAGGAACTTTCCGAGGCTATGAGTAAAGAATTGTCGTCCAAATGGAACGAAAAGCGAGGACTTGAAGTGGTATCGGTTGCGATAAATTCCGTTACAATTTCAAAGGACGACGAGGAGCGAATAAAGAAATTTGAGGACACGGCATGGAGCAGAGACACAACAAATGCCGCTGCAATGCTTGTGAACGCTCAGGCAAACGCAATGACAAACGCTTCCATGAATCCAAACGGTGCGGGAATGGGATTTTTCGGAATGAATATGGCACAGCAGGCAGGGGGATTCAGTCCGCAGAATCTCTATGCAATGGGACAGCAAAGCAACAGCAAAAACACATGGAAATGCTCCTGCGGTCTGGACAATACGGGCAAATTCTGCTCGCAGTGTGGCAAACAGAAACCCATGACGACTGGCGGTTGGAAATGCTCATGCGGTGCGGAGAATACAGGAAAATTCTGTGCCGAGTGCGGAAAGCCTAAGCCGACGGCAACAAATGGCTGGAAGTGTTCATGCGGTGCGGAGAATACTGGAAAATTCTGTGCCGAATGCGGAAAGCCGAAGCCGTCGGAAGTGAAGTGCGGTAAATGTGGCTGGACACCGTCGGCATCGGGAAATGTGCCGAAATTCTGTCCTGAATGCGGAAATGCACTTAAATAATCAAAATAAATTACCGGAGGAAAAATTATGTGCGGAATAGTTGGCTTTACAGGAAGTCGTCAGGCTGGACCTATCTTGCTGGACGGTCTTTCAAAGCTCGAATACAGGGGCTATGATTCGGCAGGAATTGCAGTCCGTGACGGAGATAACGAAGCGGAAGTAGTCAAGACAAAGGGAAAGTTAAAAGTTTTAAAGGAAATGACAAACGATGGCGAGGCTGTAAAAGGCTGTTGCGGAATAGGTCATACACGCTGGGCAACCCACGGCGAGCCGTCCGTTCTCAATGCACACCCTCACAGCAGTGACGACGAAAACGTTATAGGCGTGCATAACGGCATTATCGAAAATTATCAGGAACTCAGGGAAAAACTTTCCAAAAACGGCTACACTTTTGAAACTCAGACCGATACGGAAGTTGCTATAAAGCTGATTGACTATTATTACAAGAAGTATAATCTCGGTGCGGTTGATTCCATAGCACGTGCGATGATAAGGATAAGAGGGTCTTATGCACTTGCCGTTATGTTTAGGGACTGCCCCGAAGAGATTTACACGGCAAGAAAAGAAAGTCCCATGATTATAGGCATGACTGACGGCGAAACTTACGTTGCATCTGACGTGCCTGCGATTCTGAAATACACAAGAAACGTCTACTATATAGGCAACATGGAGATTGCGAAACTTGAAAAGGGCAATGTAACTTTCTACAATATAGACCGTGAAGAGATAGAAAAGGAACTTGTCGAGATAAAGTGGGACGCTGAGTCTGCTGAAAAGGGCGGATACGAGCATTTTATGCTGAAAGAGATTCACGAACAGCCGAAAGTTGTCAGAGACACAATAAATTCCGTTGTAAAGGACGGCAGGATAGATTTCAGCGGAGTAGGACTTGACGACGACACTATCAGGGAGATAAGCCAGATTTATATTGTAGCCTGCGGTTCTGCTTACCACGTCGGAATGGCGGTGCAGTATGTTGTCGAGAGCCTTACTTCAATGTCGGTGAGGGTGGAACTTGCCTCGGAGTTCAGGTACAGAAAAATGAAACTCGCTGACAAAAGCCTTGTTATAATCATAAGTCAGTCGGGAGAAACGGCGGACAGTCTCGCAGCGTTGAGACAGGCAAAGAACAGCGGAATAAAAACTCTCGGAATTGTAAACGTTGTCGGTTCGTCGATTGCACGTGAGGCGGATAATGTATTCTATACGCTCGCAGGACCTGAAATTTCCGTTGCAACCACAAAGGCTTACAGCACACAACTTATTGCGGGATATCTGCTTGCAATGAAATTTGCAACAGCGAGGGGCGAAATGACGGAAGAGCAGTGTGCGGAAATGATTGACGAATTGTATACAATTCCCGAGAAGATAGCCAAAGTTCTCGAAGACAAGGAGCGTATACAGTGGTTTGCGAATAAACTTGCAAGTGCGAGGGACGCTTTCTTTATAGGACGTGGCATTGACTATGCGATAAGCCTTGAGGGTAGCCTTAAAATGAAAGAGATAAGCTATATTCATTCGGAGGCTTATGCTGGCGGAGAGCTGAAACACGGTCCGATAAGCCTTATAGAAGACGGAATACTTGTCATCGGCGTGAATACACAGCCTGATTTGTACGAAAAGACAGTAAGCAATATGGTTGAAGTTAAAAGCCGTGGAGCTTCGCTTATGGGTCTCACGACCTACGGCAACTATAATATGGAAGATACAGCGGACTTTACTGTATATATTCCGCAGACAAATCCGCTTTTTGCAGGAAGTCTGTCTGTAATTCCGTTACAGTTGCTCGGATATTATGTATCAGTCGCAAAGGGTTATGACGTTGACAAGCCGAGAAATCTCGCAAAGAGTGTAACAGTAGAATAAAAAAATTAATAAAAAAAGCACTTTCCCGATTCGGAGAGTGCTTTTTGTTTTTGTATATTCAGTTTGCAGATGCTACATAGCCCTTACTTACTTCTGCCTGTTCTATTTGTTTTTTAACATTGGTTTTATCAAGGAAAGTAAAAAGATTATTGAAAATATCATAATAGCATTGTGTTGTGAGATGTATTCCGTCTCCGCCTGTGCATTCGGTGCGGAGGGAATCTGTCGAGTCAGCGAGGATTGAAAACGTATCAAAATAATAGACATGTGTTGTATTGAGAGAACGCACCATATTTTCGAGAGCATTGTTAAATTCGATAATTACCTGATTGTCCACAAAACCTGACTCGATTGTCACAGGAGTGATTCCCGCAACCGCAATGTTTATATCAGGAACACGTTCACGAATCTGTTTTATAGTATTCTGGTATCTTTCGGCGAACTGCTCGGCTGTCGAGGCGTTCACATCATTCATGCCGAGGGACATATACAGAAGTGAGGGCTGATAGTAAGCTATCGTGTCGACAAGTCCCATACCTGTCGGAAATGTGAAATAGTCGAGATTCCACATTGAGAGCGATTCGGTAGCAATGTTGTGTCCGTCGGGAATAAGTCCGTAAAGATTGAAACCAAAAGCTATTGAGTCTCCTGCAACATAAATTTTTTCCTGATAAAATTCGCTGTTTGGCGAGGCGGTGAGAGAGTTTCCGACATATGAAGAAATACTTGTTGTAACGGTGTATGTAACAGGCTCGTTTGCCGAAATTCCTGCCGTAAGCTGAGTATCTGTCGTTTCGATGTAAATTTCTTCCGACGGTTCTGTGTACTCCGTGACAGGTGGCACAATTATTTCTGCCTGCGTTCCCGTCGGCACATTTATGAATATGGTTGTTGTTTCGGTGGTAGTCTGAACTTCAGTTAAAGACGATGTAATTTCTTCCGTAGTTGTTTCTGCGGTGGTTGTTATATCGGCGATTACAGGCAAATCCTCTTCGTCCGTCTGTTCGTCCTTTCCGCATGATGTTAGCAACGAAACCATACTCAATGCCGAGACCGCAAGGCATAGCGGAAATATCATCTTCTGTATATTCTTTTTCATTATGGTTACTTCCTTTCATAAACCACTTTTTATATCAGTTATATTTTAGCACATAATAACGCAACTGTCAACACTTCCGCATTTTTCAGAATTTTTATTCTCTGCTTGACTTTTTTTCGATGTAGTATTATAATATAAGTATATAAATTTTAAGAAACGGAGTATAAATATATGAATAATGTTAAAATTCAGGATTTATTTGACTTGTCGCACACAGAAGCAAAGGACTATCTCATGCAGTATGAATATCCGTGGGAAGCCCTTAAGGGTATCAGCGAGTTTATTATTGAACTCGGAAAAACTCTCCCCCATGAAGAGTATAACAATCCCTTTGAAAACGTATGGATTCACAAGACTGCCAACGTCTACCCGACAGCCTATATAGGCTCGCCGTGCATCATAGGAGCAGAAACGGAAGTCCGCCACTGTGCTTTTATACGTGGAAGTGCGTTGGTCGGAAAAAACTGTGTAATCGGAAATTCCGTGGAGCTGAAAAATGTCATTATTTTTGACAACGTTCAGACCCCGCACTATAATTACGTCGGAGACAGCATTCTCGGCTATAAATCGCATATGGGTGCAGGCTCGATAACGTCCAACGTCAAGTCCGACAAGACAAACGTCGTTATAAAGCAGAACGACGAGGAACTGGAAACGGGCATAAAAAAAATAGGTGCAATGGTCGGCGATTTTGTTGAAGTCGGCTGTAACAGCGTACTGAATCCGGGGACTGTCGTGGGAAGAAATTCAAATATCTACCCGACAAGCTGTGTGCGTGGAGTTATTCCCGAAAACAGCATTTACAAGAAAGATGGAGTTATCGCATCTAAAAAATAACATTAATTGCTTTTTGTCTGATTTATTTCCATTCTCCGCCAGCAGAAAAATCCGTAAATATCGAGAATCAGGAAAACAATAAAGCAGATAGTAACGGAAAGATAAGTAATATTTTTTATCGTCATCATAGTCCAGAGAATCACAAGTACAATGTCATTAAAAGCATACGCCACGGCATAGTAAGGACTTCTGCGGAAAGTCAGATAAGAGGCGAGAAAACTTGTCGTTATGGACAGGGTACTTGGAATGAGATTTGCTGTATTCAGTGCATTCAGTATGAAGTAAAAAGCCACTGTAACGGCGGTTGCGAGACAGAACATGAATAATATTTCCCTCCGCCTGAGACGGTTTACGGCGACTTCAGCTTTTCCCTCCTCAAAAGGATTTTTAAGCCACGAGACGAGCGAAAAGACAGCCATCGGCATAGTCATGCAGAGATATGTAATCATCTCGCCATAATATCTTGAACGGAACGAAATAATTCCGTAAAGCACGCTGAATATAACCGCAAGAGCCTGTCCAAGAGGGTGTCCTTTTGCGTTTAATAGGAGAGAATGCATACCGACGAGTGAAGCAGTGAGGGCGAGCCAGCCCCTGCGGTCGAAAATGCAGAAAAATATAATTATTGACGAAAGCGAAACGAGCCAGAGGATTTTTTCAAATCCTGAAAAATATCCTGATTTGATTTTCAGTTCCATAATTTTTCCTTATAAAAATTTATTTTGTTTTTATGTTTTGATTTTCTGTGATATTTAATACAAAGATTATATTTTCTGTCATAGGCGGGACGTATTCTTTCTGACTCCATGAAAAGAGCTTCAAACGGTGTATCGGGTCTTTTGGAACAAAACTCACATTCAGGGTCTCCGCATTTTGTTTCTGTCCATATATCGCACATAATACAGCATTCTGCATCGAATCTGTCAAAAAGAAAAAGATTGTTTCCGCACCGTGAACATTTGGAACTGAGATACGTTCCGTATCTGCTGATTTTTCTTTGTCTTTTAATAAACGCCCTGTATTTCTTTGAATTTTTCATAAATATCACCTTTTTTAAGGCACTCCCGAAAGAAAGAGTGCCTTTTGATTTTTTATTTTATAACTGCAAAGTAAAGTAGTACCAATGCACCGAGTGCTATTCTGTACCACCCGAAGACCTTGAAATCGTGCTTTTTTATGTAATCCATGAGGAAACTTATAACGAAGAGCGAGACAACAAAAGCAATAATCATGCCTGTTGTGAGTATCATAATTTCCCCTGAATCAAATCCGCCGTCGTACTTGACAAGTTTTAAAAGACTCGCACCGAACATTACAGGCACGGCAAGATAGAATGTAAATTCAGCGGAAACAGTTCTTGAAATGCCGATAAGCAACGCACCGACTATTGTTGCACCTGAGCGTGAAGTTCCGGGGAAAACAGCCGCTATAAGCTGAAACATTCCTATAATCAGAGCCATTTTATAAGTGAGATTGTCAATAGTGGTTACTTTCGGAGTTTTTTTCCTGTTCCAGTTTTCCACGACAATAAAAGCTATTCCGAAAACGATAAGGGCGATTGCAACGCACCACGGATTATAGAAATGTTCGTCAATCCAGTTGTCGAAAAACAGACCGACAACCCCAGCAGGCAGACAGGCGACAATAACTTTCAGCCACATATTGAAAATATCTTTTCTGACGTAAGACCCGATTCCCTCATTACTCAGCGGACAGGGATTGTTTTCCTTGCTGAACGGAAAAAGTTTTTTCCAGAAGATGATGACAACCGCCATTATCGCACCAAGCTGAATGACAACGTCAAACATTTTCTTGAAATCTTCTGTCATGTTGAGTTTCAGGAACTCGTCAACAAGAATGAGATGTCCCGTACTGCTTATAGGAAGCCATTCGGTTATTCCCTCGACAATTCCGAGGATTGCAGATTTAAGAATTTCGATAAAGTCCATTGAAAAAAATCCTTTCTTTTTTTATAATAAAAATTATATCACATCAAGATATATATGTCAAATGCAAATTAAATATTGCAATATAACTTAAAATATGTTATCATATTATCGTAAGCAAAAAATTTACAGGAGGAAAAAATTCTTGAAAAGACTTCTGATACTGATTGGAAAAATAATAGTAAAAATTCTTAATCTGCTCGGCAGAAATGCGGGTAATCTCCCTGGGATTATCCTTTGGCACTTGTCGGGACAGAAATGCTGTTCTATATTTAAAGTTGACTGTCCTGTTATCGCCGTTACGGGAACTAACGGCAAAACTTCGGTTACAAACTGCATAGCACAGCTTTTTGAAAAGAGCGGTAAGAAGATAATTATAAACCGTGAGGGAAATAATCTCGATACGGGGATATGTTCACTTCTTTTAAGGCACTGCGATATGTCAGGGCGTGTAAAAGCCGATTATCTCATTCTTGAAACGGACGAATCGCACGTTCCTGTTGTGTACTCGCAGATAAAACTTGAAACGCTTGTTGTGCTTAATTTTTTCCGTGACCAGCTTGACAGAAATGGCGAAATGGAGACGCTTATACAGAAGATAAACGGCTTCTGTAAAACTTTTGACGGAAATCTGATTCTGAACGGCGACGACCCTAATACCGCCCGTTTAGGACGTGCAAATCCGAAAAATAAAAAAGTTAAATATTTTCATGCCGAGCCTTATGCATTCGCAACCACTGATATATTTGAAGCCTCTGAGGGACGTTTCTGTCCGTTTTGCAGTGAAACGCTTGAATATGAATATTATCAGTATTCGCATATAGGAAAATTTATTTGCAGGGGGTGCGGTTTCGGCGATTATAAACCCTATGTTACGGCAAGTAAAATTGACCTCGATAAGCCTGTATTCATGGCTGACGGGCATAAATATTCCCCTAAACTCAACAGCATTTACAACGTCTATAATATGACAGCGGTTGCTTCCGTCTCGAAACTCTACAGAATAAAACAGAGTATAACAGACAGTGTTATTTCGACGTATACCGTCAACAATGGTCGTATGGAAACTTTCATGCTCGGCGACAGAAAAACAACTTTAAACCTCGCCAAAAATCCCGTAGGTGCAAATATGACGCTCCGTGTAATGAACGAAATGAAAGGAGAAAAAGAGTTGCTTTTTGTGCTGAATGACAATGTAGCCGACGGTCTGGACGTTTCGTGGATATGGGATATAAATTTCAGCATATTTGAACGTGTCACAAGGGTGATTACTTCAGGAACACGTGCCTATGATATAGCGGTAAGAATAAAATGCTCAGGTTATGACTCCTCAAAAATAGTTGTACGTCCCGATTTGGACGAGGCTGTTTCCGAACTCGCAGTTACGGAGGGAAGAAAATTTGTCATTGCGAACTATACCGCAGTTCAGCCGACAAGGCAGGCACTTAGACGTTATTCGGAGAACGGAGGGAAGCACGATGAAAATTAAGATTCTGCATATGTATGCCGATATGCTCGACCTGTACGGTGACAGCGGTAACATGGAGATTATAAAATACAGGTGCGGAAAGCGTGGCATAGAGTGCATTATTGATAAATATTCCGTCGGAGATGATATGCCGTATTTTCCTGAATATGATTTGGTCTATATCGGTGGCGGTGCAGACCTCGAGCAACAGCATATATCCGCCGATTTGCTGAAATGCCGTCAGGGAATTAAAAAAGCCTATAAGTCAGGGACTTTTCTTTTTCTTATCTGCGGTGGATATCAGCTTATGGGAAAATATTACCGTGACGCAGACGGCAATGAAATTAAAGGTCTCGGACTGTTTGATTATTTTACAATTGCACCGTCAAGTCGTAAAAAGCGTTGTATCGGAAATATTGTAATAAAAACTGAAATTACAGGAAAGCCGGTAAAAGTAGTTGGCTTTGAGAATCACGGCGGACAGACTCAGGGCGTAAAAAATCCTTTCGGTACGGTGCTTTACGGCAACGGCAACTGTTCAAAGAGCAGTGCAGAGGGGTATTTTGAAAAGAATGTCATAGCAACTTATCTTCACGGTCCTATGCTTGCGAAAAACCCCGAAATTTCAGACTATATGATTAGTTACTGCATTAACAGAAAATCGGACAGGCTCATAAAGCTTGCCAGACTCGACGACAAACTTGAAAAAGAATGCAGAAAAGTCATGATAGAAAGACTTCTGAATAAATAGTAAAAGGGACTTTTTACAGTCCCTTTTCTGTTATTTTGATTTCAAGGCTTTTTCAATATTACATACAATCGGCGTAAGCAGTGCCGCAACGGGAAATACAATCCAGCTTCTTCCCCAGTCGAAAGTTATAAAGCTGTATGCAAGGTAGCCTGCTGTCACAATTAACCAGTAACTTCCTGTAATACTGCCGATATTCTTCTTTTCTCTTAATTTCTTTTCACGTGTGAATCCGTCCTCCTCAAGCAGTATGGAAAAACCATCTTTAATCAAGGAAGATTTCACAATCAGGAACACTCCGACAGCTATCATTGCAAACAGCATACTTGCACCGATATCAGATGCAAAATCGAATATTTCATCAATTATTATCGGGGGGATTATTGAAAGTATAAAAAGTGCCACGCCTATAATTAAATTTTTTGTGTGAACGGGCGAAAACTGAGACTGTTTTTCTTTAAGCATTCCGTCAACGCCGTAAGCCGTGTCAATGCCTTCTTTTTCAAGATAGCTGAAAGGTTTTTTGTCCGCACCTGCTGAAATGAAAAGTCCGACCGCTATGGCAATTATAATAAACATTAAAACAGGTCCAAGAGTTTCAGAAAGTATGTCTGACAGTTCAGAAAAAACGATTGGAGGAACAACCGACAGTATACAAAGTGCCACGCCTAATGCCGTTTTGAAAGCTGAACGTCTGTTTATTTCAAGAAACCTGTTAGCCTCCTCCATGGAAACACTGCGGAGTGGTTTGTCGTCGGTGAGTATTTCGGAAACTTCCTGAGCAGGCTTTTCAAAATCGTCCTTTAATAAGTAGTCGGTGGACACTCCGAAAATCTGTGAGAGTTTAAGTATCTTGTTAAGGTCGGGTATGGACTGTGCGCCCTCCCACTTTGAAACTGACTGACGGCTTACGTCCATTTTTTCGGCGAGTTCGTCCTGAGACATTCCAGCCTTTTTCCTGAGTTCGATAATCTTGTCTGCGAGTATCATATAATGTACCTCCTGTGATTTTTTACTGTAATAATTCTACCATAAACCATGCTGAAATTCAATCAATTCTGCTTGGCAATTTGTCAACTGCCAGTTGCTTTTTGCGGTATTTCGGGTAAAACGGCAGTTGCGAAGAAAAAAAGTCATTAAATCGGGACTTCCCCCATAGAATGTAATATAATCAGCCAACGGGGGTTTTACGCTATGTTTTTCAGAAACAGACTTATAAGAGATACGGCACTTCTTACGATAATGCAGATTTTTCTTGACACATCTGCACTTCTGCTTAATGTCTTCATAACAAGAAAACTCGGTGCGGAGGCTATCGGAATTTTAACTCTTACGGGGTCTTTTCTCGGACTGGCAGGTATTCTCTCAAACGGCAACGCATTTTTATGCACAAGCCGTCTCATATCCGAAGAACTCGGAAAAACCCACTCAAATCCGAATAAGATTCTGTCTCACGGAATAAAACTCTGTCTGATACAGAGTATAATAGTTTCGGCTGTGATATTTGTCTTTGCGGAAACCCTGAGTGAAAGATTTTTCAGCGGTGCGGATATGACAGAAGCAATAAGGTTTATGCCTGTCGCACTTGTTTCGGGTGCTGTCTCGGCTTGTCTCAAAGGCTGGTTCAATGCGGTGCGAAAAGCCTCGGTTTCGGCTGTCGGCGACATACTTGAATTTATCATCAAATCTGCGGTAATAATAGTAATGACACTTTCGTCCGTAAGCCGTGACGAAAGTTCAGTGTGCAGAATAATGATAGCAGGAATTATAGCAGGCAATATTTTTTCGCTTGTCTGGTGTCTTTTCATTTTTGCAAAATCACACACAAAGTGCGACGGCAGATGTTCGCTTGATTTTAAAAAATATATATCATTTGCTTTTCCGATAATGGCAGGAAGTATTTTAACGTCCGCACTCAGCAGTACAAATGACGCACTTATACCAATATGTTTAAGACAGAACGGCGATTCCGTAAATCAGGCGTTAAGTCTTTTCGGAATATTCGAGGCTATTGTGATACCCGCACTTTTTTTCCCGTCGGTGGTTCTCTGTTCCATGTCGGGAATTATCGTCAGCGAATCCGCCCGTGCCTCTGCTTCGGGAAATATTGAAAGACTCCGCAGTCTTACGTCACGTCTTACACAGTGGACACTTGTCTTTGCAATATTTGCGTCAGCGGTGCTTATGCGTTTCGGCGGAGTGATAGGCGAACTTCTCGGCGGTGGCGAACTCGCAGGCAGAATGATTATGATAATAGCCCCTGTTGTGCCTTTTATATATATGGAAATTATTCTTGAGGCTCTTATAAAGGGAATGGGCTTGCAGGCTTTTTCGTCGCTTAACTATCTTGCCGAGTATGCCGTAAGAATTTCAGCCGTACTGATTTTTGTACCAAAATTAAGTTTTTACGGCATTGTAATATCTTACTATGCAAGTAATGTCATCGGCAACTGTGCGAGATTTATAAAAATTCTGAAACATACACAGATGACTTTTAAACCTTTTAAGATAATAGCCGTGCCTGTGATTTATGCTTTTCTTACAATGGGTGCTGTTGAACTTCTCACACGGATTGTCGGTGCGGACGGAAAGTCCCTCGCCGAAACTCTGCTTTTTGTAACATTATGGGCTGTCGGATATTTTATGATATTCTTTGTTGTAAATAAAGTACAGCTTCCTGAATTTTCGGCACAGAAAGTATTGTGCAATATAGATAAAAAACAGACTGCAAAATAATGTAAAATGTAGAAATTTTATTTTTACTATTGCAATTTCCACAAAAATACTTTATAATTGTTATATGCAGTTTTTGCTGTGATAATTAAACTCAGAGGAGAATTAAATAATGAAAACCTACGATGTTACCAGAATAAAAAACATTGCACTTGCAGGACACAACGGCTCCGGCAAAACTTCTCTTGCAGAAGCTCTGCTTTTCAAGGCAGGGGCTTCCGACCGTCTCGGTAAAACTGCTGACGGCACAACTGTCTGCGATTACGACCCTGAAGAAATCAAAAGGGGTATTTCAATAAGCACCTCTCTTGCATCTTTTGAATATAATGATAACAAGATAAACATTCTTGACACCCCCGGACTCTTCGACTTCGCTTCGGAAATGGTCGAGGGCGTGCGTGCCTCTGATACTGTTATGATTACCGTATCCGCCAAATCAGGCGTTAAAGTCGGTGCAAGAAAAGCCTATGAAGAGGCAGTGAATCAGGGTAAATCAAAAATGTTTGTCGTTACTAAGATTGACGACAAGGACGCTAATTTCTTTAATGTTCTTACTGAACTGAAAACCGTTTTCGGTCCTACGGTGTGTCCTGTTGTCGTTCCCGTCGTAAGCAACGGCAAGATTGTTTCGTATGTCAACCTGATTGAAATGAAAGCCTATACTTACGACTCAAAGGGCAATGCCGTTGAAACGGATATGCCGACGGCTGAAATTTCAGAAAAATTTGAATACAGAATAGACGGTCTTATCGGTGCGGTTTCCGAAGCTGTGGCAGAGACTTCCGACGAACTCATGGAGAAATTCTTTGAGGGCGAGGAGTTTACGCAGAAAGAACTTATCGACGGCATTCACGACGGCATGAACCGTGGTATTATTACGCCTGTTGTCTGCACGTCCGCAACCGAACTTGCAGGAATCGATATGCTCCTGAAAGAAATTGAATTGCTTTTGCCGTCTCCTGACGAGGTTTATTCCGCAGAGGCTTATAAACCGTCAAAAGAAGTTGAGGAAATAAAGTGTGTTTCTGACGCTCCTATGTCGGCACACGTTTTCAAAACTGTTGCAGACCCGTTTGTCGGAAGAATGTCATTCATACGTGTTATGTCAGGCAGGCTCTCCGCAAACAGCGAGACTATTAATGCAACAACAGGAAATAATGAAAAAATCGGCAAATTATATAATATGTGCGGTAAAAAGCAGACGGAAGTGTCATTTGCGACGGCTGGCGATATAGTTGTTGCCTCGAAGATAACCGCAAATACAGGAGATACGCTCGCTGATGTTTCAAGAATCGTCGAGTTTGCACCCATTAATTTTCCGAGACCCTGCTACTCAATGGCGGTAAAAGCTAAGGCACAGGGCGATGAGGCTAAAATTTCGTCGGCAATACAGCGTCTTACAGAGGAAGACCCTACACTGACTTACGTGCAGGACGATAATACCAAAGAACAGATTCTTAGCGGTCTCGGCGAACAGCATATAGAGGTTGCAGTTGCTAAATTAAAAAACAAATTCGGCGTTGACGTTAATATCACTGTGCCAAAAATTGCATATAAGGAGACTATCCGAAAGAAAGTCAAGGTCGAGGGCAAGCACAAGAAACAGTCAGGCGGACACGGACAATATGGACACGTCTGGATTGAATTTGAGCCGTGCGTAAGCGATACACTCGTTTTTGAAGAGAAAGTTTTCGGCGGTGCTGTCCCTAAAAACTATTTCCCCGCCGTTCAGAAAGGTCTTGAAGAATCCGTTAAAAAGGGCGTTCTTGCAGGCTGTCCCGTTGTCGGACTTAAGGCGATTCTTGTTGACGGCTCTTATCACCCTGTGGACTCTTCTGAAATGGCTTTCAAAACGGCTGCCTCAATCGCATATAAAGAAGGTCTCCGTCAGGCTGACCCCGTTATGCTTGAACCTGTCGGCGAACTTAAAGTTACAGCTCCCGATGACAATATGGGCGATATTATGGGCGAACTCAACAAGAGACGTGGCAGAGTTCTCGGCATGGAACACGTTTCGCACGGAGTGACAACTATTCAGGCAGAAGTGCCAGTCCGTGAGATGCACGACTTCGCTATGTATCTCCGTCAGACTACGAGGGGACTTGGTAGCTTTACGCTCGCTTTCCTCAGATACGAACAGTTACCTGCAAATCTTTTAACTGAAGTTATTTCTTCAGTTAATTCAGAAAATTAATTGAAAAGGAGGGTACAACGCTACCCTCCGCCTCCCTGTTTTTCCTCGAATACAGCCTGAAACGAGTTCTGAAAAAAATTTTTGAAAAAAATTTCAAAAAGGGCTTGACAAATCGGAAAAAGTGTGATATAATAATATACGTCGTCAGGGGAATGACGATAAAACAAGCGTGGGGGTTTAGCTCAGCTGGGAGAGCATCTGCCTTACAAGCAGAGGGTCACAGG
>CAMWQJ010000028.1 GCA_947176415.1 uncultured Ruminococcus sp. | reverse complement strand
CCCCCTTTTTTTTTTAATGATACGGCGACCAACGATATCTACACGCGTAATATCGGCGGCAGCGTCAGATGTGTATAAGAGACAGGCTCTAACTTTTGCACTCCCGTAGCTGCCATTAAGAATCATCATATCTTAAAAAAACCTTTTTTCCTTTCCGTTGCCTGCAAAAAAAAACACCTCCGACGAAAAGCAGAAGCGTCACCGATATATTTCGATTGATTAAAAATCAGAATAAATCTATATGCAGGCAAACCTCATGCTTTGTGATTTTAGTGTGATAATCTCTGAAAAATATACTCATTGTCATGACGTTCACCTTCCTTTCATAAATAATATGCGTTAATTATATAACAGATATTTCCGTTTGTCAAGGGTTTTCCGTAATTTTAACCGTTCTGTAATTATTTACAGCGACCCTCTCCGAGAATTTTTCTTCTGTTTTTTGACTTCGTACATTTTTTCGTCCGCCTGTTTGATTACACTGTAAAGCGTAACGTCTTTTTCAGCGACGGCAACAACGCTTCCGATACTTGCGGAAAGCGTATAAGGCTTTTTGATTATAGCATTGATGTTCTCAATTTTCGCATCAAATCTCCGCTTGAATTTTTCACGGTCGCTTTCCTTTACGTTGTGCGAGAAAACAACAAACTCGTCACCGCCGAATCTCGCACATATACTGTTAGGGGCGCACTCCTGAATAATTCCTGCGAGCCGTTGTATAGCAAAATCCCCCTCGTTGTGACCGTAATTGTCGTTGATAAACTTCAGACCGTCCATGTCAATGAAAGTCAGCATAACCATTTGTTTTTTGTCGGCACACTCCCTGAATCGTGAATCGGCAAGATTGATAAAGCCGTTTCGGTTATATATATTGCAGAGAGGGTCTATAACGTAAAGCCTGTTGAGTTCGTCCATAGTCTTTCTCAGGTGAATCAGCTTGCGGACGTTTTCGAGAGAGTTACTTAAATTCATAGTAAGATTGTGGCATAAAAGGCTATGCACAGGGAAATCGCTGTTTGTGATTATATAGTAGCCGAGACAGCATTCACGGAAATGCAACGGCAGAAAATAATTGATATTTCCGCCCGTCGTAATCTTCTCAGGGAACATATCCGAGCTGAAAAAGAATCCGCAGTCTCTCCGCACGCCTTTTTCCCATATAAGCGGAGCGGTCATATATGTTGAATAATCGCCCTCCTCGTGCGTGATATTTCCGAAAGAATCGAGCCAGTCCTCAACGAGACAGAGACAGAATTTGTCGCATTTGAGTTCCTCAATGAATTTATTCAGAACGTCCATAGTCTCTTCTATCTGTTCCGTTTCGGCGAGCCCTGCGGTAAATTTATTAACCATTGTAACGCCTGTGTTTATACTCTGCATTTTCAGAAAAGTCCGTTTTTTGTACTGCCTGTAGTCGTCGTCATTTTCGGCTTTACAACCACAGCTTTCACAGAATACGGGCGAGGACTCAAGAGAAACATTTTTCGGCGGATTTTTTCCGCTGAGTATATCAATTATAGTTTCAACCGATTTATAGCCCATATCGACAAGAGGTCTCTTGACAGAGGTAAGCGACGGGCAGAAATTACGTGCATCATAAGTATAGTCAAATCCCGTGACTATAATATCTTCAGGAATCCTGTAGCCTGCTTTTTCGAGAGACGACATGGCAGTAAGTGCCATAGCATCGTTTGCACAGATAAATGCGTCAGGCATTTCAAGACCTGATTTTAAAAATTCATATATGGCTTCTATTCCGTCCTGACTTCTGAACTCACCGAAATATATACGCTCGTTCTCGACGGGCAGATTATATTTTTCCATTGTATCAAGAAATGCGTTGTAACGGGCTTTTGCCTCCGGATTTGACAAAGGTCCTGAAATGAAATTCATAACCCTCGCACCGTGTTTTTCAATAACGTGCTTTATTATATCCGTCATTGCCGAGCCGTTGTTTATGCTGACGTTGTACAGTTCAGGATAATCCGAACAGTCAAACACAACTGCTGGTATTCCTGATTCCGTAACTCTCTTTATAACACGTTCCTTTGTTTCAGGGTCGCATATGGTATTTGTCATCAGGATTGCACCGTCAAATGCACTGAAATTTATCATGCTGTAAATACTGTATTCGCCGACATCAAAGCGGTGGCTTTTGAGAAGTCCGCCATACGCCACGAAATACGAAACGTTTATATTACGCTCGAGAGCGGATTGGTTTATACCACTTACGATATTATTCTGATATTCTTCATCAATACCTGCCACAACAACGGCAATATGTATGACTTTTTCATTTTTCATTATCTCATCGCTCCTATAATATTTTTACAGAGTCAAATCAAGACTATTGTAACACTCTTTGGAAAAAATTTAAAGGGCAAAACGCAAAAATCGTCACAACGCACAACAATCTGTATAATTATTTGTGGATTATGTTATAATAAACCTTGCTATATCCTGCGGAGTTTCGGCTATAAAGTCCGCCCCTGCATTTAAAAGCTCCTGTCTGCCACGGAATCCCCATACACAGCCTACTGACTTTATTTCCGCACACTTCGCTGTTTTTATGTCAACGTCGCTGTCGCCAATCATATAGACTTCATTATCATCGGGAAGAGAAGAAAGAATTTCCCTTATTATAGCCGTATCGGGCTTTTTAGGACGTTCCGCACAGCCTCCGAGTACCTTTATGAAATCATATTCTGCCAGCAGGGATTTTACAATCTCCCTTGCAAAGTTCTGCGGTTTGTTCGTTGCAACGGCAAGCGTAACGTTGTTTTTCACGAGAATATCAAGACATTCTTTCATACCGTCATATATAACCGTCTTGTCAAGAAAATGTTTTCCGTAATAATCGCTGAAATATTCAAGAAGTTTTTCAGTTTCGTCTTTTCTATCGTCAGGTAATGCACGGTGGCAGAGTTTCTGAACGCCGTTTCCGACGAAATACTTATATTTCTCATAGTCATGCAACGGACAGCCGAGTTTTCCGAGACCGTAATTAACAGCGTCTGCGAGGTCTGCGAGCGTATCGGCAAGAGTGCCGTCAAGGTCGAAAATTGTAGTTATCATAATTAATCCCCCTCAAACAATAAGCATACAGTCGCCGAAACTGAAAAATCTATACTTTTCGTCAACCGCTGTCCTGTAGGCATTCATTGTGTTTTCATAGCCCATGAAAGCCGATACAAGCATTATCAGCGTACTTTCAGGCAGGTGAAAATTTGTAATCAGCCCGTCAATACACTTGAATTTATACGACGGATAGATAAAAATATCCGTATAGCCCTCATGTGCGGAAATACCGTTGTAGAAAGTCGCCACGCTTTCGAGGGTACGGCAGGCAGTTGTGCCGACCGCAATAACACGTCCGCCGTTTTTCTTTGTCTCGTTTATAAGGTCTGCGGTCTCTTCCGGCAGAAAATAATGCTCGCTGTGCATCTGGTGGTCAAGAATATTGTCCTCCTTTACGGGTCGGAAAGTTCCGAGTCCGACATGAAGCGTGACAAAAGCGGTTTTAATGCCCTTGCTGTGAAGTTCGTCTATCATTTCGGCTGTAAAGTGAAGTCCGGCCGTCGGGGCGGCAGCCGAGCCGAGTTCTCTTGAATATACTGTCTGATAGCGTTCTTTGTTTTCAAGTTTTTCGGTTATGTACGGCGGTAAAGGCATTTGTCCGACATCTTCGAGGGCTGTAAAGAAATTCCCCTCGCACTCAAATTTTACAAGCCTTTTTCCGTCGTCTCTTATTTCAACGACCTCCGCAACGAGCCTTCCACCTCCGAAAGAAAATTTAACTCCGACCTTTGCTTTTTTTGCGGGACGGCAGATTATTTCCCATAGCTTGTCACCTTTCTGTTCAAGGAGCAGAAACTCTATAAAAGTACCGTTTTCCATTTTTTCGCCGTAAAGACGGGCAGGAATAACCCTCGAATCGTTCATTACAAGCAAATCTCCCCCCCTGAGATGTTCGGCGAGATTATAGAAATGCTCGTGTTTCAATTCACCTGTCTGTCGGTCGACGCACATCATTCGTGAAGCGTTTCTCGGTTCAACAGGTGTCTGTGCTATGAGACTTTCAGGCAGATTATACCAGAAGTCAGATTTCAATAATTCCATAATATTCTCCTTTTTTCATATTTGAATTTTGGTTACATCTTTTTCGCCGTTAATCAGCTTTGGAATAAGTAAATCACGGAGGGAGGAAAGACGTTGATTTTCTATTCTGTTAATATTAATTAAATTAAGTATAGGTATAACTATTCGATTAAATTTTTCAACATCAGTCAACAGGGGGATATAAATTGGATACATCATTATCTGTTGTTTATCACCTCTCGGCATTTTAGTTCCTTTTGCACCTGTAACCATATAATCAAAGAATTTATCAGCGTACAATGTGAAATACAAAAAAGCAGAAAATTCTATTTTATTTGGTACAAAGCATAGTACGTCTGTTGAACAACCGCAATCAGAATAGCAATACAATATTTTCTTAAAATATGGGCGTATATTTGATACAAGCACATCACCTTTTTTACAGGCTGTTGTTTGTTTGACTGTTGGTAATTTTGTAGCTTGTAATACACCTTGACGATTAGGTTTAATATTTTCCGTTGAATAATATGTATTTAATGTCAGATTGTCAATATTAATTTTATTTTTAGAATAATTACATATATCAGACAAAGTACCATTAGTTTCAAAATCCACAACCCAGCTTTTAAAAACTGCCTGTGCTTGTTGTTCAAGGTTTTTATTTATACGATTTTTTAAAACAATTCTGTCTGTTATTATTTTGTATATATCAACAATTTTTTTCTGCTTTTCAATATCGGGAACAAATAACTCAACATCACACATTTGTTGCCAGTCAAAAATTTCTCTTACACTTCCATGCGATTTGAAACGTGCAAACCGGTCAAATTCAGGTTGCATAAACCATAACATAAGATATTCAGGCAATAATTTTTTATTGTCTGTAATTTCAAAAACAGTGTATGAACTTGAAATGATACAATCATCTTCCTTGAGCAGAGCAACTGAAATTTTTTCACCGTTTCTTGATGTCACCGGACAATATGCAAACTGTCCCCGACGGACGATTTTATAATTTGAAAAATCTGTCCCGATAGTATTGGCGATAGATTCAATAAACGTCTTGTTTATACTTACACCCAGTAATCTGTTAACAGTTAGATTTTTATTTCTTATATCAACAGTAGTAATATAATCTCCGAGTTTATGTTTTATATTCATAAATTTCAGTCCATATTGTAGCGTGTGGAAATTTCGGGATTGCGAAATTCGTGTTTTTCATAATAGCCGATTAGTCCGCCCTCGCCGTCACGCAGTGCTATCATATAAACGTCTTTGTTTTCCCTGTCATTCCTGAAAGTGAAAATCCTGTTGTTTTCCGCACTCTTCCCGAACCACTCAACAACCTTTTTTATCATTATATTTGACTTTTCGTTGTGGCAGTCGAGAAGAGAACTTCCGACAAGTTCCGCACCGCCACGTTTTTTATATCTCTCGACGGCTGTCGGATTCATATATATAATAGTATGCTGTAAATCGCATACGACGACGGGGGCATTGTCCGAATCCACAACGGCTTTAAAAAAATCTTTGATTTCCATAAAAAACTCTCCTTTATATTCTCGTTGCAAGCAGAGTTGAATACTTCGCCCTGAAATCTTCAAACTCATCTTTTTCTATAGATTCACGGATTTTCTCCGCAAGCGTATTATAGAAGTATAAATTATGCTGTACCGCAAGCCGTCCTGCGAGCTGTTCGTTAGCCTTGAAAAGATGTCGCATATAGGCACGGGAAAAATTACGGCAGGTCGGGCAGTCGCACTGCTCGTCAACGGGTTTCGGGTCGGTCTCATAACATTTATTATTGAGGTGCATTATTCCGCTCCATGTAAATACAGTTGCGTGGCGTGCATTTCTGCTCGGCATAACGCAGTCAAACATATCAACGCCCCTTGCGACCGCCTCAATTATATTTGAGGGCGTACCCACTCCCATAAGATAGCGTGGCTTGTCTTTCGGCATATACGGCTCTACAACGTCTATAATGCGGTACATCTCGGAAGTCTCCTCACCGACGGCAAGTCCGCCGATAGCATAGCCGTCGAGGTTAAGTTCAGCTATGTCTTTCATGTGCTTTATACGCAAATCATCAAATGTAGAACCCTGATTTATTCCGAAAAGCATCTGTTTCGGATTCACCGTATCGGGCAAAGAATTAAGCCTTGCCATTTCGTCCCTGCACCTGTAAAGCCACCTTGTCGTGCGTTCTATTGAGTCCTTGACGTATTTATATGGCGAGGGATTCTCTATGCACTCATCAAATGCCATGGCTATATCAGAGCCGAGATTTGACTGTATCTGCATACTTACTTCAGGAGACATGAAAATCCTGTGTCCGTCTATGTGCGAGGCAAAATATACTCCCTCTTCTTTTATTTTACGGAGCTTTGCAAGCGAAAACACCTGAAAACCTCCGCTGTCTGTAAGAATAGGTCTGTCCCAGTTTATGAACTTATGCAGACCGCCCATTTTCCTGACTACCGTGTCCGTCGGTCGCAAATGCAGATGATATGTATTGCATAATTCAACCTGAGTTTTAAGCCCTTTCAGGTCTACGGAAGATATTCCGCCCTTTATCGCTCCTGCCGTGCCTACATTCATAAAGCACGGTGTCTGAAAAGTCCCGTGTGCCGTCGTGACTTCGCCACGTCTTGCCTTGCCGTCATTCTTTATAAGTTTAAACATTTTACTCTCCTTTTTTATTGACATTTTCGCTGAAATGATATATACTGATATTATAACTCAAAATCGGACGTTTTGCAACCGTCTGAAACTATTTTTTAAATTAAGGAGAATGTTGTAGTCATGAAAAAGTACAATGTTGGTATCATAGGTGCAACGGGTATGGTGGGACAGCGTTTCGCAACTCTGCTTGAAAATCACCCGTGGTTTAATGTAAAGATTCTTGCGGCTTCACCGAGAAGTGCAGGAAAGACATATGCAGAGGCTGTAGGAGACCGCTGGAAGATGTCAGTCCCTATGCCTGAATCAATGAAAGATATGATTCTGCTTGATGCAACGGCTGACGTGGAAAAAATCGCAGGAATGGTTGATTTCTGCTTCTGTGCCGTTGATATGAAAAAAGACGAAATAAAGGCTCTCGAAGAAACATACGCAAAGGCAGAATGCCCGATAGTCTCCAATAACTCCGCACACAGATTTACGCCTGACGTGCCTATGGTAGTGCCTGAAATCAATCCCGAACATATAGAAATCATAAAGGCTCAGAGAGAGAGACTCGGCACGAAGAGGGGATTTATAGCTGTAAAGTCCAACTGCTCGATACAGAGTTATGTTCCCGCACTCCACCCCCTTAAAAAATTCGGTCTTAAAAAAGTCCTCGCCTGCACCTATCAGGCAATTTCGGGAGCAGGAAAGAACTTTGAAACATGGCCTGAAATGGTTGACAATCTTATCCCGTTTATCGGCGGTGAAGAAGAAAAGTCCGAACAAGAGCCTTTGAAAGTATGGGGAGAAATTCAGGGAAATGAAATAGTAAAGGCTGAAACTCCCTCTATAACGACGCAATGTCTCCGTGTGCCTGTTTCGGACGGTCATACGGCAGCCGTTTTTGTAAGTTTTGAAAATAAGCCCTCAAAGGAAGAAATTCTTGAACTCTGGAAAAACTTCAGGGGCGTACCGCAGGAGCTTGAACTTCCCTCAGCACCGAAGCAGTTTATTCATTATTTTGAGGAAGACAATCGTCCGCAGGCAAAACTTGACAGGAATCTTGAAAATGGTATGGCTGTTTCTGTCGGTCGTCTCCGTGAGGATACACAGTATGACTATAAATTTGTTTGTCTCTCACATAATACACTGAGAGGTGCAGCAGGCGGTGGCGTGCTTCTTGCTGAACTCCTCGCATCAAAAGGCTATTTTGACTGATAAAGTCCTGACAGGTTTATATATTTAATAAAGCATATTTCTGAAAGGAGAGTTTTTTATAATGAAAAACACGATTTTTACAGGTGCGGGAATTGCCATAATTACCCCCTTCAACAAAGACGGCTCGGTTAATTTTGAACGTCTCGGCGAAATGATAGACTATCAGATTGCAAACGGCACTGACGCTATTATTATATGCGGTACTACAGGCGAATCCTCAACCATGACGGACGAAGAACATCTCGAATGTATCAGGTATGCAGTAGAGAAGACGGCAAAGAGAGTCCCTGTTATTGCAGGTACGGGAAGCAATGACACAAATTACGCCATTAAACTTTCCAAAGAGGCGGAAGAAGTCGGTGCGGACGCTCTGCTTCTCGTTACTCCCTACTACAACAAGACAACACAAAAGGGTCTTGTCATGCACTTCACGGCTATTGCAGACGCTGTAAATATTCCGATAGTCCTTTATAATATCCCAGGGAGAACAGGAATGGGCTTTGATGTTACTACTGTAAAGACTCTTGCACAGCACAAAAATATCGTTGCTGTAAAGGAGGCAAGCGGAAATATCAGCTATTGTGCAAAACTCCTTGCCGAGTGCGGAGATGTAATTGACGTTTACAGCGGTAATGACGATATGATAGTACCGCTTATGTCCCTCGGTGCAAAGGGCGTTATTTCGGTGGCTTCCCATGTGATTCCGAAACAGGTACATGATATGGTGCAGTACTGCGTTGAAAATAACTTTGCGGAGGCTACAAAGCTACAGCTTGAATATCTCGACTTAATCAACGCACTTTTCATTGAGGTTAATCCAATACCCGTAAAGGAAGCAGTAAACATGACAGGCGTTGAGGTCGGCTCGTGCAGAATGCCCCTCTGCGATATGTCCGAAGAGCATAAGGCGGTTTTGAGGTCTGCCCTTGAAAAACATAATCTTATAAAATAATAATCGGGGAGGATAGGGAGGATAAATTCCGTTTTTATAAAACCTATATATTTTTTAGTTCTTTTACGGTGAAAGATATAAATCGCTTATTATCCTCCCCATAGTCCCTTATCCTCCCCTTAAATTGAATAAACGATATAATAATAAAAAATCAATTCAGTGACGATAGTGCCGATAAATTCCATTTTTATAAAACCTATATAATTTTTAGTTCTTTTACGGTGAAAGATATAAATCGCTTATTATCCTCCCTATCCTCCCTTATCGTCACTGAAAAAAAGGAAGTGTACAGAAAATGACAAATATAGCCATATGCGGTGCTAACGGCAAAATGGGAAAAACCATTTACAACTGCGTTCAGAACCGTGACAACTGCAAAGTCGTTGCAGGAATAGACCTCTTCACAGAACAATATGCGGATTTTCCGATTGTCGCAACCCCTGACGAACTCCCCGTAAAGCCTGACGTTATAATTGACTTTTCAAATCCTGCCTCGCTTGACAGCCTGCTTAAATACTGTCTCTCGACAGGTACGCCGATTGTCGTTGCCTCCACAGGCTACAGCGACGAACAGATTCAGAAGATAAAAAACGCCTCTCAGCAGATACCCGTATTTTTTACATTTAATATGTCCCTCGGAATAAATCTTCTCGTTGAGCTTGCCAAAAAAACCGCAAGCGTACTCGGAGACAGATTCGATATAGAAATTGTTGAAAAGCACCACAATCAGAAAATAGACGCTCCGAGCGGTACGGCTATAATGCTTGCAAACGCTATCAACGAAACCCTTGACGACTCAAAGCACTATGTATACGACCGCCATTCGAGACGGCAGAAACGTGACAGGTCTGAAATCGGTATGCACGCCGTAAGGGGCGGTACAATAGTCGGCGAGCATGATATTATATTTGCAGGCAATGACGAGGTTATAACCCTCTCCCACTCCGCAAGCTCGAAGACAGTCTTTGCCGAGGGTTCAATAAATGCCTCAATATTCCTGAAAGACCAGCCCGCAGGACTTTATGACATGAGTATGCTTATATGACGAATCTGGAGAAAGTACGTGAGATGTTTGAAAAAGACCGTTTCGCCACAGAAATGGGTGCGGTTATTGACGAGATAGGCGACTGCTACGCAAAAGTAAGTCTCACGATAAATGAACATCATAAAAATGCAGTCGGCGGAGTAATGGGCGGTGTTTACTTCACCCTCGCTGACTTCGCTTTTGCAGTCGCTTCAAACTGGCAGAAGGCAGGCACAGTCTCGATTACTTCGGATATATCTTTTATAGGCGTTCCGAAAACTGACCGCCTTATTGCCGAAACACAGCTTATAAAAAACGGTCGCACGACCTGTTGCTATAACGTAAGCATTACCGACGATATCGGCACTCCCGTATCTGCTGTAAAGATTGTCGGATTCCACAAGCAATGAATCAGACACAAAAATTCCCCTCATATAAAGACGGGTACTCATAAAGAAGTTTTCGCCATAGCACTTATGATTTTCAGTCAAAAGTGCTTTGGAGTTTCTATTGACAATGTAACGGCTTTGATGTATAATTATTACTAAGATAAATCGGAATTTAAGAGGTTATTTTATGAGCAGAAGCTATAAAAAGAATCCAATCACAAAGGATACAAATACTAACAGAAACTCTGCTAAATTTGAAAAACGAACCGCAAATAGAGTTATCAGACATCGAAAAGATATTTTAAATAATGGCACTTATAAAAAGGCATATTGTAGTTGGTGTATTTGTGATTACAAAAACAGAATGACTCTGGCGGAATTTCAAAAAGAATGGAAAACGGGTACGTCAAATTTAAGTTTATATTTGCATGGACATTTCAAGTCTTTTAAACAAGCCTTGTTATGGTGGAAAAAATATTATATAAACAAGTAGAGATTATATAAATTCTGATTTATGCGAGTAATCGAATATTAACAATAAGCCCCGAAGCAGTTATCAATAATTGCTTCAGGGCTTAAACTTCTTTATGAGTATCGAACTAAAGAGAGGATTTTTTTATTTGCCTATTTTCGCAACTTTCAACATATTCGTACTGCCTGAAACCCCTATGGGAACGCCAGCCGTGATAGCTACTATATCGCCGTCCTGAACAAGTCCGCATTCCTCCGCAGACTCGACAGCAACGGAAAAAAGTTCGTCTGTACTTTTCTTTTCGCCGATGATAAGCGGTACAACTCCCCAGCTCATATTCATCTGACGCTGTGCAATCTCGCTTGTGGTACAGCATATAATCGGACAGCTCGGGCGGTATTTCGAGATAAGCCTTGCCGTCTGACCGCAAAGCGAAACGGTTATAATAGCCCTCGCATTGAGGTCATGGGCGGTTGTAACGGTAGCGTGTGCTATAGCCTCCGCAATGTTGCTGTTAGGCTCTGTACGCCTTGCATTAAACTCGCCCTTATAATCAATGTTATTTTCCGTCGTTTCCGCAATGAGTGCCATTGTCTTTACGACTTCAACGGGATATGCCCCCGCAGCTGTTTCGCCTGAAAGCATAATCGCACTTGTTCCGTCATATATGGCATTGGCAACGTCAGTTATTTCGGCACGGGTCGGTCTCGGATTCGTTATCATCGATTCAAGCATCTGTGTAGCCGTTATAACCTGTTTTCCTGCATTATATCCCTTGTGTATGAGTTCTTTCTGTATTGCGGGGATTCTCTCAAAAGGTATCTCAACGCCCATATCTCCCCTCGCAACCATTATGCCGTCCGCTGCCTCCAGTATCTCGTCTATATTGTCCACGCCGTCCGTGTTCTCGATTTTGGCGATTATACGCACGTCAAACCAGCCGAGACTATGAGTAAATTTCCTTAAATAATTTATATCAGCTGCCGACCTTACAAAACTTGCCGCTATGAAATCAAATCCCATTTTAGCACCAAATTCAAGGTCGTTCATATCACTTTCGCTGAGATAAGGCATTGAGAGCTTTACTCCAGGAACATTTATTCCCTTGTTATTTGAGAGAGTACCGCCATGTATAACTCGACAAACTATTTCGTTTTTGGTGACTTTTTCCGCCAGAAGTTCGATAACGCCGTCATTTATGAGAATCCTTGTGCCTATGCTGACATCACGTGGAAGTTTTTTGAAGCTTATACTTCCCCTCTGACTGTCACAAAGAATGTCATCGGTTGTAAGAATATAAAGGTCGCCGTCATGGATTTCAACGGGCTTGTCGTCAACAAACTTTCCGAGACGTATCTCAGGACCTTTTGTATCAAGAAGGGTAGCTATCGGCAAATCAAGCTCCCTGCGTAGTTTTTTAACCATTCTGAAACGCTCTTCATGAGTCTCATAGTCGCCGTGCGAAAAATTGAAACGTGCCACATTCATTCCTGCGAGCATGAGTTCACGCATAATATTCTTGTCATCGGTAGCAGGACCGATAGTGCAGACAATTTTAGTTTTTCTCATAAAATTACTCCTTTTAGTTAAATCAAAGTTTTTTCAGCTTTGCATGATTAGCCATAATTCTTTTAGTACCCACATTGTCAAAATTTATTTCAAGCAGTGCGTCGTCTGCCATAGGCTGTGAAGAAATTACAGTACCCTCGCCGAAAACATTATGTAAAACCCTTTCTCCGTTGCTGTAGGACTCGTTTGTCTCATCGGAGGAAACAGCCGAGTGCTTCCTGTTCCGTGCAAGCTGTTGCTGTAGAGTAAGGGACTGCACTGCCGTTACTGTCTTGTCGTCATCACCGTTGCGGTGCTTTATGGCGTTGTCGTGCTTTTCTATGTACTCACTGCCAGCCTCACGCATGAATCTTGATGTTATATTTCTTTGAGTCTGTCCGAAAAGCATTCTCTGGTTTGCACTTGTAAGATAAAGTTTTTTCTTTGCCCTCGTTATCGCAACGTAAGCAAGACGGCGTTCCTCCTCCAAATCGTCGTCATTGTCAAAAGAATGGAAAGCCGGAAAAATTCCCTCTTCCATGCCCGCAACAAAAACATTTTCAAACTCAAGACCCTTTGCGGAATGAACCGTCATGAGAGTAACCTTGTCACTTGTATCCTTGTCTTTGTCGGCTTCCGTATAAAGAACTATATCCTCAAGGAATCCGTTTAAAGTAGGACAAGGCGAGTCTGTCATATATCTTACTATATCAGACCTCAGTTCCTGAACGTTTTCTGTTTTCGTATCGGCGTTGTCAAGACTTTTAAGATAATCAAGATAACCCGTCCTTTCAAGCACAAAGTCAAAAAGTTCGTCAAGCGGAGAATCAAATGATTTTCTTATAAGTTCGCCGAACATCTCCGCAGTATTCAGAAGAACGGCAGTTTTCTTTGCAAGGGGCGAATATTCCTCGCACTTCTGCATAACCTGAAAAGGCGAAATCTCCAAATCCCTGCTTATATCCTCGATAACCGCAACGGTTGCGTCGCCTATATTTCTCTTCGGTTCATTTATTATCCTCTTGAATCTCAGCATATCATGCTGATTATTTATAAAGGCAAGATATGCGATTACATCTTTTATTTCCTTGCGGTCGTAAAAACGCACACCGCCGTAGACTTTGTACGGAATATTATAATTCACAAGTGATTTTTCTATTGCGTTTGACTGTGCATTCATTCTGTAAAGCACGGCATTTTCCGAATATCTGCCGTTATTCTTTATAGTCCTTGCGATAAAATCCGCCTCGTCGTTTTCGTCGACTGCCTTATACCAGCATATTTTTCCGCCCTCTTCCGAATCCGTCCAAAGTCTTTTGGATTTTCTCTTCATATTATGGCTTATAACTGAATTTGCGGAATTCAGAATATTCTTTGTCGAGCGGTAATTCTGTTCCAGCTTTATAACCTTTGCATCTGAAAATTTCTTTTCAAAATTAAGGATATTACCTATATCCGCCCCCCTGAATTTATATATGCTCTGGTCGTCGTCGCCTACAACGCATATATTATTGTGCGACGAGGCAAGAAGCGAAACTATTTTAAACTGCACATAATTTGTATCCTGATATTCGTCAACCATTATATACCTGAAACGCTCCTGATATTTTTTAAGCGTTTCGGGATATTTTTCAAGAATTTCAGCCGTAAAGTCAAGTATATCATCAAAATCAAGTGCGTTCGCCTGCCGTAGTCTCTGCTGATATATATTATATACACGGGCGATTATTTTCTTTCTGAAATCATTTTCCGCCTCGGCAAGCATCATATCAGGACTTATCATTCTGTTTTTTGCATGGCTGATTTCCGACTGTGCCTGACTTGCCGTAAAGATTTTTTCGGAAATATCCATTTCGTCTCTCATGATAGAATTTATAAGCCGTCGGCTGTCGTCGGAATCATAAATAGTAAAATCTTTTCCGAATCCGAGACACTCTATATCAGCCCTTAAAATTCTGACACAGGCGGAGTGAAAAGTAGACGCATTTATCTTCTTTCCGTCCTCCCCGAGCATTTCTGCGAGCCTTTCCTTGAGTTCGTCCGCTGATTTGTTTGTAAAAGTTATTGCAAGGATATTCCAAGGATTAACCTTGTCTACAGCTATTATATCCTGAACATCAAGCACAGCGTCAGGGTCGTCATCATATTCACCCTCTGCATAGTCTTTCAGAAATTCAATATCATTCGGACGTGCGTCCATTGTTTCGTCCGCATAGGCGTTGCCGAATTTAATCATATTTGCTATGCGGTTGACGATAACTGTCGTCTTTCCGCTTCCCGCACCGGCAAGCACAAGGACTGCGCCGTTTATGGTAAATACCGCTTCTTTCTGCATATCGTTAAGGCGATTGAAATATTTACACATTGCGGACTTTTTTTGTCTGTTAAAATTAATATTCATAAAAAATCTCCATATCTTAAAATATATTATCATCAAAAGAGAATATTTATAAAGACTGATTATTCCGCAGATATGCGGACTGTTATTTATGCCATATCTATTTTATCACAAATTTAAATCTATGTCAACGTACTTTTTAAATAATTCAGCCCTCCGCATTTTTCTGAGGTGTCTTATGTATCTGAATGTATAATCCTCGCCCTTTTCGGCAAGCATACGCAACAGAAATTCAATGCGGTGTGCCGTGCTTTTTTCCATTTCTCCCTTTGATTTTGCGTGCTGAAAATATTCAAGCGGACATGAATCGTTATATTTTTCACCGTTATAGACCTTTGAGGCGGAAACACGGTCGCAGAACATTTCAAATATATAATCATCAGGCATTCTAACAGGCTCAAGCCGTCGGGTTTTCATGTTATAGTCCGTCCAGTATTCAAAGTGATGTTTATTGCGACCCTTATGGTGCATCCACGCCCTTGAACAGCCACGGGCTTCACGTTCCTTTTCATTCGGACTTCTATTGCCCTGAAAGTAAATCACTCCTGCTATAAACTCGGTCGGCGAGAATTTCGACAAGTCGTGGAAAAAACCATGACTTATAATACCGGCTTTGAAGCAGTGAATCATAACCATGTGGCGATGACGAAGAACGGTTGACAGATGTCCGAAAAAATTTTCAATAATCATATAGTCAGCTCCTTTTCATATCAAGAAAAAAGACGTTCCCGAAAGAACATCTTGTATATATATCACGCAAAGTGCGTATGTTTTGCGACCCAGTCATACATTTTCGGCATAACCCAGAAGCTGTATATACCAAAAGTAATAATCATAAGTAGAAACCACTTAATCCAGTTTCCTATAAGCTGACCGCCGTTGCCGTCAAAATAAAGTCTTCTGCCGTCGATTATGACATGAGAGAAAATAAACTTCATCATGATACATATAGCCCACGGGGTAGCTATTCCGAAAGTAATGCCTACAAGCAGACTTGCACCGAGTGCGACAAGGAAAGTATCAAGCACCGAGCCGTCAAACTTCGATACCGCCCCTTGCTGTTGAACGCCCATGCTCTGCCCTATGTAGATATTCTGCTGAAAAGAGCCTCCGCCCTGCTGTTGACCGTACGCATTCGTGTCATACCCCTGAGTCGCCTGCTGTTGTGCCTGCTGATTATACATATTCGGGTCATACCCTTGCGTTACCTGCTGTTGCACCTGCTGTGCATACGTGTCATATCCCTGATTAACGCCTGACTGTTCCACACTGTTTCCGCAGAATCTACAGAACTTCACATTATCTTCAAGAATACTACCGCAATTTCTGCACTGAATACTCAAAAAAACCACTCCTATAATATATTTTAAGAAATTATACCATATTCTGTCGCAATTGTCAATAGTCAGTGCAAAAAAAAGACACTCGGAAAGGAGTGCCTTTTTCTATTCGTAAAGTCTGAAATCAGGGTCTGTGAGATAGGGAAAAATACTGTTTTCCGTATCGGATACTGCCTTTTCGTCGGTAATATTCTCCCACGAAGCCGACGGAAAAAGGTATTCATAATCCTTTGAAAAAGGGTCTGGCACGGGGATTTTTTCATTATCATTCATTTCTATCATCTCCATGCTGATATTATCTGCCGTCATGCAAATAATATTCATGATAAATATTCCGTGAATTTTTCCGAATGTTATTGATTTTCATGTAGAAATATGTTAAAATGAATTATAACTTAAAGGAGGTATTTTATCATGAGCGATTTTATCGAAAATGAAGAAGAATACGAGGAGAACGAAAATTATATTACACTTATCGACGACAACGGCGAGGAAATTTCCTTTGAAGTTCTCGGCACGGTTGAATATAAGGAGCGTGTTTTTGCCGTACTTCTCCCATTTGACGACGAGGACGGCGAGGTAATTATTCTTGAAATCGTTCCCGACGACGAGTCGGAAGAGGGTGCTTTTATCTCCGTCGACGACGAAGAACTTCTTAACGCCGTTTTTGAGCAGTTCAAGAACGACTATACGGGCGAGTATGACTTTGAATGAGGTGCAGAATGAGAATAATTTTCTGCAATATTGCTTACATGAAAAATTACTGCGGTTGCGACGGTGACACCCTGATACATGGCGGAAAGTACATTGCCGAGAACAAAGAAGGCGGAGAAATGTGGAATTTCCTTGACTATGACGGAAAATGCTGTGGATATTTCATGCACTATGGCGATATTCTCCATATTGAGAGAATCGAAAACACAACACGCACTGACGATATGGCGGAAGATGTTTTGGTTGTGTGGGTTGCAAAGCCCAAAAACAAAAATTCCGTTATAGTCGGCTGGTACAGACACGCTAAAGTTTATAAGTATAATCAAACTGACCTACCCTATAACTATGGTTATAATATAGTTGCTGACGCAAATAACTGTCATCTTCTTCCCGAAAACAAGCGGAATTTTGTAATTCCGAGGGCAAGTAAAAGCGGTGCGGGAAAGGGTATGGGACAGTCTGCCATATGGTACGCTGATTCCGAGTATGCAAAAAAGGAATTTGTCCCGAAAGTAATTGAGTATATCGACAACTATGAAAAAAATGACGGAGAATTTATCAACAAAGTATGGACGGAAAAAGAACTGAATAAAAAATATATCGGCGACAAGGACGACAGCGAACTTTTAAAGCTCGCTAAAGATGTTAATGTATCACCCGAAAAGGCACTTTTATATATAAATGCCTCTCTTGAATACGGCGAAACACAGGACAAACTCCACACAAAAGCCGATGTTTTACGGGAACTGTTTCAGTTTACAAGGGCTGTTCCGTACTACGAAAAAGCATATTCCCTTGATAATTCGGACTTTGAACTGCTCTCAAAACTTTTTGAAGTATATGCACTTACAGAGCAGACGGAAAAGGCAGTAAAAACAGGGGAAATACTTGAAAAAAGCGAGTATTTCGCCGATTATACGCCTGATGACAAAATTATATTTTATAACACTATGGGTACAGGTTACGAAGAATTAAATCTTATAACCTTATCTGAAAATTATTTTAAAAAAGCTGAAAAACTCGGAAAATAAAAAAAGTCCCCTGTCGTGAAACAGGGGATTTTTATTTTAATTAAACTTTATAAATCAGACACAGCCCTGAGCCTTCATAGCTTCAGCAACCTTGAGGAAGCCTGCAATGTTAGCACCAGCCATGTAGTTGCCTTCCATACCGAACTCCTTGGAAGCACTGTCGCATGACTCAAAAATGCTCTTCATAATGCCCTTGAGCTTGTTGTCAACTTCTTCAAAAGTCCATGAAAGTCTCTCGCTGTTCTGGCTCATTTCAAGACCCGATACAGCAACACCGCCTGCGTTTGCAGCCTTTGCAGGACCATAAAGGAGACCGTTGTTAAGGTAAGTCTCGATAGCCTCAGGTGTAGACGGCATATTTGCACCCTCTGAAACAACTTTACAACCGTTATTAACAAGAATCTGTGCGGACTCGCCGTTGATTTCGTTCTGTGTAGCACAAGGAAGTGCGATATCACACTTAACTTCCCAAATCTTTGAACAGCCCTCTGTGTAAGTAACATTCTTGTGAGAAGTTCTCTCAGCGTATTCCTTGATACGTCCACGTTCAACTTCCTTAATCTGCTTAACGAGGT
>CAMWQJ010000027.1 GCA_947176415.1 uncultured Ruminococcus sp. | reverse complement strand
CGGAAATTTCTTCTCAGACAATTTTTATTCTTGATTTTATCGGACTTATTTTTGACGTAATTTATTTTTATACTCTTTCAAATACTGTTTTTGTACTCGCTGTTACGGCGGTTATTCTGATTATTTCTTTCACGAAAAAAAGCCGGATATGGTTTTTCTGTTCGTCCTCGGCACTCGTGATAATCACCGTATATTCGATGAAAAACTACATTACATCACTCAACTGGTGGGCATATCTTTTTATCGCTGGTCTCACACTTATATCCGTTGCGTCCGCCAATGAATATTGCAAAAAAAGCGGAAAAAATATTAAAATAAAATTATCGGAAATTTTTTCTGACTGGAAATGGTGAAAAAATAAAAGCGTGCTTTATAAAGTACGCTTTTTGTGCTTGAAATTATGAAAAAAATATGTTATAATAAAAAGGAGGATTTTTTTATGGCAGTTATTTGTATAGCGGTTTTACTGCTGTTTTTTGGGCTTTTCGGTATGATTACAGCGGTTGCATGGATTCTCAGAAAAGGCAGTAACAACCGCCTTACAAGGCTTTTCGGACTGTGTCAGATTTCAATAATTTTATGGATTATCTCGCAACTTCTTATTTTATTTTCCGTCGTTATATGGCAGAAAAAAATCAGCTATATAATCGGAAATATCGGAATAAGTTTTTTTGCACCGTCATGGCTTATGTTTTCGGCGGAATACGTTGAAATAAGTGTGAAAATAAAAAAATTAATGCGTATTTTATTTATTGTACCCGTTTCAGCCGTTATTTTTGTTTCTACAAATTCACTCCATAATTTTTATTATTCCGAATTTACAATGGAAAAAATTAATTATGCACCGCTTTTTTATTTTTATCAGATTGTCTATTATTTCTGCATAATTTCGGGAATAATTCTTATTTGCATAAAGCAGGCAAAACAGTGCAGATATACCGAAAAACAGGCGTTCTTGCTTAGTATTTCAACTGCTGTACCGCTTGCCATGAATACCCTTACCGTCACAAAAATAATTAATCTGGAAATAGAATTAACACCGTTATTTTTTGCATTTTCAAGTATAATGATTTTAATTGCACTCGGTCGTTATGGTCTGCTCGACATAAAAAATATTGCAATGCGTGATGTGGTTGAAAATATAAAAAGCGGTGTTGTAATTCTGGATATTAACGGAAATATTTCTTATATAAACAGCTATGCGGAAAATATTATTAAAATCGGCGAATCTGCCGATATTTCGGAGATTTATTCGGGTGAGAATTTTTTTGAAAAAGAATATAACGGCAGATTTCTTGATTTTAAAAAATCATTCTGCGAAAATAATTCCGGCACTAAATTTGCAGAAATAATTACAATAAATGATGTTACGGATTATCACGAACTCGCAGATACAGAAAAAAAGCTCGGTATCGAACAGGAACGCAACAGAATTGCTCAGGAAATTCACGATTCGGCAGGTCATACTTTTACGCTTATAAGCTCGATTTCAAAAATAATTTCTGCCGAAATATCGGGAAAAACTCCCGATAAAAAAATTATTTTGGAATATATTTCCGAGATTGATTCTCTCTCACGTGGCGGTCTCACACAAATAAGATGTTCGGTTAATAATCTGCGTGAGGACGAATTTATGACCTCCGTGACAAAGGCTGTAAAAACTGTTGCCGATGCGGTGCGAAATGTCGATGTTGACTTATGTGTGCAGGGCGATGACGACGGAAAATTTGATTTTTGTATACGTGAGGTTTACAATAATTGTCGTGAAATTATTACAAATTCAATGCGTTATTCCGAGGCTACACGAATTGATATTATACTGCGTTTTTTGGCTGAATGTCTGGAAATTTACATATTTGACAACGGTCGGGGAAGTGACGTAATATCGGAAAAAAATGGTCTTGGCGGAATACGTGAACGGACTGAAAAACTCGGCGGAAATGTTAAATTTTCATCTGTCAGCGGAGAGGGTTTTTCTGTGATTATGAAAATTCCTGCGGAAAGGAAGTGAAAAAACTTGATAAAAATAATTATTGCGGACGATGTGCGGATTCTCAGGACGGGGCTAAAGGCGATTTTTATGCAAGCAGATGATATTGAAGTTGTCGGCGAGGCGGAAAACGGACAGGAGGCTTTTGAAATGTGCGTGAAACTGCACCCCGACGTTGTTTTGATGGACATGAGAATGCCCGATTTTGACGGCGGTTTCGGCATAAAAAAAATAAAGTCGTATTTTAAAGATATAAGGGTGCTTGTTTTGACGACTTTTGACGACAAGGAGACGGTGGAAAAAGCTGTTGCAAGCGGTGCAGACGGCTATATTCTCAAGGAAATGGACAGCGAAAAAATTATAAATTCGATAAGGTCGGTTGCGGACGGAATCACGGTTTTCTGCGATAATGTTTTCCGCTCGATACGCATGGAATTTTATTCCATGCATGAGTCGAAAAAATTTGACCTTACCGAGCGTGAAAGAGACTTTTTAAGGCTAATCTGTGAGGGTTGTGACAATAGGGAAATAGCTTCGAGGCTTTTTCTTGCCGAGGGGACTGTGCGAAACGGGATTTCCCGACTGCTCGAAAAATTAAGTCTAAAGGACAGGACACAACTGGCAGTTTTTGCCATAAAAAATAATATTATTCAGGAGGATTAAATTTATGAACTTTACAGAACTTGCACAAAACCGCTATTCTGTGCGGAAATTCAAGGACGAAATTGTTTCACGTGTAACATTGGAAGAAATTCTCATGACAGGAAATGTCGCACCAACGGGTTGCAATTATCAGCCACAGAGGATTTATGTGATTGAAAGTGAGGAAAATATTAAAAAAATTAATGAAATAAGCCGTTGCATTTTCGGTGCTAAAACCGTTTTGCTTTTTACCTGCAATACTGACGAGGAGTGGAAAAATCCGCTTGAAAAGGGCATACATTCGGGGATTCAGGACGTCAGCATTGTTGCGACCCACATAATGCTTTCCGCATGGGAACACGGCGTCGGCTCGTGCTGGGTGAACTATTTTTCGCCGTCACGCCTTGAAAAAGAAATGAATCTGCCTGCAAACGAAAAAGCGGTGCTTCTTATGCCGATTGGCTATCCTGCGGAGGACTCCAAGCCACTGGATATGCACGAAAAGTGCAAAAAATTGTCCGAAACGGTTAATTTTATATAAAAAAATAACGGTTTGCACTGATTTACGGTGCAAGCCGTTTTCTGTAATATTTACCCTGATATGTGTTATATTCTACAAGTTTTTTGTCTATTTCGCTGAGAACTGACTTTTTGTCCGCACTCCACATCGGAGCGATTAATTTTGTTCTGTCGCCGTCGCCTGTAATGCGTTCAATAACTGTTTCGGGAGGCAGTATTTCAAGCTGTCGGACTATTATATCTGTATATTCATTACGTGTGAGCAGACTGATTTTTCCTGAATTACAGAGGTTTTCAAGCTGTGTTCCCTTTATGACATGCAACATCTGCAATTTAACCGCATCGGGATTGAGTTCAGCCGTCTGACGTGCGGTTTCGGTCATCATTTCCGCCGTTTCGTTGGGAAGTCCGTTTATTATGTGCAGGCATACCCTTATGCCACGGTTTTTCAGCCTGAAATAGCTGTTTAAAAATTCCCTGTGGCTGTAAAGCCTGTTTATTTTGTAAATTGTTTTTTCGTGGACTGTCTGCATACCAAGCTCTACGGTAAGATAAGTTTTTTCATTTAATTCACTCAGCAGATTAAGTACGTCATCGCCGAGACAGTCCGCCCTTGTGCCGACTGAAATACCACATATTTCGGGAAAATTCAGAACGGAATAATAAATTTCCCTGAGGATTTCAACAGGTGCGTAAGTGTTTGTATTTGCCTGAAAATAGGCGATGACAGAACAGTCCTGAAATCTGGAGTGTATACGGTTTATTTCGGATTTAAGCTGTTTTTCCACCGAGAGTTCGCCTTTTGTGAAGTAACCGCTTCCGCCGTCGCAGAAAATACAACCGCCTGTGCCTTTAGTTCCGTCGATATTCGGGCAGGTAAGTCCGCAGTCGATAACAGCCTTGTGGATTTTTCTGCCGAAAGTCGTTTTATTGTGGTAATTAAGCGTGTGATAACGCTTGTTATCAAGCGAAAAAACAAAGGGATTTTCTTTCATTCCGCACCTCCTGATTTTTATATTATCATAAAAATATTTTTATGTCAAACTTTTTCTTGACTTTTCAGCCGGAATTATGTACAATATATAAGTAATACATTGTAAAGGAATAATCAAATTGAAAAGTAATATAATATTAATTGGTATGCCCGGAGTGGGCAAAAGTACAGCCGGTGTTATACTGGCGAAAATTTTAGGCTACAGGTTTATAGACACTGATTTGTTGATTCAGGAGAGCGAAAACCGTCTGCTTCACGAGATAATCTCCGCCGAGGGTGTGGACGGATTTATAAAAATCGAAAACAGAGTAAATTGTCGTATAAATGCAAGAAGAGCGGTTATTGCAACGGGCGGAAGTATCGTTTACAGTCACGAGGCTATGAAACATCTTTCAGATATCGGAACGGTTGTTTATCTGAAACTTGATTATCAGAAGCTGAAATACCGTCTCAGGAATATAAAAAACAGGGGCGTGGTTATACGCAAGGGGCAGCGTATGCTTGAGTTATATAAGGAACGCACTCCCTTATATGAAAGATATGCGGACATAATTATTGATGAAAACGGTTGCGGAATTGAAAAGACTGTCAGTCTTATAATTGAAAGTCTCAACTCCGTTTTGTAAGGTTTATACAATAATCAGTCCACAAATGCGTTAAATTGCACAATCTTAGCTTTTAGGACAAAAACTTCTTTGACAAACACAGATTTTTATGTTATAATTAAAATTAAGAATATTTTATGATTTTCTGCAAAGTTAACCCCCATTATACAATCCCGTACTTGCGGATATCGGAAAGGAACTGAAATGTCTGAATTATCGAAAATTATAGCTGTTACATCAGGAAAGGGTGGTACAGGAAAATCTACTGTTTGCTCGGGTATCGGATATACACTCGCAAAACAAGGTTACAGAACCCTTCTTATCGAACTTGATTTCGGTCTGCGTTGCCTTGATATTATGTTCGGTCTTCAGGATAAAATTGAATACGACCTCAGTGATGTACTCAGCGGAAAAATGGCTCCCCTTGATGCCTGTTCAAAAGTTGAAATGGCTTCTAATCTCAATCTTCTTTGTGCGCCTAAAACCCTTACACCTGTAACGGCGGAGCAGATTTATGATATATGCCGTTCTGTAAAGAAATATTATGACTACATAATTATTGATACAGGTGCAGGCATTAACTCCCACGTCTTTGATATAGTTGAACAGGCTAATCTCATTCTTGTTGTGTCTACTCCCGATTCTGTCTGCATTCGTGACGCTTCGCTTATGTCAGATGAATTTTACAACAGAGGCAACAAGAGCCAGCGACTTATTATAAATAAAGTAAGCAAAAGAGTTATCGGAAATGAACTTGTAAGCAATCTTGACGAGATTATCGACAGGGTAGGCGTTCAGCTTATCGGCGTTATTCCCGAAGATTTCAAGCTTGCTACCGCAACGGCAAAGGGTCACCCTATACCGACTGATTCCGAAGCACTCCTCGCTTTTGATGCAATCTCTAAAAGGCTTAACGGAGATTTTGTACCTCTTACTATAAAGAGTGCATGATTACCTGAAATATTATTCCGTATCTGCGGAGAAAGGACAAGGAAATGAAGATTGCGATTATTGCACATGACGCAAAAAAAGAACTTATGGTACAGTTTTGCAGTGCATACTGCGGGATTTTATCGAAACACACGCTGATAGCAACGCATACAACAGGCAAGCAGGTAAGTGAAGCAACAGGACTTTCAATAAGAAAGTGCATGAGCGGACAGGGCGGAGCGGAACAGATTCTGGCTCTTCTTTCATGCAATGAAGTTGATATACTGCTGTTTTTCAGAGACCCTATTAATCCGAAATCAACAGATGTCAACGATATAAATCTTCTCAGGATATGTGATGTGCATAATGTACCCGTTGCAACTAATATCGCCACCGCCGAGGCACTTATACTCGCTCTGGAACGTGGAGATTTGGACTGGCGTGAAGTCGGTACTCCGAGTATCTGAATTATCAATTGTCCCTGTTGTCAAGGGACAATTTTCATGTGAAAGAAAGGATTTGATTTTAATGGCAATAAATATAAAACGTCCCAACGGCACGGAAGACGTTTTGCCGAAAGATGTACACAGGTGGCAGACCGTCGAAAAAATAGCAAGAGAAACAGCCGATAGCTTTGGTTTTTCTGAAATAAGAATACCTACTTTTGAGAATACCGAGCTTTTTATGCGTTCTGTCGGCGAAACGACGGACGTTGTTCAGAAAGAAATGTACACCGTAATGGCAAAGGAAACGAAGTTCACACTCCGCCCTGAAGGCACAGCAGGCACAATACGTGCGATGTTGCAGAACGGTTTACTGAATGAGGCACTCCCGCAGCGTGTTTATTATATACTGTCGTGTTTCCGCCATGAACGTCCGCAGGCAGGCAGGTTGAGAGAGTTTCACCAGTTCGGACTTGAAATGGCAGGAAGCCCGTCGCCGTCGGCAGATGCCGAGGTTATCTCGCTTGCAAAAAATATACTCGACCGTCTCGGTCTGAAAAACATTAAACTTTATATAAATTCTATCGGCTGTCCGACCTGCCGTGCGAAATATCACGAGGCACTGCGGAATTATTTTGAAAACCGCAAGGACGAACTCTGCGAAACCTGTCATGAAAGGCTTGAAAAAAATCCTATGCGAATACTTGACTGCAAAAGCCCCGTATGTCAGGAAATCGCAAAAAATGCCCCTGTCATTCTTGATTTTCTCTGCGATGAATGCGGTGAACACTTTGAAAAACTGAAAAAATATCTCGGAAATCTCGGCATAGAATACAATGTTAATCCAAAAATCGTGCGTGGACTTGATTATTACACAAAGACTGTATTTGAGTTTGTGACGGACGAAATCGGAGCTCAGGGAACAGTCTGCGGTGGTGGTCGCTATGACGGACTTATTGAACAGCTTGGCGGACAGAAAGTCCCTGCACTCGGCTTTGCAATGGGTATCGAAAGACTTCTTATTGTCATGGACAAGCAGAAATGCGAATTTCTCACGCCGAGGAAGTGCGATATTTATTTTGCGACTATGGGCGATGAATCGCTTGAAAAGGCTATGAGTATTTCCCACGAACTCCGTGAATACGGCTACCGTGCTGAATTTGACCTCATGGGACGTGGCATAAAGGCACAAATGAAGTACGCAAATAAAATCGGTGCAAGTTTTACCGTCGTTCTCGGCGACAACGAACTTTCGCAAGGCACGGCAAAGGTAAAGGACATGGAGACGGGCGGAGAGGTTGAAATAAGTCTTGACGATAAATTCAGGGTTAATTTTGAATCGCTTTACTTCAATAAAATGATGGACAGTCTCGAAGACGGCGAGATGTTAAATAATTTGAACGGAGATGTTAAATAATATGGCTGATAGTATGAAAGGTCTTAAACGCACGCATTACTGCGGAGAGGTTACCGAGGTAGGACAGGAAGTTGTCGTCGGCGGTTTTGTCGACAAGGTGAGAAAAAAGGGCGGTATTATTTTTATCGTTCTCAGGGACAGGACGGGAATTGTGCAGTTGCTTTTTAACGAAAAGACAGACCCTGAAATCTTTGAAAAAGCCTCTTCATGTCATGGCGAATACGTTCTTATGGCTAAGGGAAAAGTCTGCGAGCGTGAAAGCAAAAACTACAAAATAAAAACGGGTCTTGTTGAGATTTTTGTTGAAGATTTACGCATTCTTGCAAAGGCTCAGACTACACCTTTTGAGATTGTAAGCAATTCAAATGCCAACGAGGAACTCCGACTTAAATACCGCTATCTTGATTTGAGACGTGAACCGCTTCAGAAAAATATAATCATGCGTCACGAGATTGCAAAAGTAACGAGGGAGTATTTCTATGAAAACGGCTTTATAGAGATAGAAACGCCCATGATGATGAAGTCAACACCAGAGGGTGCTAGGGACTACCTTATCCCCTCAAGAGTACATCAGGGAAAATTTTATGCACTTCCGCAGTCACCGCAGATTTACAAGCAATTGCTGATGATTTCAGGTTATGACAGGTATATACAGCTTGCAAGGTGTTTCCGTGACGAAGATTTGCGTGCGGACAGACAGCCCGAGTTTACGCAGATAGACCTTGAAATGTCATTTGTAGATGCCGAGGACATACAGGAGTGCGTCGAGGGATTTATTCAGCGTGTTTTTAAAGAGGTAATGGGCGTTGAAATTCCTTTGCCACTGCCACGCCTTACGTTTGCGGACGCTATGAACAGGTACGGCACGGATAAGCCTGATACACGGTTTGGATTCGAGATTCAGGATATTTCCGAAACGGCTAAAAATATTGACTTTGTTGTTTTCAGAAATGCCCTCGCTGACGGCGGTTCTGTGCGTGCGATAAATATCAAGAACGGTGCAGGAGTTTATACGAGAAAGGCGATTGACAAGCTCATTGAACACGCAAAGGGCATAGGGGCAAAAGGTCTTGCCTATATCCGCTGGGTTGAAGAGCCTGACTGTTCTTTTAAAAAGTTTCTTGCTGACGGCGATTTGGATAAAATATGTTCTGCAACGGGCATGGAAAAAGGCGATTTATTGCTTATCTGTGCTGACAAAAACAAAACTGTCCTTTCGACTCTCGGTGCAATCCGCCTTATATGTGCGAAAACGCTTGGCATTATTCCTGAGGATAAATATAATTTCCTGTGGATTACGGAAATGCCGTTCTTTGAGTTTGACGAGGATAACAATAAATGGGTTGCATCGCACCACCCGTTTACAATGCCCATGGAAGAGTGTATCGAATATCTCGATATCGACCCTGCCAACGTGCGTGCTAAAGCATGGGACTTGGTTCTTAACGGCACGGAGCTTTCAAGCGGTTCTATGCGTATAACCGACTTTGAACTTCAGCAAAGAATGTTTGAGGCTCTCGGCATGACAGACGACGAAATAGAGGCAAAATTCGGATTTCTCGTTGACGCTTACCGCTACGCTTCTCCTCCTCACGGCGGAATGGGCATAGGTCTCGACCGTCTCGCTATGATTATGTGTAAGGCTGACAGTCTGCGTGATGTAACGGCTTTTCCGAAAGTCCAGAACGCAAGCGAATTGATGTCGGAATGCCCGTCCGCTGTTGATGATGAAAGTCTGTCCGTACTCGGAATTAAAGTCGACAAAGACTAAATATTAACAAACTGTTAATTTTTCGGAAAAACCTTGACAAAAAGAATTTTCCATAGTATAATATTACGTGAACTGAATAATTTATTTTAAAGGGAGCTGTCTGTAGGGATTAGTTCCCTTTGTCTTTTTTTCAGGTTCGGTATAAAATCACACATATAATATAATAATGTTCAATGGGGAGCTGTCTGTAGGGGTCGCTCCCTTTATATTTTTATGTGGCATGACGGACAGTAATTTTCGGAGGTGATATAATGGCATCGGAAGCGGTGAGAAAAATTCTCGAAGCCGAGGCGGACTCGGAAAAGAAAAATTCCGAGGCTCTGAAACGGAGTGACGAAATTATTTCAGAGGCGGAGAGGTATTCCGCACTTGCAGTACAGAAAAAAATCAGCGAGGCTCTCGCAGAATCGGCAAAAATCCGTGAAGAGTACAGAAAAAAATTAGCCGTCCGCAACGAAAAGACGGAGGCGGACTGTCTGGCGGAAATTTCGAAAATCAGGTTTCAGGCGGAAAAAAATGCGGAAAATGCGATAAATGCGGTTATAGAAAGATTTTTTTAAAAGAATTTCATTTAAAGGAGTGATGTATAATTGGCAAAACTCGCAATGAAAAAAATTGAATTAATCGCACCCCTTACCGACAGCAAGAAAATTATTGAACTTCTTCAGAGGCGTGGCGTGGTTGAAATAAGTCGGAATCAGGATGAGGAACTGGGCAGAATGAACGTCATGGCGGTTGTCGGGAAGTTTGAGAAATTCCGTTCTGTTGTGGAACAGTCGCTCGCCGTGCTTGACAGGTATTCGCCTGAAAAAAAGTCCCTTGCGGATATGCTGAACGGTCGGACGGAGATTGAAAAGGAAGATTTCGGCAGGGGGGCAATGCAACTTGAAAAAGCTATGGCGGTGGCTAACGAGATTATCAGAAGCAACAGTGCAATTACTGAGACGGAAAAAAATATTTCGCATATAGACATAAGGCGTGATATTCTTAAACAATGGCTTTTGCTCGATATACCGCTGAATTTCAAGGGAACGGCGACGACCTCGGCGTTTATTGGAAGTGTGCCTTTTGCGGTGACGGCGGAGAATATGGAAAAGCAGTTGCCGGAGGGGTGCAGTGCAGAAATAATATGGACATCTAAAGAACAGACGAATATTTTTATTATATGCGACAAAAAAATTACTCATGATGTGGGAGATATTTTACGGAAAAATTCTTTTGTGGCACTTTCGGAGGCTGAAAACGGCGTACCAAAAGATATTGTCAAAAGATATTCGGAAGAGCGTGAAAGTCTCGCAAGGCAGTGCGAAGAGTTGAAGAATCACATAGCAGACTATGCGGAAAATCGGGAAATGCTGAGGTTTACGGCGGATTATCTGCAAATGCGTAAGGATAAGTATAATACTTTGAATCTGCTTGGATTTACGGACAATACTTTTATACTGAACGGATATATTCCTGAAAAATATACAGAGTCTCTCCGTAAGGAAATTGACAGAAAATATACAGTTTACATTGAATTTACAGACCCCTCGGACGAAGACGACGTGCCTGTACTGCTTGAAAACAACAGTTTTTCCGCACCCGTTGAGAGCATAACAAAAATGTATGCACTGCCCTCAAAGTCCGACACAGACCCTACACCCGTTATGTCATTTTTCTACTACCTGTTTTTCGGAATGATGCTTTCCGATGCGGGATATGGTCTTTTAATACTCGTAGGAACGACGATAGCCCTTAAAAAATTCAGGCTTGAAGATACCATGAAAAAAACGCTGACGATGTTCCGCAACTGCGGAGTCTCAACGCTGATATGGGGGGCGTTGTTCGGAAGCTGGTTCGGCGATATTGTTCAGGTGGTCGGGCGTGAATATTTCGGTACGGAAATCGGCAGTATAGCGTTGTGGTTTCAACCACTCGACGACCCGATAAAACTTCTGCTTTATTCGTTTGGTCTCGGTATTCTGCACCTGTTTCTCGGTATAGGCGTATCATTCCGAATGGCTTGGAAAGACGGCAGAAAACTCGACGCTGTGCTTGACACAGTGCCGATATATCTTACAATTCTCGGCGTAGCACCGCTTGCTTCCGGCATACTGACCGATGTTCCGCAAGGTCTTAAAACGGTCGGCACATACGTCATGATAATCGGGGTTGTGCTTATTGTTCTGACTTCGGGACGTGGTTCAAAGTCGGTTTTCGGTAAAATTTTCGGCGGTCTCTATGCACTGTACAATACCGCCACGGGCTATTTAAGCGACATTCTTTCGTACTCAAGGCTTCTGGCGCTCGGTCTTGCAACGGGCAGTATAGCAGGGGTTATAAATCTTATCGGCACAATGCCCGAAAATATGGCGGTAAAGACAGTTATGCTCATTGTTGTCTTTATATTCGGACACACGGCAAATCTCGCAATAAATCTTTTGGGTGCTTATGTACACACCGACAGGCTACAGTTTGTGGAGCTTTTCGGGAAATTCTATACAGGCGGAGGACGTGAATTTAATCCGCTTGCGGTAAACACTCAGTATATTAAATTCAAGGAGGAAAATTTCAATGAATAGTATGGGTTTGGCACTGGCAGTATTAGGTGCGGTATCGGCATCGCTTTTTGCTGGAATCGGTTCGGCAAAGGGCGTCGGACTTGTGGGCGAGGCGGCGTCGGGGGTTGTTTCCGTAGACCCGAATAAATTCAGTAAAGTGCTTATTCTTCAGCTTCTCCCCGGTACTCAGGGACTTTACGGACTTCTGACGGCTATTCTCCTGTTAAGCAGAATAGGCGTTATAGGCGGAAATGCGGTTGAACTCACAACGGCACAGGGGCTTATGTTTCTGGGAGCTTCACTTCCTATAGCAATAGTCGGACTTTTTTCAGGCATAGCACAGGGACGTACGGCGGCCGCCGGTGTGGGCATAACGGCGAAAAAACCTGAACACAACGGCAAGGGCATTATCATGTCCGCAATGGTTGAAACATATGCTATTCTTGCACTTCTTGTATCAATACTTCTTATCTATAATATCGCTATATAAGGAGGTGCTGAAATGTCAGGACTTGACGATATTATAAACATAATCAACGAACGGCAGAAACAGAATGAGAACAGTATTATACAGACAGCCGAAAGGAAGTCCGACAGCATAATGGCAGACGGCGACCGAAAAGCACAGACGGCTTTTGAAGAGTGCATGAAGAAAGAGTCCGAAAAGGCACGGACGGATTTTATAAATGCCTGTAATTCGACTGATGCGGATATGAAAAGAAAAATCCTGAAATGCAGGGTTGAAATTATAGACAGCATAACTGACAGGGTGCTTGAAAGGCTCGGAAGACTTTGCGACGAGGATTATTTTAATATTATTCTGAGACTTGCGGAAAAGAAAGTCAGTAAAGGCAACGGGATTATGTATTTCGGTAAAAATGACATGAAGAGAATTACGGAGAGTTTTGAAATGAAGTTAAAGAATCTTGCTATACTGAAAGGCGGAACGCTTGAAATTGCGGAGAGTTCCGAAAATATAGAAAACGGCTTTATTCTGGAATACGGTCTTATTTCTGAAAACTGCACATTTAAGTCTATTATTGAGGCGGAACGGAATGATATTCGTGATACGATAGCGAGAGAAATTTTTTCGGCAGGTGATTGTTAATGGGCGGTACACAATATGCGGTTGCGGTCGGTGCGGTAAAGGCAATGGAAAATTTTCTGCTCAGCAATTCCGACATGGAACAGCTTATAAATGCCGATACACAGGCGGATTTTGATATGATTCTTTCTGCAAAGTCGACTGAAAACAAAACTCTTTCTGATGTATGGGATATGCTGAAAAGCTATGTCGGTGACAGCCGTGAACTTGAAATACTGCTTTACAGGAATGATTTTCATAATCTGAAAGCCGTTTTAAAAGCTATGATTTCCAACAGAAGTCCCGAGAATTATTTTATAGAGCCGTCGAATGTCACGCCTGAAACACTCGAAGAGGCGTTCCGCACGAAAAATGCGGATATTCTTCCCGACTACATGAGAGAAACAGCCGAGCAGGCTTATGAACTCCTTACAAAAACGCTTGACGGTCAGCTTGCGGACTCATTTATTGATACGTCCGCACTCACGGCAATGCAGAACAGTGCGGGGAAATACGGCGGAGATTTTATGCGGAAATACGTTGATTTGATTACCGTATATGCAGATATAAAGACGGCATACAGGTGCAGTAAAATGAATAAACAAAGGGCTTTTCTTGAGACGGCAGTGTGCGGAAGTTCCGAACTCGACAAAAAGTCGCTTATAAGGGCGATTCTCTCAGGCACTGACGGACTGCTGTCTTTTCTTGAACATACGCCGTATGCGGAGGCGGTCGGGCTTTTAAAAGAAAGTCCTGCAAAGTTTGAAAAATACTGTGATGACGCTGTGACGGAGCTTGCCGAAAGTACACGTATGCAGGCTTTCGGGGCTGAACCGCTGATAGCATATTATATTGCAAAGGAAGCCGAGATAAAGAATGTTCGGATTATTTCGGTGTGCCGTGAAAGCGGTGCGGGCAAGGAAACCATAACGGAAAGATTGAGGAAACTATATGTATAAAGTGGCGGTAATCGGAGACAGTGCAAGCGTTATGGGATTTGCTTCGCTCGGGCTTTCGGTTTTCTGCGAGACGGAAAGCAGAAAGGTTGAAAAACTCATAAAACGGCTTGCGGAAAATGAGTTTGCAGTAATATATATTACAGAGCCTGTGGCGGTGGCAGTGAGAGAAACCATAGGAAAATACCGAAACAGCCGATTGCCGTCAATTGTGCTGATTCCAGCAGTAAAAGGAAACACAGGCGACGGCATGAGGGCAGTACACGAATCAGTGGAAAAGGCTGTCGGCTCGGATATACTGAAGAATTGAGGCGATAAAATGAGCAGTACAGGAAAAGTTGTTAAAATTTCAGGACCTCTGGTTGTTGCGGAGGGAATGAGGGATTCAAATATGTTTGACGTTGTGCGTGTGAGCGAAAAACGTCTGATAGGCGAAATTATAGAAATGCACGGCGACCGTGCGTCAATACAGGTTTACGAGGAGACGGCAGGTCTCGGCACGGGTGAAAAAGTTGTGTCCACTGGCGAGCCGATGAGCGTTGAGTTAGGACCTGGGCTGATAGGAAGTATTTTTGACGGCATACAGCGACCGCTTGATGATATAAGAAAAATATGCGGAAACAGTCTTGAAAGAGGCATTGACGTGCCGTCGCTGAAAAGGGACAGACTATGGAATTTTACTCCGACGGTTAAGGTCGGCGACAGTGTAAAGGGCGGTGACATAATCGGAACAGTTCCCGAAACGGATATAGTTCTTCACAAAATACTTGTACCAGAGGGAGCGGAGGGCGTTGTAAAGGAAATTTCCGAGGGAGATTTTCACGTTGATGATATTGTCTGCACTCTCGCAACAGAAAACGGCGATAAAAAACTTTCGCTTTTTCAGAAATGGGCTGTCCGCTGTGGCAGACCCTATAAAAAGAAACTTTCTCCCGATATGCCGTTGATTACGGGACAGCGTGTGGTTGACTGTCTTTTTCCGATTGCAAAGGGCGGTGTTGCATCTATCCCCGGACCTTTCGGGAGTGGCAAGACCGTTACGCAACATCAGCTTGCAAAATGGGCAGATGCGGATATAATTGTTTATATCGGTTGCGGAGAACGTGGAAACGAAATGACCGACGTGCTTAATGAATTTCCTGAACTTATCGACCCTCATACTAATAAGTCACTTATGGAGCGTACTGTTCTGATAGCCAATACTTCCGATATGCCTGTTTCTGCACGTGAGGCTTCTGTATACACGGGAATAACCATAGCCGAATATTATCGGGATATGGGCTATTCTGTGGCACTTATGGCGGATTCAACTTCACGCTGGGCGGAGGCACTCCGTGAGATGTCGGGACGGCTTGAGGAAATGCCTGGCGATGAAGGATACCCCGCATATCTCGGAAGCCGTCTCGCACAGTTTTACGAAAGGGCAGGGCGGGTTATTTCAAACGGCACGGTCGGAAGAGAGGGAGCATTGTCTGTAATCGGTGCTGTCTCGCCACCTGGGGGCGATATTTCAGAGCCTGTCTCTCAGGCTACACTCAGAATTGTTAAAGTTTTCTGGGGGCTTGATTCAAATCTTGCTTATCAGAGACATTTTCCTGCTATAAACTGGCTTACGAGCTATTCGCTTTATGTAGACTCGCTGGCGGACTGGTACAATAATAACGTCTCTGCCGACTGGACTAAATTACGTGCGAGGTTTATGGAAATTCTGCACGACGAGGCGGAACTGAAAGAAATTGTAAAGCTGATAGGCATGGACGCACTTTCGGCAAAAGACCGTCTTAAAATGGAGACGGCAAGGTCTATACGTGAGGACTTTTTACACCAGCTTGCATTTCATGAGGTTGACACCTATACAAGCCTGAAAAAACAGCTTTATATGATGAAACTGATTTTAGGCTTTAATGACAAGGCGGTTGAAGCGGTCGGAAAAGGTGCGGACGCCGAGGAGATTTCAGGACTTGCCGTCCGTGAAAAAATCGGACGTTTCAAATATGTACCAGAAGAAAATACAGATACGGAATTTGACAGGATAAGCATGGAGATTTCGGCAGAAATTGACAGACTGCTTTACAGGGAGGAAAAATAATGCCAAGAGAATACAGGACTATTGATGAAGTGGCAGGACCTTTACTGCTTGTAAAGGACGTTGAGGGAGTGACTTACGGTGAACTCGCTGAAATAAGGCTGAAAAACGGCGAAAAAAGGCGTTGCCGTGTGCTTGAACTGAATGGCACTGACGCACTCGTACAGCTTTTTGAAAATTCTACGGGAATAAATCTTCAGGAAAGCAGTGTGGTTTTTTCGGGACATCAGATGGAACTCGGCGTATCTGAAGATATGCTCGGAAGAGTTTTTGACGGTCTCGGAAGAGTAATTGACGGCGGTCCTGAAATTATTCCTGAAATGAGAATGGACGTAAACGGTCTGCCGATGAATCCCGTTGCGAGAAGATACCCGCAGGAATTTATACAGACAGGCGTGTCAGCAATTGACGGTCTGAACACGCTTGTAAGGGGGCAGAAACTCCCGATATTTTCGGCAAGCGGACTTCCGCACGCACAGTTTGCCTCACAGATAGCACGACAGGCAAAAGTAAGGGGAAAAAACGAACAGTTCGCCGTTGTGTTCGGGGCAATGGGCATAACTTTTGAGGAATCGGAATATTTTATAGACAGTTTCAGGAGTACGGGGGCTTTGGACAGAACAGTGCTTTTCATAAACCTTGCCAGTGATTCCGCAATCGAGAGAATAGCAACTCCGAAAATGGCACTCACAACTGCGGAGTATCTCGCCTTTGAAAAGGGTATGCACGTGCTTGTAATATTAACTGATATAACAAACTATGCGGACGCTCTCCGTGAAGTATCTTCTGCGAGAAAAGAAGTCCCCGGACGGCGTGGTTATCCGGGGTATATGTATACAGACCTTGCGACGATTTACGAGAGGGCAGGACGGCAGGACGGTAAAGAGGGCAGTATTACGATGATTCCGATACTCACCATGCCAGAAGATGACAAGACGCACCCGATTCCCGACCTCACGGGATATATTACCGAAGGGCAGATTATCCTGTCACGTGAACTTTACAGAAAAGGCATAAATCCGCCTGTGGACGTTCTTCCGTCGCTGTCACGTCTGAAAGATAAGGGAATAGGCAAGGGAAAGACAAGGGCAGACCATTCCGATACCATGAATCAGCTTTTTTCAGCATACGCAAGGGGAAAAGATGCTAAAGAATTAATGGTTGTGCTGGGCGAGTCCGCACTTACTCCGACGGACCTGATTTATGCAAAATTCGCTGATGAGTTTGAAAGGCGTTATATTTCGCAGGGATTCGACAACGACAGGACGATTGAAGATACACTCGCTGTCGGCTGGGAACTCCTTAAACTTCTTCCGAGGAGCGAATTAAGGCGTATACGTGAAGAATATCTCAATGAATATTATGATAAATGAGGTGTGCTATTGGCAAGGCTTAATGTTAATCCGACGAGAATGGAACTCGGCAAACTTAAAAAAAAGCTACAGACCGCAAGGCGTGGGCATAAACTCCTGAAAGACAAGTGCGACGAACTCATGAGACAGTTTATGATTTTAATCAAAGAAAACAGGCAGTTGCGTAGCGAGGTTGAAACCGCCGTTAAAGAGGCTGACAGATATATGGCTGTGGCTGGGTCTGTAGTGCAGAGGGAAGTGCTTGAAACCGCACTGCTTCTTCCGAAACAGGAAGTTGAACTCGAAGTTACGGAAAAAAACGTCATGAGTGTGTGCATTCCCGAATTTAAGACAAAGTACAAGACAGGTGACAGCAACGACATTTATTCCTATGGGACGGCTTTTACATCTACAGACCTCGACGGTGCGGTAAGTGCGTTGAGTGAGGTTTTCCCGAAGATGATACGTCTTGCGGAGGTTGAAAAAGCCTGTCAGCTTATGGCGGACGAAATAGAAAAGACCCGTCGCCGTGTGAATGCACTGGAGCATATAATGATTCCCGACTATGAAGAAACTATTAAATATATTACCATGAAACTTTCTGAAAACGAGCGTAACACGACAGTTTCGCTTATGAAAGTGAAAGATATGGTTTTAAAGCAAAGTCACAACTATCACTGATTTATATCGGTGGTGCTTGGTGGTGCATAATCAGCTATTATAAATTCCTTTCGTGTAGAAAAATAAAATTTATATAGGTTTTATAAAATGGCATTTAAGCACCACTATCCACCACCATTTAAAATAAAAGCCACAACTATCACTGAATACACATAGAAATCAGCTTTTTTATGAATGAATTGTAAACATTCAGTTTTTTGTAGGTTTGGTATTGACATTTTCTAAAAACTGTGTTATACTTGAACTATCAAATAAATGTATGTCTGGAGAATCCAAAATGAAAACACAACAGATTATTGACGCTATCAACAAAGATTTTTCATCTGTTTACAAAAACGCAACACCTTTCGTTGAATCTGGCGACCTCTGGGATTTTTGTATTGAGACTATCAGGAATCCTATAAGCATGAGCAATATTGTTTTTGCAAATGATATGGGGATTCCGCCCGTCAAGTCATTGATTACAATTTACAAACGTAAACGTAATCCGAAGAATACGTTTAAGCTGTCCGCACGGGAAAGCCAGTGTATCGGTGCATTAATGGGCTTTGTATTTAAATTTGTTCTTGGATACCAACAGCAGAAAGAACGATGTACAGTAGATGAACTTGGTGTAAAAACTGCCACTCGTTTTTTTGACGGTCCGATTATTGAATTGGAAGAATGATTTACAGTAAAATCACCATTATCATTGAATAAATTAAAACACGGTTCTGAAACAGAGCCACAATTATAAC
>CAMWQJ010000026.1 GCA_947176415.1 uncultured Ruminococcus sp. | reverse complement strand
CTTTTTTACGTGCATAATTACAAATACGCTGAAGGTTTATGATAAAAAGATGATATTTTTGGTTACTGCTTGAATTTTTTTTAAAAGTATGTTATTATATGATTGAATTTAATGATACAGGAGGTTTTTTATGGTTAAAGATTCCACAGGTGAACAGAAAACTTTTAAGGAAAGTTTTTCGCTTTTCCTGAAAAAGCATTCCGAGCAGACGGACAGACACCCTAAAATAAATCTGGCAATAATGCTGATTTTTCCGCTTTTCATATGCAGTATGGCTGAAATAAATCAGTTCAAAGGAGTTTTGCCTTATCTTGATTTTCTGATTCACAGACCTATGGTTATTATTTTTGACGTATTCATTGCATCGATAATCTTTGTTTTCCTGCTTGCGATTTTCCATTTTGGCTGGGTTTCGATAGCCGTGCAGAGTTTTATATATATGGCACTCAGCATAACCGAACTTTTCAAGTACGGTACTAACGGAAATCATCTTATTCTGTCCGATATGAAACTTTTCCGCAGTGTCAAAAGCCTTAAATCTTTTGCCTACATAAAGATTACTCCGAGGCTTGTTATGTACTGCATTATAGTTATCGCTTTTATTGCACTCGCTTTTTACTTCAACCCTAAGTTTAAACTTAAACCTATGAAAAGGGTTATAGCTGGACTTGCTTGTGTTGTGCCTTGTGTGAGCCTTGTATTTCTGCCGTCGTTCTCCTCTGCTGTCTATAAAATTTTCAGTATCGATACAACAGATGCGACAAATACTTTTAAACTGAATGAAAAATTTCAGAATAACAGTTTTCTCGCCTTTATCGTTCAGACCGCTTCCGAGAGTTACGAAAACAGGCTTACCGAGCCTGAAAACTATGACGATGAACACATCAGCGAAATTGTAGAGGAAAATACTGAAGAGGAAAACGACTTTCACGGCGGTGAAAAGCCGAATGTTATTGTTATTATGAGTGAGTCCTATGCGGATTTCAGAGTTTTTGACGAACTCAATATAGATGACAAGTATTATGAAAAATTTGACGAGGCGAGAGAAGACGGCTATGCAGGTACTACTATTACTCCTACCTACGCAAGCTGGACGGTACGCTCGGAATTTGAACTCCTTTTCGGTCTGCCTGTACGTGGAATAAATACTCCAAATATGCCACAGCGTGAACTTGCCGACCGTGAACAGCCTGCTCTTGCACAGTATTACAAAAGCTGGGGCTATTCGACTGCTTACGTTCACCCGTTCCAGAAAAGTTTTTACGGACGTTCGAGAATTTATGGAAAATTCGGATTCGATACTATGATTTTCCATAACGACCAGACGGGCGAGTCGGATTTTACCGTACCTGTCGAGCATTTCGGAACGTATGTAGACGACAGTACGGTCTTTAATCAGCTTATCGACCTAATAGAAAAAACTGATGACCCCTTGTATATTCACACAACAACTATGCAGAATCATCAGCCTTACAATCAGGGCGAAAATCCTGACGACGAAATAACTAATTATTTAACTTGGATTCAACACACAAATGACAAACTTTCGGTATTTCTTGACAGTCTAAAAGAAATTGACGAGCCTACTCTTGTACTGTTTGTCGGCGACCATTTTCCGTCGCTCCGTGGTGAGACAAGCGTATATAATCAACTCGGTCTCAACGGCTCTAACTGTAATGCACTCTATCAGCAACATTATTTTATATGGAGCAATTACGATGCGGACTATTCTTCAGTGCCTGAAAATGAAGTTTCATTCTTCTATATGCCTTATGTGCTTATGAATATAATTGACGCTCCGCACGATGAATTTATTGAAACTATGAATAACTATATGGAAAAAATTCCTGTTTACTCGGAAGAATACGCAAGCGAAATTGAAAGAGACGAAGAGCTTGATATGTTGACTTATGACAGGGTTATCGGTGATGTCTATTCGCCGTGTCCTATTCCCGAAGAACTTCTTACAACAACTGCGGAGGACGAATAAATGAAAGAAATAAATTGCGGAGTCTGCGGAAAAGCTGAAATGACCGTGGCAGAAAAAGACTTTGCCGTTAATGTCGGAAGCGGAAGCCTTGAGGTTTTCGCAACGCCTGTAATGGTTATGCTTATGGAAAAATCCGCCTGTAATGCAGTAGCCGAGTATCTCGAAAATGACGAAACAACAGTTGGAACGGAAATGAATATAAAACACGTTTCAGCAACTCCCGAAAATATGCAGGTATTTGCAAAGGCGGAAGTTACAGCTATAAATGGTCGTGAAATAACTTTCAGCGTGCGTGCTTATGACGAATGCGGTCTTATCGGTGAGGGAACGCACAGGAGATTTTTAGTATACGGAAAAAAATTCACAGAAAAAGCAAAGTCCAAAATAAAATAATTTACCAAAAGAACAGGAAAAATCCTGTTCTTTTCTGTATATTTCACATTAAAGGCTGTTTTTTTCTGTATGTTATCATATTTTTATCACATAAGTGTTTATAATAGTAAGTAGTGAAATTAATTACGGAAAGGAAAATTTCTTATGCCAGACAATTATCCGTTCAATGATGACAATAATCTTTCGGATTCTCATGATTCATCAGTATACACCTATGAGAATAATTCCAGACCGAATAAAAAAACCAAGAAAAAACATACAGGGCTGAAAGCTGTTACTTTTATTCTATGTCTCGTGATTGCGGGCGGTGGCTCTATACAGGTATACAAATATCTTAACGAAAATGATATTGAAGTGTCGGACTTTGACAACGACGACGAAGACGATTCCGACAAGGAAGAAAAAATAAAATCCATTCTCTCACAGGGTCTTCCTGAAAGTTCCGAGCCAGAAACAGACGAAAGAGATATGCCAAGCCTTATCGATATAGCATCACGCACAGATGCAAAATCTCTTCCCGATATAGTGGACGAAATTATGCCGTCAGTCGTGGGGGTTGCATCTACTTTTGAGTATGTAATGCCTTACAATACGTGGGGCTGGGGCGGTTTCGGCATGAACTCAGAACCGCAGGAAATGCGTGCAACAGGCACGGGAATTGTTATGTCCGAAGACGGATATGTTATAACAAATGCCCATGTGATATATGATGACAGCGAATATCAGTGCGGTGAGGCTATTGAGGTTTCTATTGTTTTCAGCGACGACTCGGAACACGAGGCAAAAGTAATTGCATATGATACGGAAACGGATTTGGCTGTCCTCAAGGTGAACGAAACGGGTCTTACTCCTGCTGAGTTCGGAAACAGCGATGATTTGAGAGTAGGCGAGCTTGTTATAGCTGTCGGAAATCCCCTCGGTTTCGACCTGTTCGGCTCTGTCACGAGCGGTATTGTCTCCGCCAAAAACAGAAAAATTGATATAAACGAAAAAAGTATGACACTTATTCAGACCGATACCGCTATAAATGAGGGTAATTCAGGCGGTCCTCTGCTTAACAGTTCGGGACAGGTAATCGGCATAAATTCTGCCAAAATGTCGGCAGGCTACGGCTCGGCAAGCATTGAGGGTCTCGGATTCGCTATTCCCATTAACGAGGCGAAAACCATTATTGACGACCTTATCAATTACAAGTACGTCAAGGGAAGACCGCAGATTGGTATTACAACCGCTGACGTTACGGAGTCGATTTCACGCTACTACGACATTCCGCTCGGCGTGTACGTCCAGAACGTCGAGGAGGGAAGTTCCGCAGATATCGCAGGCATAAAGCATGGTGACGTTATTATTGATATTGCCGGCGAAACCGTTACAACCGCCGACGAACTTAACAAAATAAAAAATCAGTACAAGGCAGGCGACAAAATCAGTATTACTTTCACACGTGACGGCGAGGATATTACCGTCGACCTCACTTTACAGGAGGCTGTATCAAACAAAATCAAATCCAATCCGCTTGACACCGAAACAGACGTTACCGAAAACTAAGTACAGACTTTCTAAATATATACTTCTCCTTACTTTTATTAAAGCCGTTCCCTCATGAAAAAGGGAACGGCTTTGATTTTATTTAAATATTTACAGGAATTGACTTTTCAAGCTCTATCGAATAAAGATATGCTTCCTTGACTTTTTTTCCGAATGTAAGTTCTATTGCGGATTTATAAATCTGCATCTGCACCCTGTAACGCTTTTCGAGATATGCCCCCGAAACGCCACGGTCTGATTTATAGTCAACAAGGACTATACCGTCTTTTTCTTCAAACATCAGGTCGATAATTCCTTTAATCATTCCATGCGACCTGCTGAATTTTTCCATTATTTCGCCCGTAATATTAAGGTCGGAAACCGCTACAGTGAATTTCTTTTCCCTCCAGATTTTCGCCGATTCTGAAATTCGCTTATAAAGTTCACTGCGGAAAAATGCCGAAATCTTGGCAATTTCTATACTCTCCGCCTGTGCCGTGCCTATATAGCCCATATTCACAACTCTGTCAAGCTCCTGTGACGGATTTATTACAGCTCCCTCAAAGTCGCAATACTGGAAAAACGTATGCACAGCCGTGCCACGCTCCGCACCCGTCAGTTTTTTGCTCTCGGAAATGAATTTCGGTCGGCTGAGTTTATAGTCAAAATTTTCATCGTTGCGGAATTTTCTTGAAATCTGCGTAACGCTGAGTTTTGCGGGAATCTCGGAAAGGCTGTTGTCGTAATCGTCAGAAATTATATTCCTGATTCTCTCGCAGACCTCTTTGTCAGGCTCTGCCTTTTTAAAATTCTTCTCCTCGATTGCGAAATCTTCGGAGACCTGTTCGCAAAATTCGCATTCAAAAATCTTTTCAGATTTGCTATATTCAGGAAAATCACCGCCTGTCTCAATGCCGAAAAATTCCGCTATTTCAGCAAAATCACGGTGTTTCATAAGTGCAGTCCACAGCCAGTCGCAAAATCTGTTTGCACTGACGACGAGATTTTCAATATCACCATTGGCTAAAATATACTGTCTGGTAAGTTTATCAAAGGATTTAACAAAATCTTTATCGTATTTTAAATTGACAAAAAGCTGTTGTCTTGCCCTTGTAAATCCGACGTATAAAAGTCGCAATTCCTCGCTTCTCGTCTCTCTTTTTTTGATTTCCGCAATCATAGTATGCTGAAAAGTCTTGTACTTCCGCACGGTTTTCGGGTCGTACAGTGTGTAGCCGATTTTTCCGTCGTCGGAAAACATGGCAAGTATGGGATTTCTATTATTCCTGCCATTAAATTCATGTGCCGTCTCCGCTATGAAAACAAACGTATATTCGAGACCTTTGGACTTATGGAGCGTTGTAACCGTAACATAATCGCCCGACGAATCGGAAATTTTTCCCTGTTCATAGTCGCCATTTTCCATAACCCTGTCAATATGGCGGAGAAATCCGCTTAGTCCGCCCGTTCCCTCGTATGCAACGGAGTTTTCATAGCTCTTTGCATACTGAATCAAAGCCCTTAAATTAGCCCTTTTCTTGTCACCGTCGCTGTAAAGTTGCATAACGGAAATAAAGTCCGTAGTATCGTAAATTGAATTAATCAACTCGCCTGTCGTCATTGTAACGGCGTCAAGGCGGAATCTGTCAATTGATTTAAGAAACTCCGCACAGCGTTCTGTAAGCCCCTCGTCGCAGTAGGGGTATTCTCCGCCGACAATTCCAAGAATGACGGAATACAGCGGTTTTTTTGTGTCGAGTGCCTTTATGTAGGCAAGTTCCGAAATCTGAAACATATACATCGGAGATGTGAGTACCGCCGTCATCGGCACGTCCGCAAGCGGATTGTTAATTATTCTAAGTAAATCCGTCAACAAAGCTATCTCCCGTGATTTAAGATAACCTTTTTCCTCGTTGCGTCTCGACGGTATACCGAGTTTTTCCAGTTCGTCGGCGTACTGATTTACATACTTGTTTGCACGCACGAGTATGCAGAAATCCGACGGAACGCACCGCCTCGTAGTGCCGTTTTCAAGTATAACTTCTGTGCCGTTTTTAAGCATTTCCGCAATTTTTCTTGCCGTAAAAATTGCCTCCAGATTTGGCTCGTCCTTTTTCGCACTCTTCTTTTTTTCGCTGTTTTCAGGGGATTTTTCAACGTTTATAAAAGAAATATGCGTGGGACTTATTTTTTCATTGCGGTATCTCTCCGCACCAAAATTAAGCCACTCTTTATCGTTATATTCAACCTCTCCGCAACGCCTCGTCATGAGATTATGGAAAACGTAATTTGAAAAGTCAAGCACCGATTCCGAACTTCTGAAATTTGTATTAAGAAAAATCTTTTTATTTTTTGTGCCGTCAGTTCCGTACTCCTCGGACGTTTCGAGGGTTTTTATAAAATTTTGCGGATTTGCCAGTCTGAAGCGGTAAATTGCCTGTTTTACGTCGCCGACAAGGAAAACATTATTTCCATAAGCCACTTCGCCGTTTTCGTCATTGTAGCAGTTTTTTGACATCAGCCTGAAAATCAAATCCTGCTTATTATTGGTATCCTGATACTCGTCAACCATGATTATATCGTAAAAATCCGCTATTCTATGGGCTGTTTCCGACGGAACTATATTTCCGTTTCCGTCCGTATCGGCGAGTATTTCAAGGGCGAGACGTTCTCCATCGGCAAAACTCAGGGCGTTTTTTGCACATTTTTTCTCCCATACAAGCTCCTGATACTTTCTGATAACCTCGAAAAGAACTTCCGTAACCTCGCCTGACTCTATGAAATCACTTTCGAGTAACGTTTCAGATACGGCGGTTTTCTGCACAATTTCTTTAAATTTATCCCTTTTGTTTTTTAAAGCTGTACGTTCCGCCTCATGTCCGCTTATGCCTTTAGCTCTTTCAAAATAATGTGCTTTTTCTGTCTCTGAAATGTCGGGAATCCGTCCGCTACGGAAAATTTCGGCAAACCATTTAACTTTTTTCAGTTCGTCCTCTGCCTGTTCTCTTCTTTTATTATACTGTTTATTTTCAGTATCGTCACTAAAAATATCGTCAAGCATATCTATGCACTCTTCCGCCAGCCGTTCCGCTTCAGTGAGACTTGAACTACATTCCGACATAAATTCCCTGTAATATACGGACTGTTTAAAATCTTTCCTGTACTCCGCAAGCGTCTTGTCAAGCCACCTGTCGCCGAACGCAACAGACGAAAGAAATTTGTCCAGACCTGAAATGACTTCCGTAAGGCTTTTTATTGTTTTCGTGCAGAATTTGTCATACAAAAACGATATTTTGTCATACTCGTTTTCGCTGTAATAATTAATCAAATCTTCCATAGCCTGTGCTTTTAGCACATTATCGTCCGTCTCGTCAAGTACGCTGAATCCCGACGTTATCCCCTGCCCTGCTATGTTGTCACGTATCAACTCGAAACAGAAGGAGTTTATTGTTGAAATTCTGGCGTTCTGCAAAAGTACCTGCTGTTTTATAAGATGGGAATCAAGCGGATTTTCGTTTATTAAGTCTCTTAACTTTCTGTCGAGACGTTTTTTCAGCTCTGATGCAGAGTCGTTTGTGAAAGTCACGATTACCATTCTGTCTGCCCTAACTTCTGACTTCGGGTCGGCGATAAGCCTTATAAGTCTCTCCGTCAGAACAGCTGTTTTTCCGCTTCCTGCCGCCGCCGAAACAATCAGGGACGTTCCCCTTGAATCTATCGCATTTTGCTGTTGTTCTGTCCAAGCCATTATTTTTCTACCTCTTCTTCCTGCTCTGTTTTCATTGCCAAAATCTCCTCAGCCTGTTTCACGCTTTCTTCGTCAGCCGTTTTTAACCGTTCCATGTGTGCATTGTCGCAGATATTAATATAACTGCAATATTCACACGGCAGTTTTTTGTCTTTGTTATGAACATAGACAGGCAACGCCTCGGCATCGCCGTCAAGCAGACTTTCCGCCATTTCCGTAAGTTTTTTATATGAAAATTCACGCAGTTTTTTCATGCCCTCAGATGTTATACAGGAAGAATCTTTACTTAAAACACCTTTGTCATTGTACTTTACGGGTATGAAATTTCCTTCCACGTTGATTTCCATAGCATTAAGTACACTGCTCTCACTTAGCACAAGACCGTCCGCTTTCAGTTCGGAATTTATACCTTTTGTATTTTCCTGAGGATTTTTTACATCTTCGGTTTTTATGCCGTCAAGCTGTATATACGAATAAAGCACGCCTGCGGGAATGCAGTCTCCGTAAAGTCCGCCGTCGTCGGTTATGGCGAAAAGATAAAGTAACATCTGTATATTTATTCCGTTTGCGAGGTTTTCGGAGTTAATTTTTTTCTCACTGCTTTTATAGTCAATAATTCTTACATATTTTTCCTCGCCCGTTTTCCATATGTCCACACGGTCTATCGTTCCGCCGAAAACAAGCCTGTAGTCCTTGCCGAACGGCAACACAACGGGGTTTTTGTCCCTGATACTGACTTCAAAGGCGGACGGACGGAATTTTGTAGCTCTTAATTCGTTCTGCATATGTACGAAAACTTTAACAAGACGTTCCGTAAGTTTATTGAATGTAAGTTTAAAACTCGGGTTTTTTCCAAAATCACCTGAAAGTTTTTCGTCCTTGTACTTTTCGGCACTTTCTATGATTAATTCTTTTAACCGTTTTTCGTCCATGTCAAGAAAATCTTCAACCGCAAAACCACTTAAAATTGAACGGAAACAGTCATGGATTATATCACCTGAAACACGTGCGTCAAGCTCCTTTTTCTCGCACCTCTGCAATTTAAGGCAACTCTCACAAAAATACCCGAAATGACATTCATTGTATTTTTCAATATCTGTCGGCGAAATCCGCAGAGGGTTAAAAGATTTAAGCCTTTGCATTGTTTCAGACTCGATTTTATATTTCTGAGAATGTGCGGAACGGCTCGTTACATACTCGAGACGCTTTTTATAAACGGGGTCTGAATTGAGAATCTCCCCTATCGACGAAACAACAGACGTGTTTTCCGTGATATTCTGCATATAGTGGTAAAAAGCCGAGTGCATCGTAACGGCATAGTAGTCCGTTGTTATGTCCGAGGAAGTAAGGCGGATTTTGTCATTATCAAACATTTTAATTATATTATCGACAGCCTGTGCAGGATATTTCGCTTGTCCGGACAAGTCCGAAAGCGTATAGGTTATGAAGATTTTTTCCGAGGCTGATGAAAGTGCTTTATAGACAACAAGTCTTTCCGAGGCTGTGAGGTCGGACAAGGGGCGTGAAATTTCTATGCCCTTCTGTGAAAGTTTCTGCTTGTCGGACTCCGAAAAAATTCCATGCAGACTAATCTGATTCGGAAAATCTCCGTCATTCGCACCCATTATAAAGACAATTTTCGGCTCGCTGAGTCGGGCGGTGCGTGCGGAAGCGGATATTACTGAATCAAGCGTCTGAGGAGGAACGGAATATTCAAGTTTTCCGAGCATGGACCGTATTATCCTCGATATTTCAGACAAAGTAATGATTTTGTCGCCGAGGGTCTCCGCTATACTGTCCAGTACGTCCATGAGACAGCTCCACAGCCTTTTCAGTTCGGAAGCCTCATAGTCACGGTTAAGGTGTATAAGTCTGCCCATAATCCGTCCGACGCTTTTTTCTGCTCCGCATTCCGTAAGGTACTCGTAAAGCAGTCGGCAAATCTTTTCCGCCGTGTTTTTTCCCGAAAGCCTTTTTTTAAGTTTCATTACGGGAGCTATCACGCTTTGCCTGAGTTGCTCTATCGTATCGAGGTTTTCGTCCTCGGCAGTGAAATTTCTGCACCATACATCGCCGTCAACGTTCCACATATAGCAGTAATTTTCAAGCAAAGACACGTCCGTCAGCGGTATATCAAGTATTCCGCACTTCATGAACCTGAAAATATTCTCGGAACTGATTTTCCTTGCTGTAAGCAAGTCAAGCAATGATGTAAAGAAAACCATTATTGAAGTATGCGAAACGGTTTTTTCAACGCTCAGAAAATAGGGAATCTCGTAGCGTTCAAAAGCTGTTTTCAGAATATCAGTATAGTCTGCGATGTTGTTTGAGATAATCGCAAAATCACGGTATTTCAGCGACTTATCGGCGTGAATCAGATGTTTTATCGTGGCACAGACATACTCTGTCTCCGCATACATATCCTTGGCTTCAAAAATCTTTATATTGTCGGGAGAAGGTGCATTTTCGGGAGTATACCGAATATTTCGGAGAATATGTGTGCTTAAATATTCAAGGTCGGGATTTCTGAAACGCCTGCTTTTTCCGCATTTTGTATTATAACATTTAACATCAAGTTCCCGACACATCTGCCTTATTGTGCGGTAAGTGTGGTTTACAGTCTCAAAAAGCGTGTAGTCGCCTGCCGTAACGTCGTCGGTGCGGAGTGCAATATATACGTTTTCGGCGGACGAAAGCATGACTTTTATCATTTCAAGCTGGTCGCCGTTGAAACTTTCAAACTCATCAATATATATATTCATACCCCTGAACCACTCTTCACGCATGGCGGTTTCGGAGGCTTTCACGATATTGTCGAGATTATCCTTGAATCCGTATTCACGCATAAGTCGGTTGTACTCGATGTAAATTTCCGCTATATCTTTTGCCTTGTCCATCAGTCTGCGGTCTAAAAATTCTGACTTGTTTATCAGCGTTTCAGGCTGTATTCCCGCCCTCTTCATTTCGGTTATGAGGTTCAGCACCTCTTCCGCAAAACCATTCTGCGAACTCTGTCGGCGGAAATAGTTCAGCGACTCTGAACGGCTCTGTACAGCGGAAATTGCCTGATAAATCAGAATCATTCGGGCGAAGTCGTCCGCATACTCGCCTTTTCTGTCGGGGTCTCCGAAAAACTGGAAAAGCTGTCTCGCAAGTCCTGTAAACGTAAGAGAGTACAGGTTATTGAATTTTTCCGCACCGATGTGAAAATAAAGTTTCTTATCAAATTCGTATGAAAACTGCTCGGGGACAAGTACAAGCTGTCGGGAATCTTTTTCGGAATCCTGCTTTATACGTTCAAATAAAAGAGTAGTCTTTCCGCTTCCTGCCTGTCCTGTTATAAATTCCAACATAAAAAATTGCTCCTTAAAGAATATGCACACCGAAAAAGTGTGCATATCGTGTAATATCAATAGCCGTTTTTGTTAAGTATCGGCATAAGCAACGGATAGTTGACATAGGCATAATCGAGGTCTACAGAGCCGTTTATGCCGTTAACCGTTCCTGTACATGAATACTGCCACATTCCGTAATATCCGTTATATCCAGGTTTGTTTACGTTGTAGTGTGCAACCCATACCGCATACTTCTGAAGAACTGACGAGCTGATTTTCTGATTCAGGAAATTTGTGTAGCTCGTTATTCCGCAACAATAGCCTTGTTCTTCCATGTACGAACAAAAAGCCTCCGTTATGTCGTCAAGCTGTGATTTAGTGAGATTTGTATGTACTGTATCTTCTATATCAAAATATACAGGGTACTCAAACTGATAGCCGTCTATAACCTCGCAAAAAGCCTTTGCTTCTTTAACAGCGTCCTCCGCAGTCGTCGCATAGCTGTACCAGTAAGCTCCGCACTTTATGTCGTTGGCTTTTGCCTGTTGCATATTGTAGTCAAAATACGTGTCCTTCTGCGTTGCAAAACGTCCATAACCTGCACGGATTATGGCATAGTCAACGCTACCTGACGACTTTACAGCCGACCAGTCTATATTACCCTGCCACTGCGAAACGTCTATTCCCCTTTCCTTGAAAGAACTTTCAGAGCCTGAGGCGGTTGTCGTGGTTATCGCATGAAGTCCCGAATCGAAGGAAGTTGTTGTTTTAGGAACGTATGTTTCAGGGGACATAAGATAAGGATAGTTCACATAGGAAATGTCAAGGTCGACAGCCCCAGGAACGCCGTCCACACTTCCGCTTGCGGTATACTGCCATATGCCGTAGTCACCGCTGTATGACGGAGACGCAACGTCAAAATGTGCAACCCAGACATCGTATTTTTCAAGCAGTGACGAATATATTTTTGTTTTAAGGAAATTCGTATAGCTATATATTCCTACACGGTAGCCTTTTGATTCGAGAGTGGAACAGAACGCCTCCGTTATTGCAGAAATCTGTGCCGTGCTGAGATTTGTATGTACTGCATCTTCTATATCAAAATATACAGGATATGTGAAGTCATATCCCTTTATGACGGAATAGCATACTTCCGCCTCCTGAACTGCACTCTCAACATCCGTTGCATAGCTGTACCAGTAAGCACCGCAGTCAATTCCCAATGCCTGAGCGTTCTGCATATTGTAGTCAAAAGTAGGGTCTTTCTGAGAAATATATTTGCCGTATCCTGCACGGCAGATTGCAAATTCAATACCGCTGTCCTTGACTTTATTCCAGTCTATATCAGGTTGCCACGAAGATACGTCAATGCCCTTTGCCTGTCTGTATACTAAATCGGTTGTAGTGGTTGTAGTAGTTTCTTCTGTAGTGGTTGTTGTGGTGGTTTCTTCTGTGGTCGTGGTTTCGGTTGTTGTTTCGGCGGTTGTCGTATAGCCTTTATAAGCGTTGTATATATCGAACACGTTGAACGGCTCTTCCGTAACTATATCCTGTTCTGTCAGCGTTGTAGTAGTCGTTTCCTCGGAAAATTCTTCCGTCGAGGTTGTTGTGTCAGTGGTATAAATTTCGGTTGTTGAGGATTCCTCTTTACTTTCTTCCGAATCTGTGATATTATATAAAATATCTTCCCCATCGTCTACGGCTGTGGTCTGCACACTTTCTGCCGAAACAACCGATAAGCCAGCCACCGCAAACGACACAAAAGCCGACAGCATTCGTTTATATAGCTTCATTTCAATCATTCCTCTTTCCATTTTTACAATAATAAAAGCCGTACCGCAAAGAGACGGCACAGTTTACAACGATATAGGTTTTTTTGTTATATTATAACATATATTTTTCTATATTGCAACCTCTGTGATGAAAAAAAGATTTTTCGGCGGAATATTTGTATATAATAACGAATAACAGAATATTTTTAATGATATTCTGCACAAAAACACAAAGGAGATTTTTTATGGTTACTTTTATTATAACTCCAAACGACAGCGGTCAGCGGATTGACAAATTTATCTCAAAAGCTCTTCCCGATATTCCGAAAAGCATGATGTACAGGCTTTTCCGCAAGAAAGATATAAAAATAAACGGGAAAAAATGCGATATTTCCGCAAAATTACAAGAGGGCGATACGGTTACGGTGTACGTAAAACAGGAATTATCAGCCGAAAAAAAGCATGACATGAATTTTCTGAAAGCCCCTGACAGTATCGAAAAAATCTATGAGGACGAGAATATTTTAATAGTATATAAGCCCGTCGGTCTTGACTCGCATTCAAACGGCACGAATACTGCCGATACACTGATAAACCGCATAAAACACTATCTTTACAACAAGGGCGAATATATTCCCGAAAGTGAAAAATCATTCTCGCCCGCACTCTCCAGCAGACTTGACAGAAATACAAGCGGTCTCGTTATTTCGGCAAAAAATGCCATGGCTCTGCGTGAAATAAATACGGCAATAAAGTGCGGTGAGGTACATAAGATTTACAGGTGCGTGACGGTCTCGCCTCCGCCGAAAGACAAGGACATAATAACCGCTTATCACCGAAAAGACGACGCACGGAATATTGTCAGAATTTCAGATACCGCACAAGAGGGTTTCAGGGAAATCAAAACGGGCTATGAGGTTATCAGGCGGAAAAACGGTCTTTGTCTCGTTGAGGTTACACTTTTTACAGGACGTACTCATCAGATAAGGGCGCACCTCGCACACATAAAGGCACATATTCTCGGTGACGGAAAATACGGCAATATCTCCGCCAACAAGCGTTACGGAGTGTTTCGGCAAGCTCTGTGTGCATACTCGCTTAAATTCGATATAAGGGCGAATTCTCCGCTCTTCTATCTGAATGACATTGATATATACGCTACTGTACCTGACTTTGAAAAACTTTTTGATTAAAACATAAACAAATAAGTCCGCTATTGACTTCTGCCGTTTAAAGCGTTATAATTTAATAAAAAAGAAAGGTTGATTTTTTATGAAAATTCTTGTTGTAGGTCTCGGTTTGATTGGCGGTTCAGTCTGCAAGGCACTGAAAAAATATACCTACCATAAAGTTACGGGGTGCGATATTAACCATGATACAGAGGAAAACGCTATGCGTGACGTTGCAATTGACGAGGCTTTTAACGGCGACTACAGCGGTTTCGACCTCGTTATTATATCGCTTTTTCCTGAAACAGCGGAAAAATTTTTCGCCGAAAATGCAGATAAATTTGACAAAAACACTCTTATAACGGACGTATGCGGTATAAAGGGCGTTTTTTCGGAGCGTATGAAGTCCACAGCCGAAAAAAACGGTCTTCGCTATCTCGGCATTCACCCTATGGCTGGTAAGGAGTTCGGCGGTTATCAGAACAGCAATGCCGACTTATTTGTAAAGGCTAACTTTATTATTGCTCCTTTCGATGACAGCAACGAAAGTGACATTGAACTGCTGAAAAATCTTGCCGTTGAAATCGGTGCGGGAAAAATAGTTCTCACAAGTCCCGAAAATCACGATAAAATGATTGCCTATACATCACAGCTTGCCCATATCGTTTCAAGTGCCTATGTAAAGAGTCCTGAACTTAATCTCGAATGCGGTTTCAGCGGAGGAAGTTTTCAGGATATGACGAGAATCGCAACCATGAACGAAAAAATGTGGACGGATTTATTTATGCAGAATGCCGAAAATCTACAGTTTGAGCTTGACACGCTTATAGGGAATCTCGTAAAATACCGCAATGCACTGGAGAAAAAAGATGCGGAGACTATGCGTGAACTCATAGCGGACGGCAGAAAATTAAAGGAAAACAATCTGCGTAACCGTGTGGGTCAGCCTAACTGAGTGGCATTTTTTAGGACTTCGGCATAAAATGATTATGAGAGAAATTCTCAAATCTTCCTAAGGGGGTATTTTTTATGCCTAAGATTTTTTTAAGCCCCTCAACTCAGGAATGGAATGCCTATGCGACCGACGGCAACGAAGAGCTTTATATGAATCTTCTTGCCGACAGAATAGAACCTTATCTCCGTTCAAGCGGTATAGCTTTTGTGCGGAACGACCCTGCACGGAATGTCAACGGTGCAATTCAGGACTCAAATTCCGCTTATTATGACGTACACCTCGCACTGCATTCCAACGCCGCCCCCGAACAGTTCGCCGGACGGCTCAGGGGTATTGATATATATTTTGCTCCCGAAAGCAGACAGAGTGAATATCTGGCAAATATAATTGCGAATAATCTTAAAAGTATATATCCTTTGCCCGACAAGGTGAACGCCGTACCGACTTCAACGCTCGGAGAAGTCCTCAGAACGAAAGCCGTTGCCGTACTCTGTGAACTTGGATACCATGACAACTATGCCGACGAGGCATGGCTGAAAAATAATCTAAACGCTATTGCACAGAATATTGTACGCTCGCTTTGCGACTACTTCGGCATTCCTTTTATAAAGCCGACTGCTGTCAGGTGGGGAACTGTCGTTACTGACGGCTCGGGGCTTAATATAAGAAAACTACCCGATATTTCGTCGGCTGTTGTAGGCTCAATTCCAAACGGTGCAACGGTTATGATTGACGGCGAAACAGAAGGCTGGTATGTTGTCAACTACAACGGCACTATAGGCTATTCAAACAGCGAATTTATATATGTTTAAATCCAAAAAAAAGGCTTTCCGAAAAAACGGAAAGCCTTTTTTATGTGAAAATACAAGGGAATATTCTTACTGCGGATTTCTGCGTTGCTTGTTGCGTTTTTCTCTTTTCTTCTTGTCCCTTGACTGATAGAGGACATAGGAATAAATGCACATGATTATATACAATGCACAGAGGGTGAAAGATACTGTAAACGCCGTCCGAAACCACTTTGAATCCTTGAATTTTGTTACTGCAAAAAGATTGAACTTTGCGGCGGAACGTTCAACGTCAGAAACAGCGACGAGTTCAACAGTGCCGAGTTCCTCGCCGTTGTATTTAAGCGTGACTTCGCCGAGCGGTTCGCCCTGTCTGACAGGCGCACGGAGGGATTTTTTATACCACTTTATATCATATTTATTTATTACGGATATATCTATCTCGTCGTACCACAGCATAGAAAAATCTTCTTTCGGTCTTGCAAGAACATAATCGTTGCCGTCTGCGAGTTCAACAGGTATTTCGCCGACCTCTGCCGTGCTTGCGAGAAGCACCTGATAAGAAAAATGCTGAAATACCCAGTCAAAAAGAGTTTTTGCGTCCTCGATATGATAATACATAGAATTTCCCCACTCGTCCGCATCTGCCGACTTCATCAGCACGGCAAGATAATTATTTCCGTCCTTGCTCGCAATAGTTATAATATTCCGTCCATAATTATCGAGAGTTGCGGTTTTAACGCCCTTTGCGGAATTATAGTACATCTCGCTGTTTTTGTTCATCATCTCATTTGAGTGCGTCCAGTACCATTCCTGCAAATCATGATGTTCGATATTCGGCACGGACGGCGTATACTGATAAGTCGTTGCTATCTTCTCAAAAAGCGGTACTCTGAGGGCGTATTCCGTGAGGACAGCCATATCACGTGCGGTAGTATACTGATTTGTGTCATACATACCCGTCGGATTTGTAAAGTGTGTGTTCTCGAGACCGAGTTCCTCCGCTTTCTGATTCATTACGGCAACGAAATTTTCAACATTGCTTCCGCCGACGTAATAAGCGAGAGTCTGCGAAGCCTCCATGGACGAAGTAAGCATCATTGCATAAAGCAGGTCGGTTACTGTGAGAACGTCGCCGTTGTAAATATCAGCGGTGCGGATATCGTTATAATGCTCCCCGTCGGCGAATATATCTGTATATACAGTTTCGTCAATGACGATTTCCTGATTTATATTTTCGCAGTTTTCAAGCGTGACAATGGCTGTCATTATATTCACAAGCGGTCCGGGCATCTGCCGTGCATCTGCATTCTTTTCATTTAAAATGTTGCCTGTGTCAAGGTTAACCAACATAGCCGACTCGCTCCGCAGTGGCGTCTTGATTGTAAAGTTTATTGCTTCCGCTTTCGGCACACTCAAAAGCGGGACGGTCATCGCAAGACCGACAAGCACCGATAAAAATTTTTTCATACTTTCTCCTTTGATTTATGCGTTTTCCGCAGAATAGTCCGATATATATATTATAGCAGATATTTCTTTGATTTTAAAGACTTTTTGAAAAAAAATTTTTTCTCTTTACGTACGGCGTTTTATGTGGTAAAATATACATTGAAGCAAAACAAACGGAGGTGTTTTTTTAATGATTTACATAACAGGCGATACGCACGGCGACATAGACAGATTCAAGACGCCTGAAATGCGAAAACTCAAAAAAGGCGATACTCTCATAATATGCGGTGATTTCGGCTTTATATGGGACAGTTCAAGACGTGAGTCATCAAAAATGAAAAAACTTCTGTCAAAAGATTTTAATATTGCATTTATTGACGGTTGCCACGAAAATTTTGATTTGCTCGAAGGCTATCCCGAAACTACATGGAAAGGCGGAAAAGTCCACTATATCGGCGGAAACGTCTACCACCTCATGCGTGGACAGGTTTTCACGATAGAACACAGGAAAATTTTTACTTTCGGCGGAGGCCACAGCCATGACTACGATTTCAGGCATGACAGCACGAACTGGTGGGAACGTGAACAGCCTACGCATGACGAAATAACCGAGGGTCTGCGGAATCTCGCACGCAACGGCAACAGGGTTGACTATATCGTCACACATGAACCTCCTGCCTCGCTGAAAGACTGTCTCGGCGTTGACGTTTTTCAGAGAATTGAACTTCACGCTTTTTTTGAGGAAATTATAAGGACGTGCAGTTACCAAAAATGGTTTTTCGGAAAATGCCACGCCGACAAGCATATTCCCGTGCGGTTTTACGCCGTTTTCGACAATATACTAAAGGTGTAATAATTCGGCGGTCGGCGGAATAATCATGTAATATCCCGAAAAAAGAGGTGTATTCATGAGAAAATCAAAATTCACAGACCTTATTTTATTTATCGTTACCGCTGAACTTGTCGGGGCGGTCTCTGCACTCATAGCAGGCGATTTTTCCGCATTTTACGCCGAAATTTCACAGCCACCGCTTGCACCGCCCGCATGGGTTTTTCCTGTCGTGTGGGGAGTTCTCTACGCACTGATGGGAATTTCCGCCTTTTTAGTTTTTTCGTCAGGACGTACCGCAACACTTAAAATCTACATATTTCAGCTTATGGTAAATTTTTTATGGAGCATAATTTTTTTCCGTTGCCGACTTCTCACGCTCTCTGCCGTCGTTGCGGTACTGCTTATGGTGCTTGTGGGAATTATGATTAAAAAATTTTCGGAAGTCAGTAAAATATCTGCCGTGCTGAATGTCCCTTATCTTCTCTGGAGTGCATTTGCATCATATCTTGCCATAGCAATTTGCATAATTAACTAATTTTTATGACATTATTTTTGTATTGATTTAATCAAAAAGACGTGATATAATATAATCAGTCCAAGAGAGGACAATAAAAAAGGAGGTACTGAGATATGTGCTGTAACGAAATTTTTCAGCTTATCTGCAAACTTTTAAAGGGCTGTGGCTGTTAATCGGCTGAAAACAGGTACATAAGGAGGTAAAAAGATATGTGTTGCAATGAAATTTTCCAGCTTATCTGCAAGATGTTTAAAAACTGCGGACGCTAATCAGAAAGAAAATCCCCCGTCAATTCGGGGGATTTTTTATTTCATACTTTTCTGTGCCAAGTAAACCGCTACATCATAAAAAGATTTAACATCATCTTCCCTGCCGTTTACTATCCTTTTCATGACTTTTCCAAGCGGATACATATGATTTTTTGAATCTTTTCTCAAATACGGCTCACCTTCGTCAACTGCCCACAAAAAGCCGTATTCCGAAAGGAAATTATCAAGCATAATCTGACCGAGATAAACTCCCATATTGAAAGCCACTTGCCATGCCATATTTTCTGTAATTTTTCCCTCTCTATAATCATTATGAATAATTTCAAGAATATTGTCCATATCGCTTACATCTTCCGGTTTCCCTGTAAAATTTTTCTCGAACTGTCGGACAAAATCCACACACCAGTCGCAATATTCCTTTGAATTGAAGTTATCCATTAAAATCTTCCTTTCAAATACAAATAAGCACCTGACAGAAATCAGATGCTCGAAAGAGGCGCCACCCAGATTTGAACTGGGGATCAGGGTGTTGCA
>CAMWQJ010000025.1 GCA_947176415.1 uncultured Ruminococcus sp. | reverse complement strand
CTTGCTTCGCTTTATCCCGAATTAGACTAAATATCATCGGTACAGTCCACTAGAAAATAGACCTCTCCGGTGTTGTTGTCAAATTCAATGTAGCACTCGACAGCATAGCCGATAGTGCAGAAATGCCCATGATTAAAATAATCCGATTTATCAAACAATTTGACTATATCTGTATCGCCTCCGCAAAGCTGAAAATGGATATATTCATTTTTTAAATACCCCTCAATAAAGAAATCTAGTGACAGCAATTCTTTCAGTTCATGGTGAATTTCAAATCCTAAAATTTTTTCTGTTTCTGAAAAATCAGGGTTAATTTTCTTAACATATGTATTTTCAGGAAGTTTTCCGTCAAATTTCAAACGTGAGATATTATCTTTTTCGATAAAATGTTCAATAAATTTTTTCAGACTTGCATTTCTGGAAATTTCTTTCATATATCCTCCATTGACAGTGTAGCGATTGCGTTAAGACTTTCATCGGCGGTAATTCCTGCGAGGAAATTATAACTTCCCTGACAAGCAATCATTGCACCATTGTCACCACAAAGGGATTTTTCGGGCATATAGAAGTCAAATCCACGTTTTTTGCAGGCTTCGGACAGTGTAGCACGTACGCCAGTATTTGCTGAAACACCGCCTGCTACTGCTATTTTCCTATAGCCGAGACTTTCAGCAGCTTTTACAGTTTTTTCGGTGAGTATTTCGGCGATAGTTTTCTGAACAGATGCGGACAGATTGTTATAATTGAGTTGAATACCTTTTTGCTGTGAATTGTGGATTAAATTTATAACGTTGGTTTTCAGTCCCGAAAAGCTGAAATCAAATTCATTGCCTGCAACATTCGGGTGTGGAAGTTTAAACTCATACGGGTTACCATTCTGTGCCGCACGGTCAATCTGTACTCCGCCAGGGTAAGAAAATCCCATTGCCCTTGCACATTTGTCAAAACATTCACCTGCTGCGTCGTCACGTGTGCGACCGACTACACGAAATTTTGTATAGCTTAAAACTTCAATGATATGACTGTGTCCGCCACTCGCCACAAGGCATAAATAGGGCGGTTCAAGTTCAGGGTGCGAGAGGTAATTTGTGGCTATATGTCCTGCAATATGGTGGACAGGGACAAGCGGTTTTCCTGTTGCCATGGCGAGACCTTTTGCAAAATTCACGCCGACGAGCAATGCACCGATAAGTCCGGGGGCGTATGTAACGGCTATTGCATCGAGGTCGGCAAGGCTTATTTCCGCATCGGCAAGGGCTTTTCTAGTAACGTCAAGAATGTTTTCGCAATGACGGCGTGATGCTATTTCAGGAACAACACCGCCGTATTTTTTATGCTCTTCAATCTGCGTCGAGATTACCGACGAGCGTATTTTTCGGCAGTTTTCCACAACGCTTACGGCGGTTTCGTCGCATGAGCTTTCAATTCCGAGTATTAACATTATATCACCTTTCTTTTTTATAAGTTAGAAATTAAATAATTATCCCATATTCTATTTCCTCACATATTTCAGACCAAAATGTACTTTTGTCATAAAAAGCATTAACATCTGAGTTTATAATGAGTTTTCTGAAACATTCGGCAAATTCGTAAAGCTGTGAATCGGCAGGATTTTCGGGGAGATTGTTTTTGTTTACATAGTCGTCAAATAAAAGAAGCTGTTTTATAAAAGTATTAATATTTGCCGAAATATAACAGATATTTTTGTAATCTGCCAAAATATAGTACACTTTTTTATCTTCACCGATTCCAATAAGATTGGTTTTGATATCCTTATCGCCACCAATAATTGTGTAATTATTATTTTCAATGGAGATTGTGTAAAAATCATCAGTATCCAAAAAACTTATTTCTAAAATCGTTTTATCAGGAAACGGAATTTCGGAATACATATTATTTCCTGTTTTTTTCACCATGACAACTGCATTTTCGCAGGGATTTATGTAAAAATTTTTCCGCACGGACAATTTTTCAAATCCGCATTTTTCGTAAAGTGCCATGGCAGAAAAATTACTTTCACGGACTTCAAGGAAAATATTTTCCGTATTTTCCGGAAGACTTTTTATAATTTCTTTTATAAGGGCAGTTGCAAGACCTTTTCGGCGGTGTTCGGGAGCAACGGCAACGCTTGTTATATCGCCCTCGCCCTCGGCAAAATATCCCGAAATAAGTCCGATAATACGTTGATTTTGAATTATGCAGAAAACAATGCCGTTTGGTTTGCGGACTTCGGACTTAAACGACTCCGCAGACCAGCCGTCACTTCCGACGCACTTTTTATCGAGTGCCGATAATTCGTCAAAAATTTTATCCTCGCATTCAATTGTGACTCGCATAATCATAAAATCACCCCTTTGCATCATACCAGCTTTTGCCCTTGTTTACGTCGACGGCAAGTGGTACACTCATTTCGTGGACGTTCTGCATTTCTTCACGAAGAATTTCGGCGGAACGGTCGGCACACGCAACATCAGATTCAATAATCAGCTCATCGTGAATCTGCAAAATCAGCTTTGCGTTGATTTTTTCGGACTTCAGACGGCGGTACACATTTATCATGGCGATTTTTATAAGGTCTGCGGAAGTCCCTTGAACAGGCGTATTCATGGCAATTCTCTTTCCTGCCGACTGCGTTATTTTATTTGACGACAGGATTTCGGGAATATGCCTTTTCCTGCCGAACATTGTCGTAACCAAACCAGTTTTAATGGCGTTTTCAACAGTCGTGTCCATAAATTTTTTAACATCGCTGTAATTTTTAAAATAGTCCGAGATGTATTTTTCAGCCTCATTCGTAGTGACATTGATGTCCTTTGCGAGCGAAAAAGCACCTATTCCGTAAATTATGCCGAAATTCACGGCTTTTGCGTTGCTCCGCATTTCAGAGGTAACCATAATCGGCGGAACGTCAAAAACCTGCGAGGCGGTAGACGTGTGTATGTCCTCGCCGTCGCTGAAAGCCTGAGTCATATTTTTGTCACCACAGAGATGTGCCATAACTCGTAATTCAATCTGGCTGTAGTCGGCATCAACAAGGATTTTTTTGCTGTCCGCCACAAAAAATTTACGCATCTGCGAGCCGAGTTCCGTACGTACGGGGATATTCTGTAAATTCGGCTCGGTTGAGGAAATACGACCCGTGCGTGTTTCTGTCTGCCTGAAACACGTGTGAATACGTCCGTCGGTGGACACTTTGTCAAGTAATCCTATCACATAAGTAGATTTTAATTTTGTATACTGACGGTATTTAAGTATATTTTCCACAATGGGATTCTGTTCTTTGATTTCCTCCAGAACATCGGCATTTGTGGAATATCCCGACTTTGTTTTTTTAGAATTTTTTGGCAAAACAAGTTTCATTTCGTCAAAAAGTACATCTTTTAACTGTTTCGGAGACAGAATATTAAATTCACGTCCTGCCAGTTCAAAAATCTTTTCTTTTGTTTCATCAATCATCGCCGAGAGGGTCGCTCCGAACTCTTCAACGCCGTTTTTGTTAATTTTTATTCCAGTATCTTCCATTGAGGCGAGAACTTCCGTAAGCGGAAGTTCAATATCTTCATAAAGAGAAATCATGTTTTCCGTTTCAAGTTCGGAACGGAGTTTTTTGGCGAGATACCGCACGGAAACGAGGTCGGCAAACTCTGCATTCTCCTCATAATAGTGCGTTCCGTACTCACCGCAGAGGGCTTTTATTGTGTAATCCTTGCCAGAGGCGTTCAGAAGATAACCGCATATCGAAAGGTCGTTTTTAATATTATTCAGGGACTTTCCGTGGAACATGGCAAATCTGTAGTGATTTTTTGCGTTGTCAGTTGTTTTTCCGCACGGCGAGCCAAAAAATTTCAGAATTATGTCAGTATCTTCCGTTGTAAAAACGTCATTTCCACACATAACAGCAAGTTTTTTTTTATCAAAAATATACTCACAGTCCGTAAACTTATTTATAAAATCTTCCGTGAGATTTTTTTCTATTACTTCTATTTTCGGAGCGACAGGGTGTATATTAAATTTTTCAATTATCTTGTGGAGTTCAAGTTCAGCAAGCAGAAGATAAAGCGAATTATTGTCTTTTTCCTGCGGTATATAGTCAGAAATATCCGTATTTACAGGGGTTTCACGACATATCGTGGCAAGCCATTTGCTTTCCTTTGCAGACTCTCTGCCGTTTTCGAGTTTGGTTTTAACGCCTTTTGTAAGCCCCGAGTCCATATATTTTTCATAGAGATTTTCTATAGTGGCGTACTCCCTGATAAGCGTGGAAGCGGTTTTTTCGCCGATTCCCGCAACACCCGAAATATTGTCAGACTTATCACCCATGAGTGCTTTATAATCAATCATATTTATCGGGCTGAATCCGTAATCATCTTCAAAACGCTGTTTTGTATAGTTGATTATTCCCTTGTTTGTGTTGAGAAGAACGGTTACATTTTCGTCGATAAGCTGTAGACTGTCACGGTCGCCTGTCAGGATATAGCACTCATTTCCAGTATCGATACAGGCTTTTGAAAGCGTTCCGAGAATATCGTCCGCCTCATATCCTGCACACTCAACGGTTTTTATGCCCATAAGTGCAAGAATTTTTTTGACATTCAGAAGCTGAGGGGCGAGGTCGTCGGGCATACCATGGCGGTTTGCCTTGTACGTTTCAACTGCTGTGTGGCGGAAAGTTTTTTCGGGGCGGTCGAAAGCGACGGCTACGGCATCTGGTTTTACATCGTTGAAATTTTTAAAAAATACATTCATGAATCCCATAACGGCATTCGTCGGGACTCCGTTTCGGTTTGAAAGTGGCGGAATAGCGTGAAAAGCACGGTGCAGAACGCTGTTTCCGTCAATAGCAAGAAGTTTCATAATCGTCTCTCCTTTCGTGATAAGAATATTATATCACACTATTCAAAAAAAGGCAAATCAATTAATCGTGCGGACAGCTTTAAATCCCTCTGCCGTTATTTCGGCTGTCTGTGCGGTTCTGCCGTCGTCGAGGAGTTCGGCAAGGACTGTTATTATATCGCATTCGGGGGATTTTCCTTGATTTACAGCCATTTTTACCGAGCCAGAAATTTTTTCTACGGTGTTTTCGGAAAAAATATTCTCCGCACTTTCCCCTGCCAGAGCGACAATGCACGAGGGCGAGACTTTCCATTTATGGAGCATAAATTCAAGTGTTTCAGCTGTATTTTCCCCGTCAGTCAGTATCAGCTCGGTGTATCCTGTGAAAATCTTCCTGCCTGTTTTTATTTCGGCAAGACTGAGTGCTTTTTCAAGATTTTCAGCCGATACGGTTAAATATTTTCCGTCTTTGGTAAAAAAAACAAACGTTACTGATTTTTCAGCATTTCCGCTTACCGAAACCGCACGGAGATAGTTTTTGTCGTGGACACGTCCGTCCGATTCACAGCCCGAAAAAGAAAAAACTACTACGGCAGAAATCATTATTGAAATAAATTTTCTAATCATTTTACGCTCCTTTTTATCAGCAGAAAAAGCGGAATTATCAGCAGTATAAAGGCAATTATCACCGCATACAGCGGACGGAAGATATTTCCGCCCGAAAACAGAAAAGCAGAACCAATCATCAGTATAAGAATGGCAGTGGTGCGGAAATGCGTGAACGACGGAATTATTTTCATTAAGAGACTGCCGGCGGAGAGACTTTGCACGGCTATCGAAAAGACCGCAAAAACAGCGAAAATTATCAGAAAAAGCGAGTCTATACGCTGTACGGGAAAAGGCTGTGAAAGCTGTGCGGAAGTGACAATCGGGAAATCAGTTATCTGCATAATTCCGCCTGCAACGAGAATCGACGAAAACGTTATAACGGCGGTGAGAATAATTTTTCCGACGAAGTAATAAACGGCGTTTTTCAGCGGATTACCCTTTGAGTTGCCAAGCATGACGGCGAAACTTCCGAGACCTCCGCTTAAAACGAATCCCCTTGAAATCTCGTTGACAAAGCTGTCTGAGTTTTTCGTGCAGAGAAGATTTTTCCAGTCCGAGCCGAAGCACGCACTCACGGCAACGATAAACAGGCACACAGCACCGACCGCACACGCTATCACGGAAGCACGTGAAACGGCTTTTATTCCCGTTGACGACGAGTAGAGGCATACAAGTGCAACAAGTCCAGCAATGAGGAGTTTTCCCCATATACCGTGGGAATTTTCATAGGGAATATAAATAACGTCTGAGGCTTGCCATAGCATAGCAAAAAGCATACCACCCCACATGACGATATAGATAAAATATATAACCTGAATAATTTTTCCGCTTTTTTCAATGGAAAAATTATTTTTGCAGAGACTGACAAGCGGTACAGACATCAGAAACTGAATGACTGTACCGCACAGGAATCCGAGTGCGGTAATAAGGCATATATGTCCTTTAAAGCAGAAAAGTGTAAAAGCGTCGGTTATAAGAAGCATTGCGGTAAGCTGATTTTTAGTTATTTTTTCCATATGCACCTCACGAGTTTTCGCTGTACTCTTCAACGGTGAAATTCCGTGACTGCATCTGCGGAATGCCTGCACGCACGGCTGTATCGTCGAGACCACGAGACCTGAAAGGCGACAGCGGAGCAGTATACGGAAAGCCATAGTCCTCCGTTGAACATATATTCACGAGGACGGCACAGGCGAGAATGCTTATTCCGAAAAGTCCGAAAAGTCCGCCCGAAATCAGAAAAGCAAGCCGTAGAATAGTTACGGACTGATTTAAGTCGGGAACGACAAAACCGCTTATAACGGCAAGTGCGGTAATAGTGAGGAGGGGAGTGCTTATAAGTCCTGAATCAACGGCGGAATCGCCGATAATCAGACCGCTTACTATGCTTACCGCTCCGCCGACGGGCTTTGGAAGTCTTATTCCTGCCTCACGGATTATCTCATACATCAGCAGAACGCCGAGCGATTCGGTAAGAATTGAAAGCGGTGCTTTCTGCTCTGCATCAACAAGCAACATAAGCATTGTGCTATTGAGAAGTTCGGGGTGGTAGACGACTATTGAGACGTAAACCGCCGGAAGAAGCACGGCAATCAGGAACGCAAAATATTTAATCCAACGGATAAAAGTTGAGTACCACGGCTGAAAAGCGTAGTCGTCGAGTGTCTGAAAACTTTCGCAGAAGAGTTTCGGAATAACAACTGCAAACGGTATGCCGTCTATCAGGATAGCAACACGTCCCTCAATTAGTTTTGAACAAAGAACGTCAGGGCGTTCCGTTGTACCCGTGGAGCTGAACAATTCAAAATTATTGCTCTCAACAAACGGCTTTATATAGCCTGTTGAAAGAATTGTTTCGAGCTTTATGTTATCAAGTGAACTGCGGATTTTTTCAAGCAGTTCTGACGGAACACGGTCTTTCATGTAGCAAAGGCATAAATCCGTACGGCTTTTTTCGCCCTTAAGGAATAATTCAAGAACGAGGTCGGGACTTTTGAGACGGCGACGTATAAGTGACATATTTGTGCGGACAGTCTCTACAAAACCCTCGTGCGAACCCATTATATTTCCCTCTGCGGACGGCTCGGAAATACTCCGCACGGCATATCCCTGCACGCCGAAAGCAAGGGCTTTATCCATGCCGTCGGCTATGAGTACCGCAAATCCCGAATTTATAAGCCTGAAAAAAGCGTCATAATTATCCGCCTTTGGTCTGTCGACGGATAAAAGCATGAAATTTTCGATGTAATGGAAAAGCTCGTGGGAATCTTTTTTTGCGGATATGGCAGTTATCGGCTCAAGGACGAGTTCTGTTATAGTGGCAGTTGAAAGCATACCCTCACAGCAGATTAATGCACATTTTATTCCGCCTGTTGTAAATTCATTTATCAGAACATCGGAAGAACCGCCTGAAAGTTCTTTTATTTTGGCAATATTCTGCTTTAAACCCGAAATAATTTTAATTTCTTTAAGATTCTGATTTTTCAATAAATCACCTCATTTTTATGGAGATATTATGTGCAGAAAAGGCGGTAATATTTTGTTTTACGAAAAAATTTATTCAAAACACTTGAAAAAAAAGTGAAATGCTGTTATTATAGTATAAGTATAAAATGAAAGGAAGTTTTCTTAATGGAAAAGCTGATAAATGCCTGTGTGTCGATACTGCCTGAATCTTTGCAGAAAATCTATTATAAATATGAAGAAAAATTCATGTATCTGCTTTTCGGCGGTCTCACAACGGTTATATCGATTGTCACAAAACTGATTGTTTTCTGGCTTATTGCAGGAGAGCCGAAGTGGGAAAGCACGGCAGGCGTTGTTATTTCGTGGATTTTTGCGGTTACATTTGCATTTTTCACCAATAAAAAGTATGTTTTCAAGAACGAAACGAAAACCGCAAAAGAGTTCTGGACTGTGTTCTTTTCGTTTTACGGTGCGAGACTGGCAACCTTCGTAATGGAAGAACTTATTTTTGTGGTTTTCTGCGATGTTATGCATCTCAACAAGACAATTATAACGTTTGTAAGTCAAGTTGTTATTTTTGTTGCAAATTATGTATTGAGCAAGCTGTTTGTTTTCCGTAAGAAAGACGGTAAATCGGAATGACTGTAAATATCGGAAACGTATTAATAGAAAAAACGGCAGTTCTCGCACCAATGGCAAGCGTTGCCGACCGTGCATACAGGATTATGTGCAAGAAATATGGTGCGTCTTATGTCACAAGCGAAATGGTATCGGCTAAGGGCATATGCTACAGCGACAGAAAAACCGCCTCGCTTTGTACTGTCACGCCTGAAGAGCGTCCGATGGCTGTACAGCTTTTCGGCAGTGAACCCGACTTTATGGCGGAGGCGGTTAAGATAGTTCTTGAATACAGTCCCGACATAATCGATATCAATATGGGCTGTCCCGTGCATAAGGTTGTAAACACGGGTGCGGGGTCGGCACTAATGAAAAATATCAAACTTGCCTCTGAAATAACCGAGTCGGCTGTAAAGTCGGCTGGGAATACGCCCGTTACCGTAAAAATCCGCTCGGGGTGGAATGCCGAAAGTATAAACGCCGTTGAAATGGCAAAGGCTCTTGAAAGTTCGGGGGCTTCCGCAATAACGGTACACGGTCGCACAAGGGAGCAGTTCTATACAGGAACTGCCGATATTGATATTATATGGCAGGTGAAAAATGCGGTTAAAATCCCTGTTATAGCCAACGGCGATGTAAACAGTGCGGAATCGTGTATAAATATGTACGAAAAAACAGGCTGTGACCTCGTTATGATTGGCAGAGGGAGTTATGGAAACCCTTTTGTTTTCCGTGAAATAGCTTCTTGTTTAAAAGGTGAGAATTACACTCCGCCGACTGTTGAAGAACGTATGGAAGTAATGCTCGAACACATGAGACTTATAATAAGTATGAGTGAAAAAACCGAGGAACTCGCCATGCACGAGGCACGCAAGCACGCCTCATGGTATATGAATGGTTTTTATGGCTCGGCAAAATTCCGTGGGCGTTGCTATATGTTGTCATCTTATGCCGAAGCGGTCGGACTGGCGGAAGAATTTGTCAGATTGCAGAGGTCGAGAAGGCTTTAAAAACAGCCTTTTGTCATACTGCACAAATTATTAACTAAAATTTTGTATGAATAAACAAAAACGGTCAATAATAATCTTTGGAATCCCGATTTTTGCCGTAAATTCGGCTTTTTTTCGGTATTGCAGTTGAAAAAAATCTGCCGATATGTAAACGCCATTGGGAAAAAAAGTAATTGCAAAATAAAAAATTATGTGATATAATGGAAAGGAGCAGAAAACCATTATTTCGGTTTTCTGTAAGGAGAAATGCAATGAGTTTAAAAAAAATTTATTCATTCGTTGCTGTGGCTGTGCTGTTTCCGTCTGTACTTTCGGGGTGTCTTGAAATGGAAACTTCCGAGGTCGGAAAACTTCCTGAACCCGAACCAATGACAGAGGAAACAACGGAATTAATCGAAACCACAACTGAACCCATTCCCGAGGATAAGAGAGTTCATGTTGTTTCGGCTGGCGATAATCTTATTCACTACTCTGTCTATAAGAACGCCGAGGCGTATGCACAGGACGGTGAAAACTATGATTTTAAGCCGATTTACGCAAATGTAAAGCCTCTTATTGAGAGTGCCGATGTGGCTGTTCTGAATCAGGAGACTATTATATCCGAAAGCAATCAGATACGGGGAGCGGACGGCGGTCAGCTTATTTTCAACTCTCCGCCAGAGGTTGCAGATGCGGTTATTGACGCTGGATTTGACGTTTTCACAATGGCTAACAATCATCTTCTTGACATGGGTGCTTCGGGTCTCGAGGAATCAATAAATTTCTGGAATGAAAAGGCAGAGCAGAATAATCTTACCGTCCTCGGAGCTTATCTCAGCGAGGAAGATTCCGAAAATATCCGTGTGCGTGAAGTCAACGGCGTGAAAATCGCTTTTCTTGCCTATGCAGAGCATATAAACGGCTTTTCTATTCCGTCGGATTCTCCGCTAAGGGTTATCATGAACTATGAGGAAGACGTTATCGAGCGTCAGATAAAAAAAGCGGACGAAATGGCAGATGCGGTTATTGTTTCGGCACACTGGGGCGTTGAAGATACACATGAAGTCTCGCAGGACAGAAAAGACCTCGCAAATAAAATGGTAAACTGGGGGGCTGATGTAATTCTTGGCTGTCATACCCATACCGCTGAAACTATGGAATGGATTCCACGTGACGACGGCACAAGGGGCTTTGTTTACTATTCAATGGGTAATTTTATCTGCGCACAGACTGATAACTTCAATCTCGTGGGCGAAATGCCTGACTTTGATATTGTAGTTGACGGTGTAACAGGAGAAACAAGGCTTGAAAATGTCGGTGCTATTCCCACAATCGTCCACTACGACGACGGCAGTTTCTCCAATATAAGAATTTATCCCTACAGCCTGTATACTCCCGAACTCGCAGAAAGCCACGGTCTTCCGTATGCCTATCCGAGCGGTAGTTTTCCGGAGTTCAGCTGGGATATTATAAACAGCATAATAGAAAACAATATTCCGGAAGAATTCCGCAAACTTGACAAATGATTTTATTTATTCACGGAAATTTCACTTGTCCGCTGTGATTTTTTTTTTCGGTCTGCAATTTATTGTGCATATTGTGCAAAAAAACACTGTGTTGTTTAGACAAAATACCAAAATGAATATAAATCTATTTACTTTTTTTGAGTCCTGATATATAATGATGATAGGAATAAATGTGATTCCCGATTCATGTTGTTTGTCTGAATCATGGCAGTGTGATTCGCCACATACGGCGATAGCTACTGTGGCACACGTTTTGTTCAAACAGACTTCACCCCGAAGTCTGCATTTCACGCAGGTATTACCCTGTATTAAGGCGTGATATAATTAAAGGGGCAGTCGTTCCTTTGTTATATAACATTAATAAAAGAAGGAGGAAAAATTAATGAAGGCAAAAAAGATAGTCATCGGAGCAGTATCCGCTGCGATGCTCTCGCTTTCTGTTTGCTCTCTTGCTCCTGTTGTTGCAGCAGGCGAGACAGTGCAGATATCCGTCGCTACAGCAGAAGCAAAGGCAGGCGAAACTTTTTCAGTGAATGTCGATTTGAATGGCATTCCCGCTACAGGCATTCAGTGCTGTAATTTCTCTATCAAGTATGACAGCAGTCTGGTAACAATCAATTCAGTAAAAGCAGGTGAACTTGCCAATACACAGGCCTCAAAGGATGACCCGTCGGCTTCAATGCTCCCTGTATTTGACAACAATATAGATGATAAAAGCGGAATAGTTAATCTTATATGGACTACGTCCCTTTCAGATTCTTCATACTGGATGAACGGAAGCGGTACTTTCTGTACAATCAACGGAACGGTTTCAAAAGATGCGGGAAATGTTACAATACCGCTGGAAGTTATTGCCACACCAACAGATTCAAGCACTGCTACAAGCGGTATAAGCATCGGATATTTCAACAACAAGGAAGTTGTAAAATATGATGTCAAGAAGACTGACGGTGAAGTTAAAGTCGGTGAAGGCGGTGGCGGTGACAATACCCTTTACGGCGATGCTGACGAAGACGGCGAAGTAGGCATCAATGACGCTGTACTTATCATGCAGTCCAATGCAAATCCTGACAAATATGCTCTGACAGAACAGGGCAAAAAGAATGCTGATGTTGTTGACGGTGACGGCGTAACAAACTCTGATGCACTCGCTATCCAGTATGTCGAGTCAAGAACAATCACTCCTGACAAGTTCCCGATGACATCGGCAGAACTCGACAACCTCGGAAGCTGATTAATTTACTGTTCTTTTGAAGATTATCTGATTTGTCCCCATACAAAGGAATATAATCCCCCCAAAATTTTTAAGTTATTAATAGGTTTAAAACCTAAAGAAAGGAATTATTACAAATGAGAAAATTAGTTTCTGCGGCTACTTCACTTGTAATGGCTGCAACAATGGTAAGTGCAGTTGCTCCTGTAGTAGCAGGTGCTGCTGATACAACAAAGGGCTTCTCTATCCTCGCATACAAGGATGCTACTCTCGCTGACGGAGTAAAGGCAGATGGTGCAACAGTAACTGTTTCTGCTGACGCTATTGCTGCCGGCGATGTTACTATCCCTGTAGGTATCTACATTAATGAAAACACACCTGACATCAGAAGTATTTCTGTACAGGCTACTGTAAATTCTGATAATGCTGACGTAAGCAAGATTAAGTTCCCTAAGGCTTATACACCTGGTGTTACATCATTCTTTAGTTCAGAAAAGACATACAAAGCTCCGAGCGGTGACGAATTCTCAACAGATACAGTTGTAAGTTTTGCAGGCGACTATGATGATATTGACGGATATCTTGCAACAGGTATGTACGGTGCTGTAGTTGTTGACGAATCCCAGAAGGGTGCTAATACAGACAACGCTTATTTTGGTCTTTCATGGTCAAACGGCGGTACAAAGTATAAAAACTGGTTCGGTGCAAAGTCCGATGATTATCCGGTTGTAGTATTTGATGTTAAGCTTCCTAAGGGACTTTCAAATGGTACATACACAATTGACTACTGCAACTACATAACAAAGAATGGTGCTCCTTCATGCCTTATCGAGAGCATTAACTCAGGCAAGCACGATACTCTTGAGAACAAGAATCTTGACCTCAGCACACTTACAATCAATGTAGGTGATGCTACACCTGCTGACACAACAACAACAACAACAGATACACCTGCACAGACAACAACAACAGCTTCCAAGAAGGACGATGATACAACAACAACAACAGCAAAACCAGTTACTCCTACTCCTACAGATGCTGACTATAAACTCTATGTTGGCGACAAGGACGGAAATAAAGGACCTCTCAAGGGTGAAGCTGGTGGAAAGGTTAACGCTTACATCTACTGCGAACAGCTTAACGACGCAGCACGTGCAACAGCTTTCTCTATCGACCTTTTACCTGATACAATAAAGATTTCAGCATTCGGCAAGAAGTCAGCTGCTATGGGAACAACTACAAACAGCAACGTTAAAGAAGGAAATGTCAATGCAGCTAACCCTGGTGACGACAGTGACGGTATCGTTGTAAACGGTAATCTCGCTACTGTAGTATTTGAAGTACCGGCAGGCACAGCAGACGGTCTCTATGCAATGAATATCGTTAGACACTACTTTGCTACAAAGACTCCTCTTGAACAGCCGGATGGTTGGAATGTATACCTCGAAGAAGAAACAGCTTACATTCAGGTAGGCGATACTGTAACACCTCCTGAAACAACAACAACAGCTAAACCAGCAGACTCAACAACAACAACAGCTAAACCCGCACAGACAACAACAACAGCTTCCAAGAAAGACGATGATACAACAACAACAACCAAGAAGGCAGAGGGCGACGGAACTTTACTCTACGGTGATACAAACTGCGACGGTGTGGTAAAGATTAACGACGTTGTTCTCCTTAACAAGTACCTCAACAACGCTAAGGATTATGCAATCAAGGATCAGGGTAAGAAGAATGCTGACTGCTACAATCCGAAGAACGGTGAAGAACTTACAGCAGAAGACTCCAAGGCTATCATTCAGAGCATTGTACACCTTGTAACTCTCCCTGTTAATAAATAATTAACCAAGCAAAATCCAATAATGGGGCAATTGCCCGGAAAGGAAATGCACAGATGAAGAAACTGCTTTCCGCAGTTACGTCTCTTGTCACGGCGGCTACGTTTGTGTCAAGTGCATTTACTTCGTCTTTCGTAGTTAGTGCTGCCGGCAGTGTTCCTGCCGTGCAGCCTAATGTTAGTATGGACGGCGTAAAAGATGTAACTGCAAACATAAATGTTTCCGATGCAGACTATCTTCTTTACTTCGGAGATAAAGACGGCAAGAAAGGACCTGTAAAGGGAAATGCCGGCGAAAAGGTTAATGCTTATCTTTACTGCGAACAGCTTAACGATGCGGCACGTGCAACAGCTTTCTCTATTGACCTTGCACCAGATACAATAGAGATTTCAGCATTCGGCAAGAAATCGGCTGCTATGGGAACAACTACAAACAGCAACGTTAAAGAAGGAAATGTCAATGCAGCTAACCCCGGTGAAGATAGTGATGGTATCACTGTAAATGGTAACCTTGCTACCGTAGTATTTCAAGTACCAGAAGGCACACCAGACGGTCTTTATGCTATAAATGTAAAGAAAGCTTATTTTGCTACAAAAACTCCTCTGGAGCAACCGGACGGCTGGAAAGTTGCTATAGATGAATCAACAGCTTATGTGCAGGTAGGCGATGCTGTAACACCTCCTGAAACAACAACAACAGCTTCCAAAAAAGATGATGACACAACTACAACAACAACAGTACCGGCAGTTAAGCCAGACCCTGCAAATGCTGACTATCGTCTCTATGTCGGAGACAAGGACGGAAAGAAAGGTCCTCTCAAGGCAAATGCAGGCGAAAAGGTTAATGCTTATATCTATTGTGAACAGCTTAACGATGCAGCACGTACAACAGCATTCTCTATCGACTTTTTACCTGATACAATAAAGATTTCAGCATTCGGCAAGAAGTCAGCTGCTATGGGAACAACTACAAACAGCAACGTTAAAGAAGGAAATGTCAATGCAGCTAACCCTGGTGACGACAGTGACGGTATCGTTGTAAACGGTAATCTCGCTACTGTAGTATTTGAAGTACCGGCAGGCACAGCAGACGGTCTCTATGCAATGAATATCGTTAAACATTACTTTGCTACAAAGACTCCTCTTGAACAGCCAGATGGTTGGAATGTATACCTTGAAGAAGAAACGGCGTATGTTCAGGTAGGCGATACTGATACACCACCTGCTACAACAACATCTTCTCAGACAACAACTTCAAAGGCAACAGATGCAACAACAACTACTACAGCAAGTACAAAAGCTCCCGACCCTGCAAACGGTTCTGTAGTCTGGAAGATTCCTGAAGTGGACGGTGTTCCGGGTGAAACTGTAACTCTTGATGTTATTGTTAGTGGCGATTCAGACCTCGCAGTAGCCGGCGCACAGTTCAATATTACAGCTAATAGTATGTTTGGTCAGCCTTCTGCAAAGAGTGGCAATGCTTACGATTCTGAAATTGAATATAATAAAGAAAGAAATGAATATGCATTCGGACAGGGTGCAGGAAAGGGTACAGCCGCAAAGGATAAAGCTGTTATTCTTTCAATTGATTATACTGTTCCGACTGACGCCGCACCAGGCACATATCCTGTTAAATGGAGTGAACTTTTCGCAAGTGATACAAACGGTCTTGATATAACAGGCAAGATTAAACTTGAAAACGGTGCTATCAATATCGGCGAGTCCACAGAGGGCAAGGTTCAGTGGATAATACCTGAAACAGACCCTGTAAAGCCTGGTCAGAAGGTAGACCTTGTAGTAAAAGTTAAAAACGGAAAGGATTCTCACGTTCCTGTAGCCGGCGCACAGTTTATTATAAATTCAGAAGCAGAATTTACCGGAGTAAGCAAAAATACACCTGCTTACAGCTCTGATATTGAATATAATGATTCAAACAATTCAAAAGTAGAAATTGCATTCGGTCATGGAACCGGTACGGGCATTGTAGCCAGCGATGATGCAGAAGTATTTACCATTTCATATATTGCTCCGTCAGCTCCCGGAAGATATCCTGTAACATGGTCTGAATCATTCATTTCTGATACAATAGGTGCAGAAATTACCAGTGCAAACCTCGAACTCATAGACGGTGCAATTATTGTTGAAGACGATGCCGTTGCAGAGGGTACTGTTTCGTGGGTAATTCCTGAACAGGATAAGAATATCAACGGCGGAGATATTCAGCCTGGAGATACTGTTGAACTTAAAGTTTATGTTGAAGGAAGTTCTAACCCCGCTCTTGCAGTATCAGGAGCACAGTTCGGAATCAAGGCAGATTCGCTCGGAAAGTCCGCAATCGCTGATGCAGACAAGAAAGTTTCTGCAACTTCAGATGCTTATAAGGCAGACGTGGAAAGCAATGCAAAGACAGACGAATATGCTTTTGCTCATACAAAGGGCGAGGGCGTAGGTGCAAAGGATAAAGATAACGTTCTTGTTATTACATATACAATCCCTGCTGATTGGACAGAGGGAACATATCCTGTTAAGTGGTCTGATGCATTTATAAGCGATACGAACGGAAATGACATAACAGACAAGGTAAACCTTAAGGACGGCTCTATCATAATCCAGGCTAAGAAAGCAGCTGAGGGTGAAGTTATCTGGGATATCGAAGATCTCGAAAAATATAACGGTGAAGATATTCACCCCGGAGATACAGTAAAGGTAAAAGTTCTTGTAAAGGACGGCGACCTCCCTGTAGGCGGAGCTCAGTTCGCCATAAACAGTGATAAGGCAGTAGGTAACAGCAAGGCAACAAGCGGTTCAGCTTACAGTGCCGGAGTTGAGATTAACGATTCTGAGGGTCTCTATGCGTTTGCACACGCTAAGGGCGAGGGCGAAGTAGGCAAGACAGGTGCTGATATTCTCACTTTTGAGTATACAATTCCTGAAGACTGCGCACCTGGCAAGTATCCGATTACATGGGGCGATATCTTTGTAAGCGATACAAACGGTCTTGACATTACTGAAAAGGTAAGTCATGAAGACGGCTATATTCTTATCAAAGAAAAGGAAACAACAACTACTACAACAACTACAACCACAACTGCACCGACTACAACTACTACAGTTACAGCAGCCAAGGGCGAGGTTATCTGGGATATCGAAGACCTCGAACAGTACAACGGCAATGACATTTATGCAGGCGATACAGTTAAGGTTAAAGTTCTCGTAGTAGACGGCGACCTCCATGTAGGCGGAGCACAGTTTGCTATCGTTGATGATAAGGCATTAGGCGAAGGCAAGGCAGCAAACGGTTCTGCATACAGCGGTGAAGTTGAACTTAACGACGCTGAGGGTCTCTATGCATTCGCACACGCTAAGGGCGAGGGCGAAGTAGGTAAGGCAAATGCAGACATAATTACTATTGAATATAAAATTCCTGCTGACTGCGCACCTGGTAAGCACCTGATTGAATGGGGCGACGTTTTTGTAAGCGATGCAAACGGTCTTGATATTACCGACAAGGTAAATCTCAAGGACGGTTATGTTCTTATAAAGGAAAAGGCAACGACTACAACAACAACTGCTCCTGAAACGACAACCACAACTACTACCCAGACAACAACTACAACTTCAACAACTCCTGCAACTACAACTACTAAAGTTACAGCAGCTGAGGGCGAAGTTATCTGGGACATTGAAGACCTCGACCAGTACAACGGCAAAGACATCTATGCTGGCGATACAGTTAAAGTTAAAGTTCTTATAAAGGACGGCAACCTCCCTGTAGGCGGAGCTCAGTTCGCTATCGTTGACGACAAGGCATTAGGCGAAGGCAAGGCAACAAGCGGTTCTGCATACAGTGCTGAAGTTGAATTTAAAGACGATGAGGGTCTCTATGCATTCGCACACGCTAAGGGCGAGGGCGAAGTTGGTAAGGTAAACTCTGACATCATTACTATTGAATATAAGATTCCTGCTGACTGCGCATCTGGTAAGCACCTGATTGAATGGGGCGATATCTTTGTAAGTGATGCAAACGGTCTTGATATTACCGACAAGGTACATCTTGAGGGCGGTTATGTTCTTATAAAGGAAAAGGAAACAACTACTACAACAACTCCTCCTGCAACAACAACCACAACCACAACGGCTAAGCCTGAAACGACAACTACAACCACTACTCAGACAACAACTACAACCACAACTGCACCGACTACAACTACTACAGTTACAGCAGCTAAGGGCGAAGTTATCTGGGATATCGAAGACCTCGAAAAGTATAACGGTGAAGATATTCACCCTGGTGATACAGTAGTCGTAAAGGTAATCGCAGTAGACGGCGACCTCTCTGTAGGCGGAGCACAGTTTGCACTTGTTGATGACAAGGCTATCGGCGAAGGCAAGGCAACAAGCGGAAACGCTTATGGTTCAGACCTTGAAATCAACGATGCTGAAAGTCTCTACGCATTCGCAAATGCTAAGGGTGATTCCACTGTAGCAGAAAAGAATTCTGTTATCATGACTATTAAGTACACGATTCCTGCTGACTGCGCACCTGGCAAATATCCGATTAACTGGAGCGATGTATTTGTAAGCGATGCAAACGGTCTTGACATAACAGAAAAGGTTCATCGTCTTGAGGGTTATGTACTTGTAAAGGCTGTTGAAACAACAACTACAACAACTCCTCCTGCAACAACAACTACAACCACAACGGCTAAGCCTGAAACGACAACTACAACCACTACTCAGACAACAACTACAACCACAACTGCACCGACTACAACTACTACAGTTACAGCAGCTAAGGGCGAAGTTATCTGGGATATCGAAGACCTCGAAAAGTATAACGGTGAAGATATTCACCCTGGTGATACAGTAGTCGTAAAGGTAATCGCAGTAGACGGCGACCTCTCTGTAGGCGGAGCACAGTTTGCACTTGTTGATGACAAGGCTATCGGCGAAGGCAAGGCAACAAGCGGAAACGCTTATGGTTCAGACCTTGAAATCAACGATGCTGAAAGTCTCTACGCATTCGCAAATGCTAAGGGTGATTCCACTGTAGCAGAAAAGAATTCTGTTATCATGACTATTAAGTACACGATTCCTGCTGACTGCGCACCTGGCAAATATCCGATTAACTGGAGCGATGTATTTGTAAGCGATGCAAACGGTCTTGACATAACAGAAAAGGTTCATCGTCTTGAGGGTTATGTACTTGTAAAGGCTGTTGAAACAACAACTACAACAACAGCACCTGTACAGACAACTACAACAACTGCACCTGTACAGACAACTACAACAAC
>CAMWQJ010000024.1 GCA_947176415.1 uncultured Ruminococcus sp. | reverse complement strand
ACTTCTTACTAAACTTTTTAGGAAATATATTTCTGTTTATCCCTTGGGGCTTTTTGATTCCGATTTATTTCAAAAGTCTCCGCACTTTCAGAAAGTTTATTAAAATAACACTTATATCAGTACTTCTGATTGAATCCGTTCAGCTTTTTACAATGCTGGGTAGCTTTGATATTGAAGATATTTTGTTAAATTCAGTCGGTGCTTATATAGGCTTTTTGTGTTGCAGGAAACTTTTCTTTGCGGAGACTCAGACATGATTTTAAAATATGCCCGAAAGCAGTTGAAAAACTACTTTCGGGCATTGCTTCTATGGGATTATTTTTTACTGCATATTCTGCAATGCTGTATCAACTGCATTTCTGTCAAATCCTATAACGGTATAATTGCCGATAACCGTCACAGGAAGAGAAGTCTGCCCCGTCATATTAAAGACTTTCCGCAGATTGTAAGGCTCTTTTGCATTTACGGTGCGGAAGTTGACTCCTTTTTCGTCAAGATAGCGTTTCATTTTTCTGCACCAGATGCAATTTTCGGAAAAATAAACCTCAACCATTTTTTTCAGCCCTCCTTTTCTTTAAAAAACTCCGTTTCGTATGATTTGCTTATATTATTAACACAAATATGGCTGATTATTCGCTGTTTTTTATTTTTCTATCTGACAGTTCGGATAGTAGTGGAGCAGAATTTCCCGCCATGATTTTCCTTCGTTAGCCATTGCGTTTGCTCCGTACTGACTCATACCTACACCATGTCCGAATCCTTTTGTAGTTATTGATATAGTATCATTTTCATATTTTATCTCAAAACAGGCAGACCGAAGTGCGAGGGCTTCACGAATATCATTTCCGCTTACTTTCATATCGCCAGCCATTGCAGAAAGAACAGTTCCCGACTCTGATACGTTATTTATCTGAATCCATGTTGTAAAATCATCGCCGAGGATTATTCCCGAAAATTTTTCTGCCAGTAGCTGTCGGAGAGTTTCTTTTTCGTATTTTACAGTATCTATATATCGTGGAGCTGACTTGTCATAACTGCTGTCTACAGGCACAAGATAGTCAACAGCAGTCCCCCACGCATTTTCCGCACTTTCGGTTTTTCCTGACGACATGGAGTGAAAAGCCGATATAATAGGCTCGTCGTGGTAAGTTATAATGTAAGGCAGAACCTCGTCAACCACGGAGCAGATTTTATTGTAGTAGGGTCTGAAATTATCGCCATAGTATTCCATAGCCTGACTTTCGGTAAAATATCCCTGATATTTTTCCGTATCGTTGGAGAAGTCCGCACCACATAAATCAGGCGTGGGGGTGGAACGTTCCCTTAACCGCTGACGTTCTGCATACGTGTGGGCGGAGACGGCTTGTGCTTTCAGTGCCTCTTCGGCGAATGTTGCCGGCATTTCGGCACACACTGCACCTATAACATAGGTACGCTCGTCTACTTCCGAGACTTCGCCTGTCGATACGTCGAGGACTTTATAAGGCTCGCCGATATATGAAGATTTGACTTTTTCGGCTATTTCGGGTACGGCAACGGCTTTTTCCGAAAATAGCACAGGCAGTGCAGGGAGAATGACTATCGAAAAAGCCACAAAAACAAGTGTATAAAAATATCTTTTCATTTTTGGTTAACCTCTCACTAAAGTATTTGACATAATGCCCGATATGGTGTATAATTAAGTATGATTAAATTTAAGGAGTGTGTTAATATCATGTCATCTTTTAATTCTTCCGGTATTAAAGATTTATGCGGACAGCTTGTTGAAAATTCCATGATAAGTCATAATCTTTATGACAAATATCATGTCAAGAGAGGTCTGCGGAACAGCGACGGCACAGGTGTTGTTGCAGGAATCACCAATATATGCAATGTACACGGCTATCTGCTTAATGAGGGCGAAGTTGAGGCAATCCCCGGACAGCTTATCTACAGGGGATATAATATAAATGACCTTGTGAACAATGTTGAGGAGGAAAACCGATTCGGCTATGAGGAGACTGTTTTTCTGCTGATTTTCGGACATCTTCCTACAAAAAAAGAACTTTCGGACTTTACGGACTGTATATCATTAATGCGTGACCTTCCGAATGGTTTCGTTGAAGATATGATTTTAAAAGCACCGTCAAGGAATATCATGAACAAACTTTCACGTTCCGTGCTTGCGTTGTATTCCTATGATGAGGACTGCGAGAACAAGACTATTGAAAATGAAATGCGTACCGCAATAAGCCTTATCGCAAAGCTACCTGTTATAATGTCATCTGCGTATCAGGTGAAGAGAAGAGTATTTGACAATAAGAGTATGTTTATGCACCCCCTCAAATTTGAGGAAAATACCGCTCAGACTATTTTGTCACTGCTCCGTCCCGACAGACAGTATAGTGAGGAAGAGGCGAAAATGCTTGACAGACTGCTTATTCTACAGGCAGAACACGGCGGAGGCAACAACTCCACATTTACTTGCCGTGTGCTTACTTCCTCAGGCACAGACCCCTATTCAGCCTATTCGTCGGCTATATGCTCGTTAAAGGGACATCGCCACGGCGGTGCAAATATACAGGTTATCAATATGCTTGACAATTTCAAAGCAAATATAAAAAACTGGAATGACGAGGGCGAAGTTGCCGACTATATGCGTAAAACTATCCGCAAGGAAACCAATGACAAGTCGGGGCTTATTTACGGAATGGGACATGCTGTATATACCATATCAGACCCACGTGCAGTTATTCTGAAGAAAAAGGCTTTTGAACTCGCAAGGGGCAAGGAAATAGAAGCAGAGTTCAGACTTCTTGAAACAATAGAACGTCTCACACCTGAGATTTTCGCAGAGGTAAAGGGCAGTACAAAAGATATGTGTGCAAATGTCGATATGTATTCGGGACTGGTTTACAGAATGCTCGGAATCCCCGACGAGCTTTTCACACCGCTTTTTGCAGTTGCACGCATGGCTGGCTGGTCGGCACACCGTATGGAAGAGATTCTTACAGGCAACAGGATTATCCGCCCTGCATACAAGGCAATAGCAAGGGAAAAGCAATATATAAAGATTTCCGAAAGAAAGTAAATGAATTTTATAAAAATATTTTCTGCGGTTTCCGTGACGGTTGCTTTGCTGACGGGTTGTGTTTTCAGTTCGGGAATAGACAGCCTTATGACTCCGCCGAAACTCAGTCTGGAACAACAGCAGATTTACACGGCACTGACAGATGCAACAGGTACGTCAATAAGCCTTAAATATCCAAAATCGGGAAAATATCTTTCGGCTTTCATTATTGAAGATATAGACGGCGACGGCGGTAACGAGGCGGTTGTGTTTTATGAAAAGACGAGTATAGCGGTTGAGGAAAACACCCTGAGAATAAATATACTCGACAGTACGGACGGAAAGTGGCGGTCTGTATGCGATACGCCTGCAAAGGGAGCGGAGATTGAAAAAGTCATGATTTCAAAACTCGGCTCCAACAACCGCATAAATCTCATAATAGGTAGCAGTTTGATTAACCGTTCCGAAAAAAACGTATCTATATATACCTATACCGACGGAATTATTGAAGAGACTTTTTCGGAGGCGTATTCGTTTATAGATGTCAAAGACCTTGACGGCAACGGCGAAAATGAATTTTTGTTACTTTCGGGGTCTGCTTCGGGCATAACCGCTTCCGCAGACGCTTATCTGCTTAACGAAGAGGGAATTTATTATCAGTATAACTGCAAGTTAAGCGGTAATTTTACAGAGTTTGACAGTGTAAACTACAGCCGTATTGACAACAGCAGAACAGGGCTTTATATAGACGCTGTTCTCGGAAATGGTCTCATACAGACAGATATAATATATATGGACGGCTCGGGTCTTAAAAAGGTTTTTCAGACTCCCGAGGAGTCGGCTTTTACTGCGAGACCGTCGGGTTGTACTTCGTTTGACATAGACGGCGACGGGATTCTTGAAATTCCTGTACAGGAAATTGCTTCAGGATATGAGGAAACTTCCGAGAGTGAACAGCTGAAGATTACAAACTGGTATTTTATAAACGAAAATGACATGACCGAAAAGAAGTATACATCTTATTACAGTATAAACGACAGTTATATTTTTGTTTTTCCTGACAGGTGGGCGAATCACGTTACAGTGAAAAGCGACTATATAAATGACGAAATAGTCTTTTGTTCATACGACGGTGAAAAAGCGGGTCGGGAACTTCTCAGAATATGCTGTGCCGACGATACGCCGTCTGTGGAGGACAGAATTTCAAACGGCTATATGATTATGCGTACAAAAGGAGACTCAACCTGTCTTGCATATATACCTGTGCAGGAAGCAAGCGATGACGGTCTTTCCGTCTCACAGGCTGAAGTTGCGGTCGGATTCAGATTCAGAGAGTAAATATAAAAGGGAGTGAAGTATTTTGAAACGTATTCTTGTATGTGAGGACGAGGCGACAATCCGTGAATTTGTCGTTATAAATCTTGAAAGGGCGGGCTATGATGTCGTTGACGTTGACTGCGGTGAAGAGGCTTTGAAAACTTTTGAACAGGAACACGGCAATTTTGACATTGTACTGCTTGATATAATGATGCCGGGGATAGACGGATTTAAGGTCTGCAAGAGAATAAGGGAAAAAAGCACGACAGTCGGCATTATAATGCTGACGGCACGCACGCAGGAAATGGATAAGGTCAGCGGTCTCATGATTGGTGCAGATGACTATATAACAAAACCTTTTTCGCCGTCGGAACTTACGGCAAGGGTTGACGCTATATACAGGCGTGTGCGCATGAGTTTTAAAAAGAACGAAAAACAGTCGCTTATTGAGTCAGGTCCTTTTGTACTCAATCTGAAAAGCAGAACGGTTACAAAAAACAAAGTTCCGATAGAGCTGACACAGGTTGAATATCAGATACTTGAATTTTTTATGAACAACAAGAACACTGCACTTGACAGAGCAAGTATTCTTAATCACATATGGGGAGAAAGTTATTACGGCGACGACAAGATAGTGGACGTAAATATCAGGCGTATCCGCATGAAGATAGAGGAAGAGCCGTCAAGTCCCAGATATATAATAACTATATGGGGATATGGATATAAATGGAATGATACAATATAATGACTAAAAGCAGTATAACGAAACGCTGGGTTTTCAATAATCTGGGCGTTATAATTCTGGTTATGTTCATGATTGATATGATATTCATTTATGCCATGCAAAGTTATTTTTACAGTTCGGCAAAGCAGTATTTAATATCAAAGATAAACGCCGTTACAAGTGTTTTAAGTGTGCATTCACAGGACAGCGCAACAAATTTTTCCGCTGAGATGCGGAATATGCTTGAAACTTTCAACGAAAAAGACAAGATAGAATTAATGGCGGTAAACTCAAAGGGCAGAGTTGTTTTAACGTCTTCAGGATTCTCCCCTGACGAAAATGTCCTTATGCCTGACTATGAGGAGGCTATGGACTCGGGGGAGGGACTTTATGTCGGCAGACTTCCGAGCGGTGAGAAAATACTTGCCGTTTCAGTTCCTATATCGTCTTTCAGCAGTGAATATAGCTCCGTGCGAATGGTTACATCTCTCACAGAGATAGACAATACAATAAAGTCCGGTGCGGTTGCCGTAACGGTTTTGTGCCTTGCGGTTATAATACTTATAGTAATAATAGGACTTTATTTCGCAGGGTCTATTGTAAAGCCAATAAGGCAGATAAGCAGTACGGCGAGGAAATTTGCAATAGGCGATTTTTCGGTTCGCATAAAGAATGACAGCAACGACGAAATAGGCGATTTATGTATGGCAATAAATCATATGGCGGACGAACTTTCAAATGCAGAGGCTATGAAAAACGAGTTTATTTCTTCCGTCTCTCATGAACTCCGCACACCGCTTACGGCTATAAAAGGATGGGCGGAAACTCTTCTGCTCGACAGTGAGTCGGACTATGAAACGGTAAGAAAAGGTGTACGGGTTATTGTCAACGAAACCGAAAGGCTTTCGCAGATGGTTGAAGAACTTCTTGACTTTTCACGAATGCAGAGCGGTCATTTCACGCTACAGGCGGAAACTATGGACATTCTCGCAGAACTCGGCGACGCTGTATTGATTTACAGTAAGAAAGCACACACGGAAAATATAAATATTGTCTATAACGACCCTGAAATGTTGCCGTTTGTTTTCGGCGACAAAAACCGTATACGGCAGGTTTTTATAAATGTAATTGACAACGCAGTAAAATATTCCTCGGCGGGCGGTACGGTAATTATAAAGGCAACACAGGCAGACGGAAATGTTATTGTATCCGTTTCCGATACGGGTTGCGGTATAAAGGAATCAGACCTCGCAAAAGTAAAGACAAAGTTCTATAAAGCCAACCAAACTCGACGAGGCTCGGGAATAGGTCTTGCGGTTGCGGACGAAATTATCACACTGCATGGTGGAAAACTTGATATTTTAAGTGCAGGTGAAGGCAAGGGAACGACTGTAAAAATAACGCTTCCTGCCAAAACACAACAGGAGAATTTAAATGGGAAAAAATAATAATTCGCCTTCGGGTGAAAAATTTAAGTCAAAAATCGGCGGACAGGCTCTTATTGAGGGAATTATGATGATTGGCATTGAAAAAGGTGCTATGGCTTGCAGACTTCCCGACGGCTCGATAGACCTTGAAACGTGGGAGGAAAATAACGGAAAAACTGCTCCGTGGTATAAAAAAACTCCTCTTGTAAGGGGCTGTGTTAGTTTTGTAACGTCCATGATAAAAGGCTACAAATATATGATGAAGTCCGCCGAAAAACAGCTTACGGAAGAGGAAAAAGCTGAGCAAGAAAATTCTTCCGGCATATTCGATGTTATTATGTATATCGGTATGTTGCTCGGCACAGTTCTTGCTGTGGGACTTTTTGTCTTTCTTCCGAAATGGATTGTCGGACTTTTCAAAAGCGTTCAGGATTTAAGAATAATCCGCTCGGTTCTTGAGGGAATTGTAAAAATAATTATTTTTGTCGGATATATGACGCTTGTGAGCTGTATGAAAGACATACGGCGACAGTATGAGTATCACGGGGCAGAACATAAGACGATAGCCTGTCATGAGGCAGAACTTCCACTCACGGTTGAGAACGTCCGCAGGCAGACACGTTTTCATAAGCGTTGCGGAACGAGTTTTATATTTATTGTACTTATTGTCAGCATTTTCGTGATGTGTTTTGTGCCGTTTACGGTTACGTGGAAAAGGGTTGTCGCTTCGATTGTACTTTTACCGCTTATTGTCGGGATTTCCTATGAGTGCATAAGGCTTGCAGGAAACAGCGATAATTTATTTACGAGAATACTTTCAGCCCCCGGGCTTGCAATGCAGAGAATAACCACACGTGAACCCGATGACAGTATGATAGAAGTTGCAATAACCGCACTCAAAGAGTGCATACCCGAAAACAAGGACGATGACAGATGGTAAGCCGAGAGTTTTTTAATGAGTGCGTTTCGCTGATGAGGGAAAACGGCATAGATTCGGCAGTTTTTGATACACGCTGTATATTTGAGGATTTTTCAGATTCAAGCCGTGATGATATTCTGAAAATGGTGAAAAAACGTGCGGACGGTTATCCTCTTCAGTATATTCTCGGACAGTGGGAACTCTACGGATATACATTTATAATAAATGAAAATGTTCTTATACCCCGTCCTGATACTGAGGTGCTTATTGAAAACGTTATTGAAATATGCAGGAAAAATGGCTTTAAATCGCCGAAAATAGCGGATTTATGCTCGGGGAGCGGTTGTATAGCCGTCGTGCTTAAAAAGGAAATTCCGTCGTCAGAAGTCTGTGCGGTTGAGATTTCGGAGAAAGCTGTTGAGATAATTAAAAGAAATTCACAGCTTAATAACGCTGATATAAAAATATCAACGGCTGACGTTCTGAGTAAAAATACGGCGGAGAGGTTTGAAAATCTTGATATAATCGTCTCAAATCCGCCTTATCTGACACGGGAGGATATGGAGACACTGCAAAAAGAAGTTACTTTTGAACCGAAACTCGCACTTTTCGGGGGTGAGGACGGTTTGGATTTCTATATGAAGATGATTCCGCTATGGAGGGATTCTCTTAAAAACGGCGGTTATATAGCTTTTGAGTTCGGACAAGGACAGCATGACAGAATAGGAAAAATATTAAGCAGAAACAATTTTGGAAATATAAAATTCAGCCGTGACACGCAGAATATTATAAGAACGGTAACGGCACAGAAACAGGAGGATTTGTAATGGCTAAAAAGGAACTCGCAAAAAAAGCGTCAGTGGTACGTGTTTCGACAAAAGAAGACAGAAAAACAGCCCTTGAGGGTGCATTGAAGATGATTGAAAAAAAATACGGTATAGGGGCGGTTATGCGTCTCGGACAGACAAAAACGCTCGATGTTGACGCTATTCCGACAGGCTCTATGACACTGGATATGGCACTTGGCATAGGCGGAGTGCCGAAAGGTCGTATAGTTGAAATATACGGTCCTGAGAGTTCAGGAAAGACAACCGTTGCACTCTCTGTAATCGCACAGGCACAGAAACTTGGCGGAGAAGGTGCATTCATTGACGTTGAACACGCTTTAGACCCCGTTTATGCAAAGGCTCTCGGCGTAAATACTGACGACCTGCTTGTCTCACAGCCAGACAGCGGAGAACAGGCACTTGAAATTGCCGAGGCTCTTATACGTTCGGGGGCGATTGACGTTATTGTCATTGACTCAATAGCCGCTATGACTACACGTGCCGAAATTGACGGCGATATGGGGGATTTGCACGTCGGACAGCTTGCAAGGCTTATGTCTCAGGCTATGCGTAAACTTACGGGTGCTATTTCAAAATCAAACTGCGTTGCCATATTTATAAATCAGATTCGTGAAAAAATCGGCGTGATGTATGGAAATCCCGAAACAACCCCCGGTGGACGTGCGTTAAAGTTTTATGCTTCGGTGCGTATTGAGGTAAGAAAAGGCGAGGTTATCAAGAATAACGGCGAGATTATCGGTGCTTCAACACGCTGTAAAGTTGTTAAAAACAAGGTTGCACCGCCGTTTAAAGAGGCAACTTTTGACATGATGTACGGACAGGGAATTTCACGCACGGGCGAAGTTCTTGACATGGCTGTTGAACTCGAAATTATAAAAAAAGGTGGTTCATGGTTCAGCTACAACGACCAGAAACTCGGACAGGGACGTGACAATGTAAAGGAACTTCTCAAGAACGATGAGGCACTTATGAAAGAAATTGAAGAAAAAATCCTTGCTCGCCGTGAGGAACTGGCGGAAGAGGCTTTACAGAAAAGAGAAATTAAAAAAACTGTTATATCAAAGTCAGGTGCAGACAATGAGGAAGATATTCTCGCTGATATTGATGAAGATTTTGAAGAATTTATGCCGGCTGAATAATAATGAAAATAACTTCTCTTAAAATTTACAAGGGTTCAACCTATGAAGCCGAAATTGATTTTTCAAGAAAAATTTATCTCCATGCCGATATAATATCCGACTTCGGAATATATCAGGGCATGGAGGTTGATTCCGCCGAAATGAAAAAGATTATATATGCCTCAAATTTCCGCCGTGCATATCAGTATGCGTTATACTGCCTCGACTACAGGGACTACTCCGCAAAGGAACTTCTCCGAAAACTTGTTAGCAGATACAAAAGCGAAAAACTCTGCGGGGCGGTTATAAAAAAGCTCGAAAATCTCGGCATAGTGAATGATGAACGCTATGCGGAAAGACTGGCGGAAAAGTATGTTGAGGGAAAAAAATACGGATACCGCCGTGCAAAGCATGAAATAATCATGAAAGGCATAGACGAGTATATGGCGGAAGATGTTCTTGTGCCTTATGAAAATATTTTTACGGCAAATCTTGCTTGTCTTGTTGAAATAAAATATGCCCGTCTGCTTGCGGACAGGGACGACAGAAAATCTATAGAAAAAGTCAGAAATTCTCTTGTCAGATACGGTTATTCTTTTGATGACATAAACCGCACCGTCAGGGAGTATCTCGACAACAGGGAGGAATAATTATATGCCTATAAAAGTGGGAATGGTTTCGCTTGGCTGTTCAAAAAATCTTGTTGATTCTGAAAGAATGCTGTATAAATTAAAAAGCCATGGCTATCAGCTTGTAACGGAAGCGGGGCTTGCGGATATTGCCGTTGTAAATACTTGCGGTTTTATACAGTCCGCAAAGGAAGAGGCTATAGAAACTATTCTTGAACTCGCAAAGCTGAAAGAAGAAGGGACTATTAAAAAAATAGTTGTTACAGGCTGTCTTTCCGAAAGGTATAAGGAAGAAACGGCGGAACTTTTTCCTGAGGCGGACGCTGTTATCGGAATCGGCAACAACAAGGATATTGTCGATGTGCTTGACCATGTTCTTGCCAACGAGAGATATATAAATTTCGCACCTAAACTCGATGCGGAAATGACAGGCGGTCGGATTATTTCAACTCTGCCGTTTTTCGCTTATCTGAAAATAGCGGAGGGGTGTTCAAACTGCTGTACCTACTGTGCAATTCCGCAGATAAGGGGAAAATTCCGCAGTGTTCCTATGGAGGAAGTTATAAAGGAAGCCGAGTGGCTCGCTGAAAACGGCGTTACGGAGCTTATTGTTATTGCACAGGATACTTCACGATATGGCGAGGATTTATATGGCAAGTCAGAACTCCCCGAACTTCTCCGCCGACTTTGCAGAATCGACGGCATTCACTGGATACGCACTCTTTACTGTTATCCCGAAAGAATAACGGACGAACTTCTTGAAACAATTGCAAGTGAGGAAAAACTCGTCAAATATCTGGAAATTCCCATACAGCACTGCAACGGGGATATTCTCGGAAAAATGAACAGGTGGGGAGACAGGGAAAGTCTCGAAAATCTCTTTGCACACATAAGGGAAAAAATTCCGAATGTAGTTCTCCGTACAACTCTTATAACGGGTTTTCCGTCGGAAACCGAAGAGCAGTTTACGGAGCTTTCGGAATTTGTAAACAAAGTAAGATTCGACAGGCTCGGCTGTTTTGCCTACTCTCAGGAGGAGGGAACTAAAGCCTCTGAGTTTGACAATCAGGTTGACGACGAAATAAAACACCGCCGTGAAGATATTATCATGGAGCAACAGATGATGATTAGTGCGGAAAACAACGAAAAAATGCTTGGCAGGGAATTTGAGGTAGTCGTTGAGGGATTCGACCGTTTCGCTGAATGCTGGTTCGGTCGCACACGTCTTGACGCTCCTGATATTGACGGAAAAGTCTTTTTTACATCAGAAAAAAGGCTTGACATAGGCGAATACGTTAAGATTAAGGTTACTGATACGCTTGATTACGACTTAATCGGAGAGGTGATTGAAGAATGAATCTTCCAAACAGACTTACGCTTATGAGAGTATGTCTCATTCCGTTTTTTCTGCTTTTCATTTATATAAATATTCCGTGCCACTACTTAATCGCACTGATTATATTTGCCGTCGCTTCGATAACTGACGCACTGGACGGAAAAATTGCAAGAAAAAGAAATCTCGTTACCAATTTCGGAAAATTTTTAGACCCTCTCGCCGATAAAGTTCTTGTAATTTCAGCCCTTACGGTTTTTGTGGAATTGTCCGAAATAAATATGGGTGCGATACCGCTTATAATAATAAGTGCGAGGGAATTTATGGTTTCGGGTCTTAGACTTCTTGCCGCTGACAGCGGTGTAGTAGTAGCTGCAGGAATGTGGGGAAAGCTGAAAACTGCATTTACTATGGTTTCAATAGTTGTGGCACTTGTATGGCTGAGTGTGTGCAATGATTTTGATTTCGGCATAAGTATCGGACTTAGAGATACAGTTGACAATATTGTAATTCCCGTTCTGATATGGATTTCCACTTTACTGACAATAATTTCAGGCGGAGTTTATCTCAAAGGCTACTGGCATCTCATCGATTCGGACAAATAAGGAGGTTTTTACATGAAACACTGTGCCGGACACATAAAATATCTTATCGCCATAAAAGAACTTTCGGACGTTGACGAATATGTTAAATGTGTAAGCATAGCACGCCATTTAGGCGTATCACGTCCGAGTGTAAGTAAAATGCTCCGCTGTCTCGCAAACTGCGGACTTGTCTATGAAGATTTTTGTAACAGCGTTGTGCTTACTGCCGAGGGCGAGCAGGCTGTAAATGAGATTTTCTCGAATTTCCATGAAGTTTATATGTTTTTTCATAATTTTTTGAAATTACCGCCAGACGAGGCACACGACCACGCCGTAAAGTTTGTGACGGATTTTCCGCACGATACCTGCGAGCGTTTAAAGGGAATTGTGAAACGCACGATAAAGAAAAAAAACTGACAAAAAAGGACGGCTTAATAAAAAACCGTCCTTGATTTTTTTACATTGTATTTCTGTTTTCGAGTGCCTTGAAAAGCGTTACTTCGTCCGCATATTCGAGGATTCCGCCGACGGGAAGTCCGAACGCAAGGCGTGTTACTTTTATGCCGAGTGGCTTTATAAGTCCTGCTATATACATGGCGGTCGCATCGCCCTCTACCGTGGGATTTGTCGCCATTATAACTTCCTTTACATCGCCTTCCGAAATTCTCGAAAGCAGCTCTTTGACACGTATCTTGTCGGGGGTTATCCTGTCCATAGGGGAAATAAGTCCGTGCAGAACGTGATAAACGCCCATGTATTCCCGTGTGCGTTCAAAAGCCGTGACATCTTTAGGAGTCTCAACCACACATATAATACTGTTGTTTCTGTCGTCCGCCGAGCATATGGTACAAATGTCTTTTTCGGTGAGATTCTGACAGCATTTACATCTGTGAACTTTTTTCTTTGCGTCCGTGAGAGCCTCCGCAAATTCCGCAACGTCTTTTTCAGGCATTGACATGACGTAATATGCAAGACGTTGTGCGGTTTTCATTCCTATTCCGGGAAGAGATGCGAACTTTTCGGCGAGAATGACAAGCGGTAAAGCGTTGTGGTCAGCCATTACCGATTAAAACAGTCCGGGGATTGAAACACCGCCCGTTATTTTACTCATCTCTGCTTCCGTTGTCGACTCAACGTTATTTACAGCCTCATTTACTGCACTGATGATTAAATCCTGCAACATATCTATGTCCTCAGGGTCAACGACTTCGGGCTTTATTGTCAGGGACTTGATATTTTTTTTACCGCTGATAACAACTTCAACAGCTCCTCCGCCTGCTGTTGCGGAAAACTCCCTTTCCTCGATATCCTCCTGAAGTTCTGTTATCTGGTCCTGCATCTTCTGAGCCTGCTTAATCATCTGGTTCATGTTCTGTGCGCTTCCGTTATTTCTTGGAATCCTTGCTTTCATTTTTTAAATCTCCTTTAGATAAATTTAATGGTTATTGTCAACAGCCGTTTCAATTCCACTGCTCTCGGCATACTTCAAAAACTTTTCCGCCATATTTTTCTGTTCCTCGGCGGTCGTGGTGCATTTTGCCCTTATCGCATAACGCTTGCCGAGAACTTTATATATAGCATTTCCGAGAATTTCGGTGCTTTCCTTGTTGCCTTTGAAGAGAGGGATAAAAAAACGGTTTTTTGCATTGATGAGAATGACATTTCCGACCGTTTCGGCTTCGGAGTCCGCCAGAGCCCCTGCAAAATCAGGTTTCAGGTTTTTCAGTTCCTCAACCACTTCATTCCACCGTGAACACAAAACTCTGTCCTCTTTTCGCACTTTGGACAAATCCACATTCGGAACGGGTTCGGTATCACGTGAGGAACTCTCAGCCGTGAGGACTTCTCTTTTCACCTTTTCGGGCGGATAATTTCCGACGGAAACGTTTTTTAATTTATTCTCCAACTGTTTTATTTTATCATAAATTTCAGAATTGTCAATACCCTGTGAGACATTATTTTTATTTCCGCATAATTTTATAAGCGTCATTTCAAACTCAACACGCCTGTTCATTACGGCTGACATACGCTCCCGACATTTCTGCAGGATTGCGAGATTGTCCATAACCGTTTCAAGAGACGTATTTTCCGCAAGATGTCTGAGTTTTTCAATTTCGTCTGGCATACATACAATAAGACTTTCCGCCGTCTGCGGAGAGACTTTCAGCAACATGATGTTTCTTGACTGTGTTATCAGTTCTTCACAAAGTCTTGTCAGGTCTTTTGACATATCATAGAGCCGACCCGTTATTTCAAGTGCCTTTGCGGTGTCTTTTTCGGAAAAAGCGTCGAGCATTTCATATATATACTCACGTCCTGCAATTCCAGCTGTATTTGAAACCGTCTCGGCATTTATTACGTCCGCACACACTGAGCATTGGTCCAACAGAGACACAGCGTCACGCATACCGCCGTCCGCAAGCTTTGCAATAAGCGAAGCACCGTCAGTCGTGAGATTAAGTTCTTCCTGTTCTGCAATGTACTGAAGTCTCTTTGCTATATCGTCGGGGCGGATTCTTCTGAAGTCGTACCGCTGACAGCGTGAGGCAATCGTTGCAGGGACTTTATGAATCTCTGTTGTTGCAAGGATAAATATTATATAAGCGGGTGGCTCTTCCATTATTTTCAACAAGGCATTGAAAGCACTTGTCGACAGCATATGCACTTCATCTATAATATAAATCTTGTATGCACTTTTTTCAGGCATATACACAGCACCGTCACGCAAATCACGTATATCGTCAACGCCGTTGTTTGAAGCGGCATCTATTTCAATTATATCAGTGAGTGAACCGCTTTCGGCTTCACGGCAGATTTCGCATTCAAGACAGGGGTTGCCGTTTTTCATATGTTTACAGCTTACGGCTTTTGCAAGGATTCTTGCACAGGTCGTCTTGCCTGTTCCTCTCGACCCCGTAAAAAGATAAGCATGGGCAGTTTTTCCGCCAGTAATCTGATTTTTAAGGGTGTCGGTTATATGTTGCTGTGATATAACGTCATCAAATGTTAGCGGTCGCCATTTTCGGTAAAGAGCCTTATACATCAGATTTTTTCCTTTCGGTAATATATTTTATTTCAAAGAAAAAATTCCGGAACATAGATGTGCAGGCTTGCTGCGGCACACAAAACAATCCGCTTAATGCTGCTCGGTCTCCCGCCTGACATGGTTCACGGGGTCTCATTGCACAGGGCCCACACATCTATATTTCGGAATTTCATTTCTGAAATAACAGAGCAGACATATGCTCTACTATGTAGTATAACACAACATTAACGTTTTGTCAACACCTTTTTTGAAATTTGTATGGATTTTTTCAAAAGATATTGACGTTAAGGAAAATATATGTTATAATATATAAAATATTACTCTGAAAAGGAAGTTAATAGAATGAACAAACCGGAAGTTTTATATATGGTTGTGCCTTGCTATAATGAAGAAGAAGTTCTCCACGAAACCGCAAGGCAGTTGAAAGAAAAATATACGGCACTTATTCAACAGAATCTTATCTCAGCAAAAAGCCGTGTTGTATTTGTCAATGACGGCTCAAAGGACAAAACGTGGTCTATCATCTGTGAACTGCACGGCGAAAATCCCGAATTTTTCTCGGGCATAAACCTTGCACACAACAGCGGACATCAAAATGCAGTACTTGCGGGACTGATGACAGTCAAGGATATATGTGACATGGCTATAACGATGGACGCAGATTTACAGGACGATATAAACACTATTGATGCAATGGTTAAAAAATATTATGAAGGTAATCAGGTTGTCTATGGTGTGAGAAGTGCGAGAAAGACGGATACTTTTTTCAAGAAATTCACGGCGGAAAGTTTTTACAAGTTCATGCAAGTTATGGGGGCGGACGTTGTTTATAATCACGCCGATTTCAGACTTATGAGCAGACGTGTTTTGCAGGAACTCGCAGGCTTTAAAGAAGTACATCTTTTTCTGCGTGGAATGATTCCGCTTATTGGATTTCAGAGTTGCAATGTCTATTACGAGAGGCACGAGAGATTTGCAGGAGAAAGCAAATATCCGCTTAAAAAAATGCTTTCCTTTGCAATAAACGGCATAACTTCATTCAGCACAAAGCCACTCAAAATGATTACTTCCCTCGGCTTTGCGATGTCTGTCGTCAGCATTCTTGCTTTTTTATGGGGACTTATCATAAAGATTGCCGACCTCTCGATAAGCGGTTGGTCAAGTACAATCTGCTCAATATGGCTTATCGGCGGTCTGCAACTTCTTTGTCTCGGCGTAATCGGTGAGTATGTCGGAAAAATTTATGCAGAAGTAAAACAGCGTCCGAGATTTATTGTTGCGGAGTTCATTAACGACAGTGAAAATCAATAATATAACAAGGAGTTTATTATGAAAAAGAAATTAAGAAAAATCATTGTTGCTGTTACGGCAATGGTTTTGTCTGCAATCAGCGTGACGGGAATGACTGTCAGTGCAGATATTGCGGATAATTCTACAGACTATGTGATGGGTGATGTGAATGCAGACGGTAAATTCACTATTGCAGATGTAATCTTGTTTCAGAGTTGGCTTATGGGAAGTGATGTCACTTTGAATAACACACAAGCTGTTGATTTCTGTGAAGACGGTGTACTTGATGTTTTTGACCTGTGTATGATGAAAAGTGAATTAATTAATCATAATGATTCTTTTATACCCTGCACAGCTACAATTAATGATGTTTTTGTGGATTATGTAGTAGTAATAAACACTAAACAACAGTATCCTGAAAGGATATGGACTGCTGAGGATTTTAAAGGTGTGGAAAATATTGATGTTGTGCTTGATGCTACACCGCCGACGTGGAACGGACAGGTCTTGTATGTTTTACTGAAAGATTGCAGTAAAGAAAATGTTTTAAAAATGATTCATGAAATAGAAAGTCTGAATATTGAGGAAATCTGCACGGTAAGACCTACAAGCTGGGAACCAGGAATCGAATGATTGAATATAGGACAGATATAAATAAATTCTGTTTTTCATAAAACGCAAAAATACCCGTTACTGAATAGAAATTCTTTCAGTAGCGGGTAATATTTTTTATCAGTCTTTGTTTTTGAGTGATTTTTTCCTGTACTTTGATTTCTGCCCGAAATTAAGCGAAACGGTAAGAATCTTGTCAGACTTGAAAAGCCTTAACGCAAAGAACATACACACAATAAATACAACAACCTGATATATAATGCCGAATATGAAAATTTTATCATTTCCGAACATCAGATTTGGTATTCCTGAAAATGTGTGTGTAAAGGGTATTGCGTATACAAATATTCTTACAATCGTCGGGAGGGAATTTATATCCGCAACCAGTGAGATTATATATGGAATCATCGCAAGGAACATTATCGGCATTATCACATTCTGCGAGGACTTTGTGTCGTTTGCAAGAGCTCCCAGCATTATTGAAACCGAAAGACATATCATAATTGTGAGGAAAAGCTGTATTCCCACAAGAATATAGTCGCTGACGGAAAGTGAAAGTCCGAGCTGGCTTATTGCCTCATCAACCGAAAGCGTATCTCCTGCAATATCTGCCATTGCAGAACTGTCGATAAACCTTGAAAATCCCAGCATATAGACAAATGCGTTTATAAGTGCAACAATCGATGCGGAAAGCATTTTTGCAGTTATTATTGAAGTCCTCGAAACAGGGGACGACAAGAGGGTTTCAAGGGTCTTGTCGATTTTTTCGTTTGATATGGAACTTACAAGAGACTGTGAAGTCAGCATAATCAGGAGAAATACAACTATCGGAAGAATCATATTCTGTGCCATTATCTTATTAACTATGCTTTCCGTTGAGACAACTGCGGACTTGTCGGCTACTACGGTGTTTTCATGCAATTCAACAGGATTTTCGATAAACTCCAATTTTTCGGGCGATATACCTGCATTTTCCGCAACAGCCTGCGTTATCAGATTCTGAATCGCATAAGCACCTGAAGAAGTCGGAGAAAGATTTGACATAGCTGATACGGAAGTCATTCTTGAAACGGTTATAATTTTCGGAATTTCGTTATTCTGTAAATTTTCCGTAAATCCTTCAGGAAGAATTATAAGATTCTTTATGTCATTATTTTTAAGTATATCCGCATAGTTCTCGCCTGATGTCTTAAATTCCGTTATTTCCGCACCCGAGTTCCTGAGTGTCTCTATAAGATTTTTTGTAAAATCCGTTTCGTCACGGTCGCTTATGTTAAAACTTGGGTTATTCTGTTCCTCGATTGTGTCATTAATGGCAGTCTTAGTTATATTTCCTATCATCATAAGAATAACCATGACAATCACAAGACTTCCTATCATCTGTGCATTGATTAGTTCTTTTAACTCTTTCTGGAGCAGGTTAATGAATTTCATTCTCAATCACCACCCTTTCAAAAACTTCCTCGAGATTTTGGGCGTTGTATCTCGCTTTGAGTTCCTCGCCCGTACCCGTAACCATAAGATGTCCTTTTGCGATAATGCCCACACGGTCGGAGACAAACTCTATTTCAAGCATATTGTGCGACGACAGAAGAAACGACATTTTTTCTTCGCTTGCAAGACGTTTAATCATTCGCCTTATCTCGATAGCGTTGATTACATCAAGTCCGCTTGTCGGCTCGTCAAGAATAGCGAGCTTTGGTCTTGTCATAACTGCACGTGCGAGAAGAAGTTTACGAATCATGCCACGGCTGTAAGAGCCTATCTTGTCGTTGAGCCTGTCGCCGAGACCGCATATTTCTTTTGCACGCTTAACGCACTCAATAATCTGTCTGGGGTCTGTACAGAAAAGTCCAGCCATGAATTTGAGATAATTATTGCCGGTCATATTTTTATACGCCCCTGCCTCGTCGGGAAGATATGTAATGCACTCCCTCACCTTTTCCGGCTCTTTGTTTACGCTGTGCCCTGCCACAACCGCATCGCCGGCTGTGGTTTTGAGAAGTGTGGAAATCATGCGTATTGTCGTTGTTTTTCCTGCACCGTTAGGACCTATGAGAGCGAATATTTCTCCCTCTTCGATGTCAAAAGACACGTTGTCAACCGCAAGCACCTTTGTATACTGCTTGCTTAGTCCCTTTACTTCAAGGACTTTTCCCATATTAATTTCTCCTTTAAAAAATAATATCAACTGTTGATATCATTATAATATCATAAAGATATTTATTTGTCAATAGCTGAATGAATTTCAACAACTTGTCAGTATAATATTTATGGAATATAGCTTTAATTGTCTGAAATGCATAATTTACTATATCTGGGTAATCTTATATATACAGAATCAGTTAAAATATTATATTATTATTGTATGAAAAACATTGGCTTATTTTAAAACTTTATTGAAAATGCTATAAAAATATATTTTTCTATTTATATAACTGTATTTTTGAACAAATATGTATGGCAAAAAACAGCCGTCAGAGCATATTTCCGACAGCACGCAAAAAGCTTATAAGGGCATTGTAAAAATTAATAATCTTATCATTATTATACCCCCCGTTTTGAAAAAAATATACAGTATTTATAT
>CAMWQJ010000023.1 GCA_947176415.1 uncultured Ruminococcus sp. | reverse complement strand
CTCTGCCTCCGAGCGGATACCAACCTTGTACAACAATTCCAAGCGACTGAATATACGGTACAACTTCAATTTCCTGATAATATGGGTGTATCTCATTCTGTACAACAGCAGGCATAATTGAAATCTGTGACAGAAAGTCTTCCAGTTCTTCAATGTACCAGTTTGAAAGTCCGATTGAGCGGATTTTTCCGTCAGCAACAGCCTGCTCCATAGCTTTATAAGCCTCTACATCATTTGTTCCAGGATGATGCAGTAACATAAGGTCAATATATTCCACACCGAGTTTTTCAAGTGCCTCATCAATCGCATTTTCCGCATCTGCATATTGATTCGGATATAGCTTTGTTTCTACAAAGACTTCTTCTCTCGGAACACCAGACTGCCTGATACCTTTACCGACAGATTCCTCATTATGATACATATACGCTGTATCAATAAGTCTGCCACCACTTTGCAGTTCAGCAACAACAGAATTTACACAGGTGTCATCAAGCAGACTATACGTTCCAAGTCCGAGAATCGGCATTTCATATCCGCTGTTCAGCATAACAGTTTTACTCTCCATATCGAATACTCCTGTTTTTCTTTCAAGAGAAAATGTAACCGATACACTGCCTGTTCCAAGAATTTCTTTTAATTCTGTCTGCGTTATATTGTCAATTTTGCCAAGCCGTGTAAAATTCCATGTATTCTCATCGTAATAAATTGTAACCTGATTACCCTGATAAAGAATAATATCTCCTGCCTCAGTCGTAATTTGTTCATCATTTTTCGGTAGATTTTCGGATAATCTGCCGACTTTTTCAAAACCGCCGTAATCATTCATTTCAATCGTCAGCGGTTCAGACTTTATCAGTTCTGCAAATGCCTTTGCGGAGGAGTTATCTGCAAGAGTTGCCGTAAGCGTATGTCCGTTTACTTCAATATTCATTTTGGTTTCAGTCTCCTTTTTCGATACAGGCAGAGTATCAAGCCATTCAGAAACATCTTTTTCTGTTGATGAAGCCGAGAATCGCTTTCCCGAGAGTAACTCCCCGTATTCCATATCAAGATTTTTAATATTGCTCTCACTTGTACCAATTCCACTGCTGTGAGAGGTACAGAATGGAATCACTGTTGCTCCCGAAAAATCATAACTTTCCAAAAATGTATCTATAATACGAGGTTCCTGATTCCACCATATCGGATAGCCAACAAAAATTGTGTCATATTGCTCAATATTTTCAATGGTATCTTTAATCTTAGGACGGACGGATTTGTCTTTCTGCTCACGATTTGCACGGCATGACGAATCAGAGTATTGAATATCTTCGTCAGTATATGGTACAGAAGCCTCAATTTCAAAAACGTCTGCACCTGTAATATCAATGATATAGTCTGCAATCACTTCCGTTGTACCTGTTCTTGAAAAATATGCTACAAGCGTATCAGAATGATGTTCAGTAGTTGCAATAACTTTCTGTCTCATAAGACACAAATCAAATACGTCCCATATACCGTCACCGTCAAGGTCATATGGTTTCCCATTTAAATCTTCCTGTGTTGGTTTTGCAAGTAGAAAATCCTGCAAATTATTCAAATCCTGAATAGTAAAATCCTGCTGTAAAGTATCTGAAACAATTGCAGTCTGCGATGTAATAACTGTGCCGTCCGCCATTTTGTCGCAACCGTTAACGCCGAATGTTCCTGTTATTGCTGTCAATGCAGTAAACACCGAAAGTATCAGTCTTTTCATAGCTTTCTCCTGTATATTTTAATTATTTCAGATACTCACGATAGAAACTTTCCAGCTTGTCAAATGGGATAATATCCATACAGTCATACAAATCAGTATGAACGGCATTCGGAATAATCAGCAGTTCTTTGTTATCGCCTTTGAGATTTTTAAAAGCGTCCTCACTGAAATAACGTGAATGTGCTTTTTCTCCATGAATAACCAATACAGCACTACGGATTTCATCAGAATACTGCAAAATCGGCATATTCATAAATGAAAGTGCAGAAGTTGTATTCCAACCTCCATTGGAATTCAGTGAACGTTTGTGATAGCCACGATTCGTTTTATAATAATCATAATAATCCTTTACATAGAAAGGTGCATCTTCTGGAAGTGGGTCAACAACGCCTCCTCCAAGCTGATAACTGCTGTTTTTATAATCCTCAGTTCTCTGTGCATTGAGAGCCTTACGCTGTTCATAACGTGCATCTGCGTCCATTGAATCAAAATAACCTCTTGCATTCACACGGGTCATATCATACATGGTTGAAGCGACAGTTGCTTTAATACGGGTATCGTTTGCAGCCGCATTCAGTGCCATACCACCCCAGCCACATATTCCAAGTATACCGATTTTTTCTGAGTCAACATTTTCCTGTACTGATAAAAAATCAACTGCTGCGGAAAAATCTTCTGTATTGATGTCGGGAGATGCCACGTAACGAGGCGAACCACCGCTTTCACCTGTAAACGACGGGTCAAAAGCAATTGTCAGAAATCCACGTTCCGCAAGCGTTTGTGCATATAATCCCGACGACTGCTCCTTGACTGCACCGAACGGTCCGCATACCGCAATAGCAGGCAGTTTTCCTTCTGCATTTTTCGGCTCGTATAAATCTGCCGCAAGCGTAATACCGTAGCGATTGTGGAATGTAATTTTTCTGTGATTTACCTTATCGCTTTTCGGGAACGTTTTATCCCATTCCTCAGTTAAAATAAGCTTTTCGTTTTCCATATTACTTTACCTCCATAGATTTTTTCAGTGTGTATGTGAAATAGTCAAGGCAGTCAATCTGCTTGTTGTACTCATGTATGCTGTCAAGAAGTTTTCGACGATAGTCGTAAAGAAATTTCTGTAATGCTGAAAAGTTCTGATTATCAAGCATTTCTAGACATTCTGCTATTTTATTTTCATCAAGACCAGCATCAACCAAATTTTCAGTTATGACAGCAATTCTATCGGTTGCCAGTGCCATTTCATCACCTCCATGTTCTGTAATTTCAGTATAGCACAGAATTACCAATATGTAAAATATCTATTTGTAATTGCCAGTCATTCTTTACAGGAATGTCAAAATATGATATAATAAGATTATCAGATTATGGAGGTTTTTAATATGGAAATCAGAGTATTACGCTATTTTATGGAGATTGCAAGAGAGGAAAATATGACGAAAGCAGCAGAACGACTGCACATTTCACAACCATCACTTTCAAAAGAAATCAAAAAACTTGAGGAAGAACTCGGACATCCTTTATTTATCCGTACTAATAAAAATATGCGATTGAATGATGAGGGAATGCTTTTACGAAAACGTGCGGGAGATATTCTCGCAATGGTAGACAAGACCGCCGAAGAGTTCAGTATGCTTGACAGTATCACAGGCGGAGAAATACGAATAGGCTGTGCTGAGAGTATACAAATAAAATATCTTGCTCGTATAATAAAATCATTCAAAGAAAAATATCCTGATTTTATTTTTCATATTTTCAGCGGAGATACTGAACCTGTTGCAGAACGTCTTGACCGTGGACTGCTTGACCTTGCTGTGATAGTTGAGCCTCCGAATTTATCAAAGTACAATTATTTACCTGTACCTAAAAGTGACAAATGGGGTGTTGTTATGCGTCGGGACAGTAATCTTGCTGAAAAAACAGCATTAACTTTTGATGACTTGTATGGTCTGCCATTGTTTACATCAGAACAAAGTACCCGTGTAGATTTTCCACGCTGGTGCGGAGAAAATTTTGAAAAATTAAATATTGCAGGAACATTTAATCTTGCATATAATGGTTCTGTATTTGTGCGTGAGGGATTGGGGTATCTGCTTACTTTTGAGCACCTGATTGATACAAGTAAAGAAAGCGGACTTTGTTTTCGTCCTATCATGCCACCACTTGAAACAAAAATGTATATTATTTGGAAGAAGTATCAGATTTTTTCGCCTATTGCAGAACTGTTTTTAAAAAGTTTAAAAGAAAGTTTCAGCTAAAAAATCTTCGATTGTACTTTCACTGAATATCAAACACGTCATTACTGTTATCATTGGACTGATTAAAAACTAATCCCATTAGGTCATATTAAATATGATAAGCCTAAACAGAATGAAATATTCTGTGTATCTCATAATTACAACTTTTATATCGTCTTATATCATGTGCATACTGTAACAAAGATAAGTAGTATATAGCTGTGCATGATTAACTTTATTTACTAATTATTAAGTGCAGGGAGTTATTTCCAGATAATTTGTTAACCTACGTTAACACAAAAATCAAAAAAATAGTTCCATACCCATAAACTCAAAACTCCGTAAGGGTACGGTAAGGGTATGAAACGTCAAATTCCGTTATGTGAATAAAAAATAATCCTCGCAAACAACGTATTTACGAGGATTTCTGGTTGCGGCGGCTGGATTTGAACCAACGACCTTCGGGTTATGAGCCCGACGAGCTACCTAGCTGCTCCACACCGCGATATTATCTTCATGCGACTATGTTATTATATCATGTTTATCTGAAAAAGTCAATACCTAAAAATATATTTTTTTATTTTAACTATTTATTACAGTGCAGCATACCAACTGAATAAGTAACAAATTTAAAAAATTGATATAATAGATCTCTTGCAAAATTAAATAAAGTTGCTTTTGAAAACTATTTTTACTAATGAACAATTGCCTTTTTATCTCTATTTTATAAATATTAAAATAATTAACATAAATTGCTTTTGTTAATTTTGCAAGAAGTCTAATAAGAAAAAAGCCAAAATAAGCACCATCATGTAAGAATTAATGTAAATGTTGCAACATATAGAACTATAAATCAGCATTTCAACAACGGATTCGTCAAAATTCACAATAAAAGCATCTATTTTCGGACTTTATAGATTTAACAAATTTTTTGTGCCTTTTTAAAATTGTATTATTTTATATATCAGACCAGTTCAAAAACCATGTTTTACGCCAAAAATATATATTCATGATTATATTTTATAATTAATTTTCTGTAAATCTGATTTTTTAAATAGTTTTCAGACAGGTCTGTTGTAGTACACCACAGCCGTAACGGTTATATTGTCCGTGCAACCGTTTTCAAGAGCTTTTCTCACCATCATTTCAAGGCGTTCCGGAAGTTTTTTCGGCAGTTCAAGAATTTCTTCCATATCGACAGCCGATATATAGTCCGAAAGTCCGTCAGTACAAAGCAGAAGAATGTCTCCGTACTGCATAGCACCGAGTTCAATTATATCTATTTCAGGTTCAGCACTAAGGCTTCCGAAAACGGGAAAAATAATATTCCGCCTTGCATGAGTTCTGCGTTGTTCAAGAGTTATTGCCCCCTCTTCGTAAAGAAGCTGTACAAGTGACTGGTCTCTTGAAATCTGCCTTATACGTCCGCCCCTGAACCTGTACAGACGAGAGTCGCCGACGTTGAAAACCTTTATGCTGTCGTCACTGCCGAAAAAAAGTCCGCACAATGTCGCCTGCATATTATTCATGTCGGGATTTTCAAAACTGTATTGTGCGAGACGTCTGTGAACTTCCATAAGCGAGCGTTCCATATCAGTATTCTGCGAAAAATCCATGTCACGTATATACTCAAGGCACATACGTGAAGCAAACTCCCCCGAATTTTCACCCGACACGCCGTCCGAGACCGCAACGGTGAAAGGACATGAAGTCATCTTCTGAAAAGTTCCCGAATCGTTAACAGACCTGTCTATCAAAAAAGCGTCCTCATTGTGTGGCATAATGCCCTTGTCGGTAATTCCGCAACAATAATACATAATTTCCGAACTCCTGACCCAGAATCACTGATTAATATTATAAATTCTCATGGCATTTTCACAGGTGATATTTATAATTTCCTGAACATCTTTTCCCTTGATTTCTGCCATTTTCTTCGCCGTGTACGCAATCATCGAACTATCGCACCGTCTGCCACGGAAAGGCACAGGCGACATATATGGGCAGTCGGTTTCAAGCAGAAGTCTGTCAACCGGCACAGTCTCCAAAGCCCGTATAGCTTTTTTTGCATTTTTAAAAGTAATAACGCCTGTAAATCCTATATACATACCGAGTTTTAAAATTTCCTCCGCCGTCTCCGCTGAACCGCTGAAACAGTGGAGAATACCTCTCGGACGGTATTTTTTAAGGATATTAACTGTATCTTCTGTTGCCTCTCTGCTGTGGACTATAACAGGCAGTTCAAGTTCATTTGCGGTTTCAAGCTGTTTTTCAAACAATTCAATCTGCTTTTCCCTGTCGAATCCGTCATAGTGATAGTCAAGTCCGATTTCGCCTATTGCCCTTATCTTCGGGTATCTGCTGACGTTATTTTTTATTATGTCAACATAATCATGCGGAACGCTGTCCGCACATTCGGGGTGAAAACCCGTTGCGGAATATATAAAATCATAATTTTCCGCAAGAGTCTGATTTGAAATATTGTCCTCCGTGCATGAAGATGCGAGCATGATATATTTCACGCCCTTGTCTTTCATGGAATTTAAAATCTCCTCACGGTCGCCGTCAAATGCACTGTCAGAATAGTGTGCATGGGTATCAAAAATATTTTCGTACATAGCCTTGTTTATTTCACCTCAAAATAAAGTCTCTGTGCGTCTGCAAGGAAAGTCTCCGATGGTATGAAATCATCATTGAAAGGCTCGCCCTCCATTATAACAAAACTTGCTATTGTCGTTCCGTATTCGAGCATACTTCTTATTGCGAACTGCCTGTTTTTATAGTCAACAGACGTAATATCAGTAGTTACCATATTTATAACGGAATCAAAACTCGTCTTGAAATTGTCGGCAACTCTTTTTCCGTCTGTCTGATTTACCATAGCCGAAAGAATCGAGCTTGCTGTGTATGCCCTTTCAATCTCACGACCGCTGAACCCCGGATAAGTCACAAGTGTTTCAATCTGTCTGCTGTTTAAATACTCGTCTCCGCCATCTTTCTTGAATCCTGCGATATTTGAGTTTACCTGATATGTAACTCCTCCGAGAATATCGCATACTTTCCTGAATGAAGCAGAATCAAATTTTATATATCTGTCAACCTGAAGTCGGAGACCGTCACGCACAAATTTAACAGCCGACTGCGCCCCGCCCCTGTCGTAAAGATTTTTAATATGCTCCTGCTGTCCGTCCATTATAGCTATGGTATTGGTCGGAATTCCCATAAACACAACTTTTTTCTCCTTCGGCTTTGAACTCATCAAAACGAAAGTGGAAGAACACTGCTGTTCGGGTTCGTCAAGAATCAATAAAACAGTATGCGAATCCTCTTCCGTGACTACCGCAGCCGCACGGGGCTGTGGCTCTTTGAGGGCTTTTTTTCCGTTGAGACCGAGATAATTATAAAGCCAGTACGTTCCACCTCCTATAATAAGCAGTCCGAAAAAAATCGTAAGCAGAAACGGTACGGCGATACTACCGCTTTTCTTTTTTGCCATAAAAATACAGCTCCTTTCATATAATAGAAATTTTAATATTGCGGATATAAGATGCACACTGAAATAATACCTCTTGCAAAATCCTGCGGTTGTGGTATAATAGTTAATGCGGAGGGCTGAATATATTTTTAAGCCCTGCTATATATTCTCCTATACTGCGGACATCATAGCCCAGCCTGTCTATTATGTTATGGACATCTTTCATGCTGAAAGAATATATCTTCCTGCCTGAACGCATAGCATAGTTAAGAGTCTGAAAAGTCCCCGAAGTCTTTATGTTTTCATTTCTGAAAGCTATCACCGCCGACGACCTGTCAACCATTTCATAATTGCGTCTGCGGTATAAATCGGGAGATGTAAATTCCGTGACGTATTTTCCATAAGTCATCTTTGGATTTCCGTCAACCGTCAGAATATAGTCGGAAGCCCTTTCAATTCCTGCAAGAACGTATCTTTCAGCCCATGGGTAGTTCTCGGCGTGCCTGAGGAAAGGCATCATGGAGATAAGGCGGATACTGCTGTTGTTCTGCTTTTTGCGGACGACGTATTCAGCCGACCACAAGTCCACTCCTTCGGCAAGACCGCTTATAAAAGTCTCATAGCCTGCCTCCACAGCCATATCAATATACCTGTAAAGCATGAGCCTGACCACAGAACAGGTAAGTTCTTTATAGAGGCGATTATTCTGATAAGGTGTGATTTTGCTTTCACGGTGTCCTGATATGCAGACAGTTTTTGTAATATCAGGGCGAACCATTGAGGAGAGGAAAACGTCCTCTCCGGAGACAAGTGATTGAAACACAGTTTATCCCTCCGTTAAGTGTACATCAATATAGAAGATTATAACACACATTATCATATAATTCAAGTACATAATAAAATTTTAGTCAGATTTGTACAAAAACACAGAAAGGAAATTATTTAAAATGAAACCTTATCTTAAAAGAGCATGGGCGGAAATCTCGCTCAGCCGTCTGAAACAGAATATTGAGACAATAAAATCACTCAACAGCGACAGCACTGAAATAATGGCGGTCGTCAAAGCGGACGCATACGGACACGGCGACGAAGAGGTCTGCAAATATCTTTCCGAAGAATGCGGAATAAAATATTTTGCCGTTTCAAACCTCGATGAAGCCATAGCAGTAAGAGGATTCTGCCCCGACTCCGAGATACTTATTTTAGGCTATACACCGCCTGAATATGCACACGAGATAGTGCAGTACAATATAATACAGGGCGTTGTGTCGTCGGAATATGCGGAAAATCTTGTCAGGAACGCCGATTCTCCGATAAGATGCCATATAAAGATAGATACAGGCATGGGCAGACTGGGACTTAAACACGATACGCCCGAGGAGTGTGTGGAAGAGGTTGAAAGTCTCATGAATAACAAAGGGCTTTCCGTTGAGGGAATATATACACACTTCGCAGTTGCCGACAGTCAGGAGACCGACAATATACTATATACCAATCGACAGCGTGATTTTATCTGCAATGTAAACGACATACTTATTAAAAAGGGAATAAATTTAAGGCATACACATTTCATGAACAGTGCTTCTGTCTGCTACAGCAATTCGCCGAAAAGTACGCTCGCAAGGGCTGGCATTATAATGTACGGTCTGCACCCTGACGTGTCACTTGAAATTCCCGAAAATATAAAGCCTGTAATGGCAGTGAAAGCGGTTATATCCCACGTAAAGACAGTTAAAAAAGGCGACTGCATAAGCTACGGACGGACTTTTACAGCGGAGCATGAAATGAAGATAGCGACGGTTACGGTCGGATATGCCGACGGCTACCCAAGACTTATGTCATCAAGGGGAGAAATACTCGTGCATGGTGTACGCTGTAAAATAACTGGGCGTGTCTGCATGGACCAGATTATGATTGACGTATCGCATATTGAAACAAAGGCAGGGGATATTGTAACGCTCATAGGCGAAGACGGCGACGACAGCATAACGGCAGACGAGATAGCTACAACTTGCGGTACTATAGGATATGAAATTATATGCGGAATATCCAAGAGAGTACCGAGAATCTACATAAAATAAAGGAGTATATTAAAATGAAAAAAGCAATGACTATTTCATATGAGGTTGGCGAAAACCTCTACATCAACATCACCAATAAATGCCCGTGTGCGTGTACTTTCTGTATACGCAATTCCGCCGACGGTGCTTATGGTTCTGACCCCCTGTGGCTTGAACACGAGCCGAGTTTTGACGAAATAATGAAAGACCTTGAAAGCCGAGACCTTGCAAAATACAGCGAGATAGTTTTCTGCGGTTATGGCGAGCCGACCTGTCGTCTTGACATGGTTATAAGAGTTGCCGAAAAACTCAGGGCAATGCCGTGCTGTCCGGTTCTCCGAATAAATACAAACGGTCTTTCGGATTTGATAAACGGACGTTCCACGGCTAAGGAAATATGCAGATTTATGGATATTGTGTCGGTAAGTCTCAATGCAGGAACGGAAGAAGAGTATATGAAAGTAACTCGTCCTAAATATGACAACGCCTTTCAGGCTATGCAGGATTTTACAGCCGACTGTGTAAAGCAGAAGTCCGCAGAAATTATAATGTCAGTTGTTGACGTAATCCCGAAAAAAGAGATTGAGGCTTCAAAGGAAATTGCAGAAAAACTCGGTGCAACTCTCCGCATTCGTGCATATGATTCATAATTATGCAATCTGCACTGTTTTTCATACAACTATTTGTGCAGTATTTTTTGCTGTACCCTATGGAAAAATAATATATAATATGCTATAATATATTGTTGAAGGACAAAAAACAGTAATATGAGGTGTTTGAATCTTATGGAGAAAAAAGGAAAAATTATTATTGCTGTTACACTTACCGCCACTGCACTCGCTGTCACTACATTGACGGCTACTGTTATAGTCTGCAAAAAGATTTATGACAGGCATTATTTCACGGTAAGTCTATGATAAATTAAAATCAAGAAAGCTGGTTTATAAAATGGAAATCAAATTTACAAAGGCAGAAACCCTCAAGCAAAAACCCGCACCTGATGCGAAACTCGGATTCGGTCATATCTTCACTGACTATATGCTTGTAATGCCCTACGACGAGGGACAGGGCTGGCACGACCCCGAAATAAAACCATACGGCACTATTGAACTCTACCCCTCCGCTATGTGCCTCCACTACGGACAGACTGTATTTGAGGGACTCAAAGCCTACAGGACGACTGACAACAGGGTACAGCTTTTCAGACCTGATGAGAATTTCAAGCGTCTGAATGTATCCAACAAGAGACTTGTTATCCCCGAACTCCCCGAAGACCTCGCTATGCAGTGCCTTATGGAACTCCTCAAAGTCGAAAAAGACTGGGTTCCCTCAAAGGACGGCGAGTCACTCTACATAAGACCGTTTATATTCGCTGTCGACCCGTTTTTAGGCGTAAGACCGGGGGCGCAGTATTATTTCATGATTATTCTTTCTCCGTCGGGTGCTTACTATGAAAGCGGTCTCAACCCTGTAAATATCTATGTTGAGAGCAAATATGTGCGTGCTGTCCGTGGCGGTATGGGATTTGCCAAAACAGGTGGTAACTACTCTGCATCGCTTATCGGACAGGACGAAGCCCACAAGCAGAATTATTCTCAGGTACTCTGGCTTGACGGCGTTGAACAAAGGTACATTGAAGAAGTAGGGGCTATGAATATTTTCTTTGTTATAGACGGAAAAGTCGTTACTCCGATGTTGCAGGGAAGTATTCTCCCAGGTATAACAAGAAAGTCCGCCATTGAAGTATGCAAATCAAAGGGTATTGAGGTTGAGGAAAGGCGAATCACTATTCAGGAAGTCGCTGAAGCATATGACAACGGTAAGCTGGACGAGGTATTCGGTACAGGCACGGCAGCGGTAATCTCCCCTGTCGGTCACCTCAAATGGAATGACAAAATCATGGAAATCAACGACAATAAGATTGGAAAAATTTCCCAGATGTTGTATGACACAATGACGGGAATCCAGTGGGGTCGCATTGAAGATACTTTCGGCTGGACTGTTGAAGTAAAGTAAAAAATTTTTCAGGGGACGTAATTTTATTTTACGTCCTCTTTTATTTCAGTCCGCCCACTCTCCGTTGCACCAACGGCAAAAACCCTCTTTCCACTCGGTCTCGCCTATAATCCAATAATCAACCGTCCACTCGTCTCTCGGATATTTTGCTTTCATAATCTCCAGTTCAGACAGTGCATCGCACTCACTTGCAAAGCACTGACTATCCACCACGTCCACCTCGTCAAGATTTTCATTTATATTCCACCCCTGTACAATATAAACGCCCTTTAAATTTTCTTCACTTCCAGTTAAATTTTTTTCAATAATTCTGTATGTACACGGAAAACGACAAAAACCCGTTACATTATTAAGATAATATTCCGCTGTTTTTTTGGCTTTGTCCCTGCTGTCAAAAAAACCTATTGCGAAATCCTCTGAATAATTGTCATATGAAAGCTCTATATCAGTCAGAATCAGAAAATACAACTTCATAAAAAACACCTCTTTATATTTTTTGTTTATATTATATAAAAAATTTTATCATAAGTCAAGTAAACCAAAGGAAACAATCGGGAAAAAAATTTCCGTTTATATTGACTTATCGCTTAAAAAATAGTATAATTATAAATGTATAATAATACTAAAATAATTTGGAGGTTTTTTTAATGAGCAGAGTTTATAACTTCAGTGCAGGTCCTGCCTCACTTCCCGAAGAAGTTCTCAGGGAAGCACAGGAAGAAATGCTTGAGTACAAGGATACGGGTATGTCCGTAATGGAAATGTCGCACCGTTCAAAAGCCTATGACGCTATCATCAAGGAAGCGGAGCAGGATTTGCGAGACCTTATGAATATCCCCGACAATTACAAGGTTGTATTTTTACAGGGCGGTGACTCGCTTCTTTTCGCAGGTGTTCCCATGAACCTTATGAAAAACGGCAAGGCTTGCTATATCATAACGGGTCAGTGGGCAAAGAAAGCCTATCAGGAGGCACAGAAATACGGCGAGGCTATAGCTGTTGCATCTTCGGCTGACAAGACTTTTTCGTATATCCCCGATTGCTCCGACCTTGATATTCCCGACGATGCGGACTATGTTTACATCTGCGAAAACAACACTATCTACGGAACGAAATTCAAGACTCTTCCGAACACAAAGGGCAAGGAGCTTGTCGCTGACCTCTCGTCGTGTTTCCTGTCAGAACCCGTTGACGTGACAAAGTACGGCGTTATACATGGCGGTGTTCAGAAAAATATCGGTCCTTCGGGCGTACAGATTCTTATCGTGCGTGAAGACTTAATCGCTGACGGTCCTGCAAAGCCTTACACTCCCACAATGATGGACTGGAAAGTTCAGGCTGACAATGATTCTCTGTACAACACTCCCCCATGCTATGGCATTTATATCTGCGGTAAGGTTTTCAAGTGGATTAAGAAAATGGGCGGTCTTGAGGCTATGAAGGCATACAACGAAAAGAAAGCGTCTGTTCTTTATAACTTCCTTGACAACAGCAAATTTTTTAAAGGCACTGTAACACCTGAAGACCGTTCGCTTATGAATGTTCCTTTTGTGACGGGCAGTGAAGAACTTGACAAGAAATTTATCGCCGAAGCAACAAAGGCAGGTTTTGTAAACCTCAAAGGACACAGGACAGTCGGCGGTATGAGGGCATCTATCTACAACGCCGTACCGATTGAGGGTGTTGAAAAGCTCGTTGAGTTCATGAAGAAGTTTGAAGAAGAAAACGCCTGATTATACTTGAAAAGAGGTAATTTTAAATGTATAATATACAGACACTTAATAAGATTTCTGCTGTCGGCACTGAAATTTTCAATAAAGAAAAATACAGTGTTTCGGAATCATGTGAAAATCCCGATGCAATAATGGTTAGAAGTGCTAAAATGCACGACATGACTTTTGGCGAAAACCTCCTTGCAATAGCAAGAGCAGGTGCGGGCGTGAATAATATTCCCGTTGAACGCTGTGCAGAGGAGGGAATTTGTGTATTCAACACTCCGGGGGCAAACTCCAATGCCGTAAAGGAACTTGCTATCTGTGCTTTGCTAATCTCGTCAAGAAAGATAACAGAATCTGTAGCATGGGCTTCATCTCTCAAAGGCACTCCCGACGCTCCTAAGACTGTTGAGGGCGGTAAGGCAAAATTTGCAGGTCCTGAGATTTACGGAAAAACTCTCGGTATAATCGGTCTCGGTGCTATCGGCGGTAAAATTGCAAATACTGCCGTTGCTCTCGGAATGAAAGTCCTTGGCTACGACCCCTATCTGTCCGTAAGCAATGCCGTACTTCTTAATTCTTCCGTAAAGGTTGTAACCGACATCAACGACATCTACAGGAACAGCGACTATATTTCTATCCATATGCCGTACACTCCGCAGACAAAGAACACTATCGACACAGAACAGATAGCTATGATGAAAGACGGTGTTCGCCTTATCAACCTTGCACGTGGCGAACTTATCAACAGCGAGGCAGTTGTAAAGGCTATTGCAGACGGCAAGGTTGCAAAGTATGTAACAGACTTTGCGGACGATGTTGTACTGGGTGTTGAAAACGTTATCGTTATGCCACATCTTGGTGCATCTACTCCTGAAAGTGAAGATAACTGTGCTGTTATGGCTTCGGAAGAACTTATTGACTACATTGAAAACGGCAACATAAGAAACAGCGTAAATCTTCCGAATGCGTCAATGAATGCAACAGGTACAAAGGTCTGTGTGATTCACAGAAATGTCCCCTCGCTTATCTCGGCGATTACAAAGGCTGTAGGCGATGAGGGTCTGAATATCGAAAACATGTTCAACGCAAGCAGAAAAGATTTTGCTTACACTATGATGGACGTTATCGGCGATGTGCCTGACAAGATAACAGACGACATAAAGGCTATTGACGGAATAATCAGAGTAAGAGTAATCAAGTAAAATATATAAAAATTCCGCATACAATACAGTATGCGGTTTTTTATCAAAAGCCTATAAAAATAATTTTACGAAAAAACTGCCGTGGTTTAATACACACGACAGTTTTTCTATACTGAAAATAACCCCCATTCAGTGACAAACGGTTAAACGCCTGTTTTAACGGTTTACCGTTAACTATTATATTATATCATAGCCTGAATAAAAAGTCAACGGTTTACCGACAATTATTTTATACAAAAAATGCTATCATTATTTATGTAAATTACACATAGAAAGGATAGCACTATATGAATATTTCACATGCAGTATCACAGCGTATACTTGAGCTCTGTAAGGAAAACGGTCTCACCGTCAACAAGCTCTCCACTCTTTCAGGAGTAACACAGTCGACAGTAAACGACATTGTGAATCATAAGGCGAAAAACATCGGAATAGTGACAATAAAAAAACTCTGTGATGGCTTTGGTATCACCATTTCAGAGTTTTTTTCGACCGAATCTTTCAGAAATCTTGAACAGGAACTATATTGAAAATTCCTGACTAATCAAGCGTGACGGGCAGACCGTTTATTTCAATTGTCGGGTCGTCTATATCGATAAGCAGACATCTCCGTCCGTCAATCACACTGGTGCGGATTTTGTCGCTCGCCTCCTGCTTTATATTTACCGTAATACCTGCGGACGATACGACGGTTTTCGGCTCGACAAGATTAGACGCAGTAAGCGTTGCATCTCCGCAGACTTTTGCATATACGGGTGCTACCATGTCCACACGTTCTTTCGGCACGCCTATATCAGTGAGAATAGTTTCAAGCCGTGTATTGTCAATAACCGCCCTGTCTGTCTCATTTTTGTTTTCGTCAACAACTTCCTTGATTTTTTCATTAACGGTCTGAATAAGCATATAGTCCAAATCATCTCCGACGACATTTTTAAGAATCCTCTGAAAACTCGCCTTTTCGTCGTCAGCGGACATAACGAAAGTACAGCCGAGAACGTCTTCAATCATAGAAATACTCGGGTCGCTTGCTTTTTTTGAGTAGTACATTACATGGTTTACATCGGTGCTTCTGTTACTGAAAACAGGATACAGAAAACCGTCAGTTGCGGACTTTGAGATAATCAAATCCGTATTGAAACGGCGTATAATATTATTCTCGTCGGAATCAAATGCGAAACCGTCCTTGCAAGGCTCGGCAGGACAAACGGCTGTGAGTATGTACCTGTAAATTTCGTCGTCATCGTCGTTGAAGTCGTCGTTTCTGTTTTTACGGCGGACCGTATAGCAACAGTAGGCGGTAATAACTGCATAGGGAGCGGAATAGTTAAAATTATTCGCTATATGGTTAATAAAGTCCTCGCACGCCTGAGAATCTTTCATTTCAGATTTAAGGAGTTTATACAAAATATCCTGCGGTTTTCCGTCCTCATAGGCTTCATTCGGGAACTCATATTCAACAAAAGCCTTTCCGACGTTTGTACTCAGAACTTTTTTGAGAGTCTCGCAGTATATTTCATACTCTTCTGAGGGCATTGTAAGGCACGAGTTTACATTGTTACAACGGACATTTTTTTCACCGTCGACAAAAGCAGTCAGAATTTTTTCCATTATGAAAAAACCGCTTTTATCGGAAAAATTCTTTCTTATTTCAGATACTTCTTTTTTATTCATTGTCTGACTTCCTTTCTTTTCTGATATATATATTATAGCACATACGGAAAAAAATTGCAAGCGGAATACTTGTACTCTTCCGTGAATATAATCTTACAAAGTGATTTTTCAAGGAGGCTGTATAATGGATTTCAGAATCAACAGAGAAACAGTTCCTGTCACCGAAAACATCTTTGACGGCGTTCAGGAACAGGGCATAGAACTTGACTATATTCTTCCCGACTATTACGCCGATATTTTCCGCCTTGTGAGGTGCGATGTCGTGCCTGTGATATGCGGATATACGATAACAGGCGACAGGCTTTCATATGAAATGCGGTGCGATATAAGGATATTATATTGCAGTGAAAACGGCTCGGCGTTGCAGTGCGTAATGCAGAGACAGAATTTTTCAAAGACGGTCGAACTCGGCAGAACGGGCGAAAACATGACCGCAAGGCTTAAACCCAAAACAGACCACATAAACTTCCGTGCAGTAAACAAACGCCGTCTTGACGTTAGGGGGGCTGTTTCGGTAAAAATAACGGTTACAGGCGAGACGGCACAGGAGGTTATTTCGGACGCATTCGGAATGAATATACAGATAAAAAAAACGCCTGTGCGTTTTGCCTCAAAGAAGATAGCGACAGAAAAGACAATACAACTGAATGAAGAGATTGAAATTCCGCCCTCACAGCCTGTTGTTACAAACGTTGTCAATATCCGTTGCAGTGCGGGGGAATGCGAAAAAAAGATGATTTCCGGAAAACTTCTCGCAAAGGGCAATGTTGATATAAAAATCCTGTATTCGTGCGAAAAGGACGGCACAAGTGCCATAGAACCGCTGTTTTTTTCGATGCCGTACAGTCAGGTTATAGATATAGACGGGCTGGACGATACTTTTGAATGTTCCGTAATTCCCGAGACCGTAAGCTGTGATATAACGCCGACAGCAGACAGAAATGCAGAAAACAGGATTATAAAATGTGAGGTTGAACTAAGGCTTATATGCACGGCAGTAAAAACAGCCTCCGTAATGCTCGGAACAGACGCTTTTTCCACGGTATACCCCTGCGACGTGTTTTCCGAGGAAGTCAGGGCGGAACAGATACCCGTCATATATGAGGAGAGTTTCAGGCACTCCGCAAAGATAAGCGAGGGCGATAGTATTCCGCAGACTGTTTATGCCATGTGGTGCAGTCCGAAAAATATAAACACGAGAATTTCAGAGGACGGCAGGGCAGTAATCATAAGCGGAATGCTTACTTACTCCATGGCATCAAAAGACAACTCAGGAATGATTTCAATGCCAGACAAGGAAGAAGCGTTTGAAGAGACAATAAAGCTCCCTGAAAATCTGACAGGCTGTACAGTTTCCGCCGATATAGAGATAAAAGACGTTTCCTATAATATATCGTCCGAGGGAATACTTTCTGCAAAGTCCGATATATCGGCTAAAATCTCGCTTTACAGCTGTGAATCGGTAAAGGCACTTACCGAAATAACAATTGACGATACAACAAAAAAACAGCGTGACGGTGACTATTCAATAAAGCTGTATTTCGGAACGGAAAACGAAGAGGTATGGGATATTGCCAAACGGTACAGCACGGACGTTTCGGCTGTCACGGAGGAAAACGACCTTAACGGAGAAAGACTTGAATCGGGCGGAATGCTCCTGATACCGATTGTCACATGATAAGGAGAAAATTTTTATGGTTAAAGATATTTATGCCGACATTGCCGAAAGAACCGACGGAGATATTTATATAGGCGTTGTAGGACCTGTGAGGACAGGAAAGTCAACATTTATCAAAAGATTTATGGAAACCCTTGTTATTCCGAATATTACAAGCGGATTCAGAAAAGAAAGAGCTTTGGACGAACTTCCGCAGTCCTCGGCAGGAAAAACAATAATGACGACAGAACCGAAGTTTATACCTGAAGAAGCTGTGGAAGTAAACCTCGGCGACGGTGCTGTAATGAATGTCAGGCTTATCGACTGCGTGGGATATATCGTGCCGAGTTCGCTCGGCTACATAGAAAATGAAATGCCACGCATGGTTATGACTTCATGGTTTGATGAGGCTATACCTTTTAATATGGCATCTGAAATCGGCACACGGAAAGTTATTGAAGACCACTCTACTATCGGTCTTGTCGTTACAACTGACGGCTCTATCACGGATATACCACGTGCCGAGTATGAGGAATGTGAAGAGAGAGTTATAAGAGAACTCAAAGAACTCGGCAAGCCGTTTATCGTTATACTGAATACCGTCAGTCCGCAGTCAGCCGAGGCGGTAAAACTTGCGGAACGACTTACGGACAAATATGATACAAAAGTAATCCCCGTAAGCTGTATTGACCTGAACGAGACGGATATAAAGGAAATTATGAGGGAAATTCTCTTTTCTTTTCCCATTAAGGAAATTAATATCCGCACGGCAAGGTGGATTAATTCCCTCGAAAAAGGTCACTGGCTGAGAACGGAGATTCTCGACTGCATACGCACATCTGCAAAAGACATACGGCTTGTGAGGGAAGCAAAGACAGCTGTTGTTGCAATGGCACACTGTCCGCATATAATCAATGCGGAAATATCGGCTGTAAATCTCGGCAACGGCTCGGTTACGATAAACGCCGAACTTGACAACAGTCTTTTTTATAAAATACTCGGCGAGGCAACGGGAATTGAAATAGAAAGTGAAAGCGACCTTATGCCACTTCTCATGGAACTGAACACCATAAAAAAGAGGTATCAGCGTATAGAGCCTGCACTTGCTGAAGTTGAAGCAACTGGATATGGAATAGTTATGCCTGAAACGGAAGAACTTACGCTTGAAGAGCCGAAAATTATAAAACAGGGCGGTAAATACGGCGTAAAGCTGAGAGCAACAGCTCCGTCACTGCACATAATGAAAGCAAGTATAAATACAACAGTGAGTCCCATTGTGGGAACGGAAAAACAGTCCGAAGAGCTGATTATGTATCTGCTCGACGGTTTCGACGACAACCCGTCTAAAATATGGGAAAGTAATATTTTCGGAAAATCCCTGCACGAACTCGTCAACGAGGGTCTGCACAACAAGCTGTATAAAATGCCGACAGATGCGAGAATAAAAATACAGGAAACTCTTGAAAGAGTTATAAACGAGGGCTGTTCTGGACTTATCTGCTTTATACTTTGAAAAAAAATTTCCGGCTGTGCTTTATTCAGCCGGAAAAAATTTTCTGCTATTTCTTGTCGTGGACTGCTTTCAGAACAGAGTTGATAGTATCTTTTTTTATGCCCGTCTTTTTTGAAACAGCTTCAACAATTTTCTTTTCCTGTCCGCTTTTTTCAAGCTGGTCGATTGCATCTTTTCCTGCCTTGATTACCTTTTCAATTGGTATATCAGGTAATTTAGCCATATTAAATCCCTCCTGAGTAATTTATAGATATATTATATCATAAAATTCCACATATT
>CAMWQJ010000022.1 GCA_947176415.1 uncultured Ruminococcus sp. | reverse complement strand
GAGGAAAAGGACTGCTGGCAAAAACAGCTTTTGTTACGATTGCAGGGCGGACGCATGCAGGGAAGGCCTCGCGGCTCAATGCTATAGTGGGCGAGAAAATAGCCTCTGTAAGCCGTAAACCGCAGACGACGAGAACGAGGATTACAGGTATAAGAAATATTGAAGATGTACAGCTTGTTTTTTTCGATACCCCCGGACTGCACAAGCCGATAAACAAGTTAAGCGAGCATATGCTGAATACGGTTAAGGAGTCAGTCAGTGATATAGATGCGGTTATATTCGTCATGGACTGCACGAAAAAAATAAACAGTCAGGAAATGAATCTTCTGAAATCGCTGAATAATTCGGGAATGCCTGTGATAATGGTGCTGAACAAGATAGATTTGTTGAAAAGCATGGACGAACTCGCACCGATTATTTCCGAAATAACCGCAGAGATAGATTGTCAGGCGGTTATCCCCGTAAGCGTTACGCAAGAGAACGGCGTTGATATTGTGATTGAGGAGATAGTTAAATTGTCGGAAGAATCAGTACATTTTTTTCCTGATGACATGATAACCGACCAGCCTGAAAAAGTCCTTGCAGGCGAAATGATAAGAGAAAAACTTCTTACTTATCTCAGCGACGAAGTACCGCACGGAATAGCTGTAGGAGTTGAGCAGATGACGGAGAGAGAAGACAAGGATATACTTGATATATCGGCAGTCATTTATTGTGAAAAGGAGTCACACAAGGGAATAATAATAGGCAAAGGCGGAGCCATGCTCAAAAAGGTTTCCACTTCGGCAAGAATCGAACTTGAGGAATTTTTTCAGATTAAGGTAAATCTGAAATGCTGGGTAAAAGTTAAAGAGGACTGGCGGAATCGTGAGGGTCTTATAAGAAGTTTCGGACTCTCCGAGAAGTAAAAATGACAACAGTTAAAGGCATAGTTATACGAGAACGTTCGTTCGGAGAGCAGGACAAATTTATTGACGTACTCACGGCTGAACACGGCGTTATAGAACTGACAGTCCGAGGTGCAAGGAAAATCAACGGCAAATCGGGAAGTGCGGTACAGCTTTTCGCCTATTCGGATTTCTGCTATAATCAGAACAGGGATTGTTTTATTTTGAATAGTGCCGTGCCGGTAAGAATTTTTTACGGGCTGAGGGATTCTCTTCTGAAAATTTCCCTTGCTTCTTATTTTGCGGATATTCTTAAATTCTGTATCCGTCCTGAAATTCAGACCGAAAACATAACAAGGCTTTTTCTTAACAGTCTGCATTTTCTTGAAAAGGGTCTGAGAAACGAGAAGATGTTAAAATCGATATTTGAATTAAGGCTTATGTCGGAAACGGGTTTCATGCCTGATATACTGGCTTGCCGTGGGTGCGGAGAGTTTGAGCCGAGTGGAATTTTTTTCGGAATACACGAGGGTTGTTTTTTCTGCAAAGACTGTTTTTCAGGCAGTGAAAAAGGCTGGTATAAGGCGGATTTATCTGTGCTGAAAGCGATTCGGCATATAGTTCTTGCGGACTTCGACAGGCTTTTTAATTTCAGGGTTTCGGACAGAACGCTTAAAAGGCTTAATGTTATTTCGGAAAAATATCTCCTTGCACAGCTTGAAAAAGACTTCCCGACGCTTGATTTTTACAAAACGATTGATAAATAAAGGAAAATATATGAACAGATATTTGAAAACACTTGAACTTGACAAAATCCTTGAAATGCTGGCGGACTGCACGTCAAATGAGGAATCACGGAGAATGGCACTTGCACTCCGTCCCGACAACGATGCGGAGCGTGTGAGATACGAGTGCCTGAAGACCTCACAGGCTTTCAGCCTTGCAGTGCAGTTCGGAAGCCCTCCGTTCAGCAGTTTCAGGGATATAATGACAACCGTTGCACGTGCAAAGTCGGGTGCGGTTATTTCTCTGCGTGATTTGCTTGATATAGCGGATATGCTCAGGCAGATTAAAAGTCTTGCGGAGTGGTACGGTCACTGCGAAAACGTCGAAACGGAGCTTGACTATCTCTTTTCAAGGCTTTCTCCTGATGATTGGTTGCTTGAAAAACTTGACAGGTCTATAGTCTCGGAGGACGAAATAGCAGACTCGGCGAGTGCAGAACTTTCGGCGATAAGGCGAAAAATAAACCGTGCGGAAATGCAGTTGAGAGAAACTCTCGACAAAATGGTTAAAAACAAAACCACACAGCAGTATCTTCAGGAAACAGCCGTTACCATAAGGGACGGAAGATTCGTTCTGCCCGTAAAGTCCGAACACAGAGGACAGATAAGCGGTCTGATTCACGATACTTCGGCAACGGGACAGACTATTTTCATAGAGCCTATGGCGATAGTAGAGGCTAACAATGATATACGTATTTTAGAGGGAAAAGAACAGGAAGAGATTGAAAGGATTATAAGGGAACTCTGCCGTGACTGCGGAGAACGTGCGGAATCAATAAGCGAGAATTATAAAATCTGCACGGAACTTAATCTTTATTTCGCAAAGGCGGAACTCGCAACAAGGCTTAACTGCTCATTGCCTGAAATTTCAGACGACGGAAGAATTAATCTGAAAAAGGCAAGACACCCTTTGATAGACAGAAAAAAAGCCGTGCCGATAAATATAAGTCTCGGGGAAAATTACAGCACTCTTATTATCACGGGTGCGAATACGGGCGGTAAGACAGTATCTTTAAAGACTGTCGGACTGCTTGGTGCAATGACAATGTGCGGTCTGCTGATACCTGTTGCGGACGGAAGCCGTATATCCGTATTTGAAAATATTCTTGCGGACATCGGCGACAGCCAGAGCATAGAACAAAATCTGTCTACATTTTCGGCACATACAAATAAAGTAATTGAAATAATAAATACAGCCGACGAAAATTCACTTGTACTGCTTGACGAACTCGGCTCGGGTACAGACCCCGTTGAAGGCTCGGCACTCGCTGTTGCAGTAATAAGACGACTTATGTGTTCGGGTGCTAAAATAATGGTTACAACGCATTATCAGGAGCTGAAAGTATTCGCAATAGATAGTCCCGACGTTGAAAACGCCTCATGCGAGTTTGACATAAACACCCTTAAACCGACGTACAGGCTCATAACAGGCTCGCCGGGTAAATCAAATGCATTTGCGATTTCGGAAAGTCTTGGTATGCCGTCAGATGTCATTGAGGACGCAAAGGCAAGAGTAAGCGAGGATAACAGCCGTCTTGAAAAGGTAATAGGAAGTCTTGAGTCCGCAAGGCTTGAACTCGAAAGGGAGAGGGCGGAGGCTGAACGCCTGAGAGCAGAGATTTCTGAACACGAAAAAGCTATAAAACGGCAGAGGGAAGAACTTGAAAAGTCAAAAGCTGACGAGCTGGAAAAGGCACGTCTGCGTGCCATGACGATTATTGAGCAGACCAAAGCCGAATCAAACGAACTTATCACGGAACTTGAACAGATTAAAAAGGAAAAGGACAAAAAGGACTTTGCGGAGAGAGTTTCGGGTGCGAAGTCGGGGGCAAAACAGAGTTTCAACAAGATGTATGATACCGCAAATCCGCTTGACAGCAGAGACTTGAACGAGGGATATAAACTGCCGAGAAAGCTGAAAAGGGGAGATACTGTATATATTGTTGACTTACAGAGAAAGGGAATCGTTTCAGGCGAACCCGACGGAAGCGGTTTTGTATTTGTGCAGATGGGCGTAATGAAGTCCAAAATAGCAGTATCGAGGCTGAGGCTCGAGGAGACAGAAAAGGTTACGTATAAAAGCAAGTCGGCGAGAAAGCTTGGAAAAATAGGCGTAAAGGCGGAAAGACGTGGAAAAATGGAGCTTGACATAAGAGGCAGAGCCTGTGACGAGGGTGTATATGAACTTGACGCTTTTATTGATACCGCAGTCATGTCGAATATCTCGGTGGTGACTGTAATTCACGGCAAGGGTACGGGCGTTCTGAGAAAGGCTGTTCACGCACGGCTGAAATCTCACCCGTCTGTGAAAAATTTCCGTCTGGGAGTTTTCGGTGAGGGCGAGGACGGAGTTACCGTTGTTGAACTGAAATAAAATTTTTCTGATTCAGTTATATTTTAATCTGAAAATAAATCTGTGAAAAAATTTTCTGATTAAGTATTGACAAATCTGTTAGAATATGATAGAATAAAACAAATTGCAGTAGAAGCTTCGGTTTCATATATCGTCACGCCGTTGACGGTAAAGCAAGATTTTTTCACGGCAGATTGGAGTCTGCCTTATTGATTCGGCTTTGTGCCAACATATTTTTATAAGTTTTCATCAGCTTGTGAAAGGTCAATAAGAGTAGTAAAAGGTAATCTTTGCTTATATAGACTCTGAAGCCAATATGAAGTTATAATGCATAGGCATATGTATTTTTTCATGCACGTATGGGTTGATGAAACCTGTACGTGTTTTTTTGATAATTAAGGATTTGAGGTGCTTATGGAAAATAAATTAAAGCTGTATGGATTCAATAATCTTACAAAATCACTGAGTTTCAATATATACGATGTCTGCTATGCAAAGACCCCGAAAGCCCAGCTTGACTATATCGCCTATATCGACAAGGCTTATAACTCCGAAAGAATAGCCGATATAATGACTAAACTTACGGAGATGATAGGAGCAAAAGTTCTCAGTATATCGAGGCAGGACTATGACCCGCAGGGTGCTTCGGCAACTTTTCTTATCGCTGATGACACCATGATACCAATGGGCGGAAACGAGACTGTCGCACATCTTGACAAAAGCCATGTTACAGTGCATACCTATCCCGAATACCACCCTGACACGAATATTGCAACGTTCAGAGTTGACATAGACGTTGCAACGTGCGGAAAAATAACTCCGCTTACCGCTCTTGATTTCCTTATCGGAAGTTTTGACTCCGATATAATAACCATGGATTACAGGGTGAGGGGATTTACGAGAAGTTTAGGCGGACAGAAACTTTTCATAGACCATGATATAACGTCTATACAGGACTATATAGACGGCAGTGTGCTTGACAGATACGACGCTGTTGATATAAATGTCTATCAGGCTAATATGTTTCATACAAAAATGCTTATAAAGGAAATAGAGTTGCAGAATTATCTTTTCAATACGGACGTGCGTGAACTTTCGCCGAGGAACAGGCTTGAAATAACAAACAGTCTCAGAAAAGAAATGATAGAAATTTTCAGCGGAAGGAATGTTTTTGGAAATGGGTCTTTGTCAGATTAACGCACCGATTTACGAGGCTTTAAGAAAATTCAGGCGTATGCGTGTTGTGCCGTTTGATGTCCCTGGTCATAAGAGGGGGCGTGGAAATATGGAGCTTACGGAATTTTTAGGCGAGGACTGTATGAGTGTTGACGTAAATTCAATGAAGCCCCTTGATAATCTCTGCCACCCTGTTTCAGTTATAAAAGATGCCGAAATGCTCGCCTCTGAGGCTTTCGGTTCGGAAAACACTTTCTTTATGGTAGGCGGTACAACTTCTGCGGTGCAGAGTATGATAATGTATGCGTGCAAGGGTGGAGACAAGATAATCATGCCGAGAAATGTCCACAGGAGTGCGATAAATGCACTTATTCTTTGTGATGCCGTACCTGTTTATGTAAATCCCGATGTCAACAAAAAATTAGGAATAGCGTTGGGAATGTCAGTCGCTCAGGTTGAGAAAGCCATTGAGGAAAACCCCGATGCAAAGGCTATACTCGTGAATAATCCCACATATTACGGAATATGTTCGGACTTAAAGAAGATTACGGAGATTGCCCATGCACACGGAATGCTTGTCCTTGTGGACGAGGCACACGGCACGCATTTTTATTTCGGCGAAAATTTCCCGATAACAGCTATGCAGGCGGGTGCTGATATAGCTTCAGTCAGTATGCACAAGTCGGGAGGAAGTTTAACGCAGAGTTCATTTCTGCTTATGGGCAGTCGGATAAATGCCGACTATATGCGACAGATTATAAATCTCACACAGACGACAAGTGCCTCTTATCTTCTGCTGTCAAGTCTCGATATTTCAAGAAAAAGGCTTGCTCTCAGCGGACGTGAAATTTTCGCCGAGACTGTTGAAATGGCAGAATACGCACGTTCTGAAATAAATTCAATAGGCGGTTATTATGCCTATTCCAAAGAACTGATAAACGGCGACAGCATTTTTGACTTTGATATTTCAAAGTTATCTGTATATACTTTGCCGATAGGACTGGCAGGAATTGAGGTTTACGACCTTCTCCGTGATGAGTATGACATTCAGATAGAGTTCGGCGATATAGGAAATATCCTTGCATATATTTCGGTCGGCGACAGAAAGAGGGATATAGAGAGGCTTATAAGTGCAATGTCTGAAATAAAAAGACGTTTCGGAAAATCAGGCACGGGAATGCTTACACAGGAGTATATAACTCCGATTGTTGCGGAGACTCCGAGAAAAGCCTTTTATGCGGACAGAATTTCGCTCCCCCTTGAAAAGTCAGCCAACAGGATATGCACAGAGTTTGTCATGTGCTATCCCCCTGGAATACCGATTCTTGCCCCCGGTGAACTCATAACGGACGAAATAATAGAATATATAAAGTATGCCAAAGATAAGGGCTGTTCAATGACAGGCACGGAGGATATCAACATTGAATATCTGAATGTTATTGTATAAGGAGGATTTCGTGAAAATATTAAATGTTTTAAGGGTTTTAGCATATGTATATATGTTTACGGTGCTTGACCTGATAATAAAAGGTATTGAGTATTTTTTTAAACATAACTGGTTCAGTCCTGATAACTGGATTAAAACTTTTCTTATAATGTTGTTTTTTGTTGTTGTGGCGGTACTGGCTTGTATAGCTGTAAATACCGCTGCTCTGAAATCAAAAGGCACAAAGACTTTTTCCATAATGAACCTTATTGTAAAAATATGGTATTTACGCATTCATTTTATAGCATTAAACCTTGCTAAAGATATGTTTATAATAATCTGGTTTACGTTGGGCAGTTGGGTGCCTGTGGCAATAAGTCTGTTTTTGCTTCTTTTTAGTGCAATTGCCAATGTAGGTACTTGTATAAATCTTTACAGAAACAAACAGTGTAAACTTTCAACAACAATAATTTTAAGTATAATGGGCTTTATATACGGGCTGGACATCATAGGCGGTATAATACAGCTTGTATTATCTTTCAAGAGGAAAAATATATGAAAAAATTTATTTTTCTTGTCTTGCTTGATATTGTTTCAATAGTGGTTGCAGACGGAAGTATTATCGAAATACGGGGTATTATCGCATTTTTAATATTTGCGTTCCCGATTGTGCTTAATGTGATTTCAGTCAGAAAATATAATAAAACTTTTCAGAAAATAATATTGTCTGTGATGATGTGTGTGTATCTTTTCACGGGAATGGTTTTTCTGATACGTGAGGGACACAGGGAAGTCATAAGAAAAACTTCAGACGGCAGATATACTTATATCACTTATGAAGTAAATCCGGGAGCTATGAGCCATATTTCATATATGGACAATGTTTATTACAGTTTGATTGATACCGATTTGCTTACCGTGCATATCGTGAAAAGCACTAAATATCACAGATATATAGGCTGAAAATACAGATAGGTGAGGAGTATATTATGAGTATTACGGAAAAAATTTCACTGAAAGAAATTATCAGAAGAAAGATTGCCTATTACAGACAGGATACCTTTGAGGATATTAATACTAAAATGGGATATATCAGAGGATATGAGGAAATACTTACAGATATGGACATGACAGAAGAAAATTTTACTGAAAAATATCTTGCAAAAATTTCTGAATTAAGTACCATATTTGAAAGTACTGATTACAGAGGCAATGAGAATTTTATTGACGAATTAAGCGGATATAATAATGCAATTGTCAATGTGCTTGCAATGATTAACGAAAAGTACAGATATGCGGAGTAAAAAATTATGAGGGAACAGATTAAGGAACTTTTGAAAATGGGTAAGATTCCACCAGATAATGAAATGTCTGATGAGTTATTCAATAAATATGATGAACTTATTCAAAGTCTGTTTGATAATAATGATGAACCGTTAAACCGTGAAGAAACTGAAAGTCTTATGAAGTTGTTTTCAGATGATTATTCCGATTTAAACACTGGATTAGTTCATTCGCTTGAATATAACTTGTGCAGTATTGACGAATTTATAGATATTATTCTGACTTGCGGAAACGAAGAATACAAAAAATCCATGCTTTATAGGCAAAAAAACGGACTAAAAAACTGTGGGTTTGAAAATGAGGAGCATATGAAATCCATAATAATTAAAATTTGCAGTGCATTGAAAGATGATAATTAAATTCTAAATACTGGAGGCATGACAATGAATGAAAAAATAGTTTCCGTAAAAACTGCAAAACTCGGCGGACTTAATGGTCGTGACTGCATATACATTGATACGGTGACTCAGGACGATATGGATAATCTTGTTTTTCAGGGTGAAATAAACGGCTTTCTTGCGGAAAAAATAAAAACCGACAGGTTTATTCCCTATAAACTTACTTTTAAAAGAGTTATAGCTTATTTTTCGTGCGAACTTGATACCTATGAAAATATTGATAATTCGGCACATCTTGATTATAGTTGTTTCAACATAGTGAAAAATAGTAAATGGCTTGAAAGTTTACCCGTACGCAAAGATTTTGACAAATCGATTTATAAACATTATCAGGTTTTTACATATGATTTTGTTTACAATATTATTGCAGTGGATTTTGATTTTAAAATATAAAGAAAGTTCGAATGTCAGACTTCGATAAAGGTTGACAGACATCTTGCATTTAAGGGTGGTGCTTAAACGGATATTTATAACCCTTTCGTATGAAAAAAATTTATATAGAGTTTATGAAAATGGTGCATATCCACCACAAGCACCACCAAAAAATTAAAGGAGGGATTTTTTATGGAGCTTTGGTTTACGGAGAAACACACTCCGAATGTTAAATTTTCAATAAAGGTTGACAGGCAGATTTACAGCGGTAAAAGCGAGTTTCAGAGAATTGATATTTTCGATTCAAAGGAGTTCGGACGGTTTCTGACTCTTGACGGCTATATGATGCTTACCGAAAAGGACGAGTTTATATATCACGAGATGATAACGCACGTGCCTATGGCTGTTCACCCTAATCCGAAAAATATTCTTGTAATCGGAGCAGGCGACGGCGGAGTTGTACGTGAACTGACAAAGTACAGCACTGTTGAGAGTATAGACCTTGTAGAGATTGACGAACTTGTCGTTGAGGTGAGCAGGAAGTATCTGCCGACGACTGCGTGCCGTTTCGGAGATGAAAGACTTAATATCTTCTATGAGGACGGCGTTAAGTTCATACGGCGTTGCGAAAACAAGTACGACGTGATTATAGTCGACTCAACCGACCCTTTCGGAGTGGGCGAGGGGCTTTTTACAAAAGAATTTTACGGAAGCTGTTTCAAGGCTCTGAGAGATGACGGCATAATGGTTAATCAACACGAAAGCCCGTTTTACTATGAGGACGCTTTGAATATGCAGAGGTCGCACAAAAGAATTGTGGGAAGTTTTCCGATAAGTCGGGTTTATCAGGCACATATCCCGACATATCCGTCAGGACACTGGCTTTTCGGTTTTGCCTCAAAGAAATATCACCCCGTGCATGACTTCAATCCGACAAAGTGGAATTTACTGGGAATTGAGACGAAATACTATAATACCAAACTTCATTCGGGGGCATTCTGTCTGCCAAATTATGTAGAGGAGTTGTTAAGAGATGTTGAATAAGAATATTCAGACTTTTATTGCCTGTGACAGTGAGTATGAGGACGCAAAGATTGTACTTTTCGGAGCAGGCTATGACGGTACAACAAGTTTCCGTGCGGGGACGAGGTTTGCACCGTCGGCAATAAGAAACGAAAGTTTCGGCATAGAGACATACAGTCCATATCAGGACAAGGATATGACGGACTATGATTATTTTGACAGCGGAGATTTGGAATTACCGTTCGGCAGTCCCCAAAGAGTTCTTTCGGATATAGAGACACGCTCCGGAATAATTCTCGGCGACGGAAAAATTCCTTTCATGATTGGCGGAGAACACCTTGTTACGCTCGGACAGGTGAGGGCGATAAATGAAAAATATGACGAATTTTATATAATCCATTTTGACGCACACGCCGATTTGCGTGACGACTATTTAGGACAGAAATTATCTCATGCGTGTGTTATCAGAAGATGCCACGGAATTGTCGGCGACGGTCATATTTTTCAGTTCGGAATAAGAAGCGGTGACAGGGAGGAGTTTAAATTTGCGGAAAGTCATACGGAAATGCACAGGTTCAATTTTGACGGACTTTCCGAGACGGTCGCAAAACTCAAAGGAAAAAATATTTATCTTACTGTTGATTTGGACGTACTCGACCCGTCGGTTTTCTGCGGAACGGGTACACCCGAGGCAGAGGGAGTTACTTTTAAGGAACTACGTGAGGCGTTGACGCTTGTATGCAGTGAATTGAACATTATAGGCTGTGACGTTAATGAATTAAGTCCGCCTTACGACCAGTCGGGTGTGTCGACGGCTGTTGCGTGCAAAATTATCAGGGAAATGCTTCTGGCTTTGTCGTGACATGAAAAGGGAATCAGAAATAACGGTTTTTCACTTTATAATTTTTGCGGTTGTAGTTTTTGCTGTGGGAATGTTCAAAGGCGTATCGCTGAATTATAAGGAAAAACATTGCACACAGACCATAAGGGCGGAAATTGTGCGTGTTGAAATGCACAGAAAAACTTATGGCAAAACAAAAAGAACAGTATATACGCCTTACTTTACCTACAGTGCGGACAGTAAAACTTTTAGCGGACACGCTGCATATACTACAATAAATTGGAAATACAAAGTCGGTGATATAATAAAAATAAGAATTGACCCCGAAAATCCGAAAAAGTATCTTGTTGAGAATGATATTTCCGATTATCGTTCTTCATACGAGGTCGGAAAGGGATTCGGTCTGCTTGCACTTATGCTTACCGTATTTGCGGTAATAAAAAAATTAACATAAAGGAGTTTTTAAAAATGGGAAAATGTATGATTATCGGTTGCGGAGGGGTTGCCTCTGTTGCGATTCACAAGTGCTGTCAGAACAGCGAGGTATTCGAGGGCATAATGATTGCGAGCCGTACAAAATCAAAGTGCGACACTCTGCGTGAAAAGTTACAGCCGACCACAAAGACGGTTATTGAGACGGCACAGGTTAATGCTGACAACGTGGACGAACTTATAGCCCTTATAAATTCTTATAAGCCTGATGTCGTGCTTAATCTTGCACTTCCTTATCAGGATTTGACTATCATGGACGCTTGCCTTGCAACCAGAACTCACTACGTCGATACGGCTAACTATGAGCCGTTGGATACTGCAAAGTTTGAATATAAATGGCAGTGGGCTTACCGTGAAAAATTCGAGCAGGCAGGAATTACCGCACTTCTCGGCAGTGGTTTTGACCCTGGAGTTACAGGTGTATTTTCGGCTTATGCCATGAAACATGAATTTGACGAGATTAATTATATTGACATTCTCGACTGTAACGGTGGTGACCACGGCTATCCGTTTGCGACGAATTTTAATCCGGAAATAAATATCCGTGAAGTTTCGGCAAAGGGTAGCTATATCGAGGACGGCAAATGGGTTGAGACTGAGCCAATGGAAATAAAGAGAGTATATAATTTCAAGGGCGTTGGCGAAAAAGATATGTATCTTCTCCACCATGAAGAACTCGAGTCCCTCGCACTCAATATAAAGGGTATTAAAAGAATACGTTTCTTTATGACTTTCGGACAAAGCTATTTAACTCATCTGAAGTGTCTTGAAAATGTCGGAATGACTTCTATTGAGCCGATTATGTATGAGGGAAAGGAAATTGTGCCGTTGCAGTTTCTGAAAGCCGTACTTCCCGACCCAGCAACGCTCGGAGCAAGAACGGTCGGTAAGACAAATATCGGTTGTATTTTCCGTGGCAAAAAGGACGGAAAAGATAAAACATATTACCTTTATAACATCTGCGACCATCAGGAATGCTATAAGGAAGTTGGCTCGCAGGCTGTTTCATATACTACGGGCGTGCCAGCAATGATTGGTGCAATGATGATTATGACGGGGAAATGGAATAAAGCAGGCGTTTATAATATAGAGGAGTTCGACCCCGACCCGTTTATGCAGGCACTCAATAAATGGGGACTGCCTTGGGAAGAGGATTTCAACCCTGTTCTCGTCGACTGAGGTGGATTATGCTGATAGGTAATCCCGATTGTTTTGCAGTGATTGTTGATGTTGTGGAGTGTTGGAACGTCGATAAGACTTTTCAGAATGGAACTTTGTTTTTTGCGGTTAACGGTGAAATTTTCCCGAAAGAAATCCAGTCGGCGACACTCTCACATGATTTTCATGAATTGATAGATTTGTTGAAAAATATTCCCGTTGACGAAAAAATATTCAGTATGCCAACGGAAAAGGCTTACAGGGAACTACATAATTTAGTTTATCCTGAAAACTGGTGGGATATTGCCAATGACTATCGTTATATGATTTCAACGCCCTCGTTTTCAGACAGGAATTATCTGGTGTTTGCTGTAGGGAACGGCGAAAAAGTCCGTATACTTGCCGCAAGACCGGATTACTGCAAAGAAGAATCCATGGATATTTTAGACGGTATAGAAATTACTGAAACTTTTATTGATATATCCGACCTGAATGACATGATAGATAAATTATCTGATATTGACATAAGGAGGGATTTATAATGCTTTTTGTGCAGGAAGTGGACATATGGTACAGAAAAGATGTCCGCTATCCGAAATATGCTAATATTCGTAATGCTGTTAAGTTCATTCCGATAAAGACAGATAATGTAAATCCTGATTGTGAAGTGCTTTATCAATATGAGACTTTAAAACAGTCAACAGACGGCATTCATACGTGTCGTGAATATTACAGGAAATTCGGTGAGGAAATCTTCACGGTCGGCAGTCGTGACAGTTTAAAGAATTACAGAAATCTCATACATAATATACGTATATTTAAAGAAAACGAAAATTATAAAATAATGTTCTGTGACGACTATTTTTATGAGCGCTTCAATACAAGTAAACGTCGTGGACATAATGAGGGTTATTTTAATAATAATTCACCGTTCAGTTATACGGACGTTATAAATCAGACAGCTTTTATTCTCACACCTGATACATACGGAAGAATTTTGTATAATGACAGAATAGTTATGCACTATACGGAAGTATGGTACTACCGTATACACACCCTTAATTTTATAAACTGCGACAAAAGTAAATTCAGGGAAAAGATGTTTTTCAGAAAAGTTCCAGATTATGAATACAAAAATATGAAGTATCTGAAATACTGCTGAAAAGGAGATGTTTCGATGCTGTTTGTGCAGTATATTGCTTTGACTTATTATAAGAACGTCCGATATGCGAATTACGCCAACGTAAGAAATTCGATAAAGTTCGCACCGATAGTTATTGAAAAAGTTCCCGACTGTGAGGTGTTGTTACAGAGAGTGCCTTTATATCAAGGCATTGACGGAATAAGGAAATATGAAGTAAGTTTTGAGGAGTACGGAGAGGAAATATTTAATTCTGATAATCTTGACCCCGTTTATAATTACAGAACTCTACTCCGCAATAACCGTATATTCAAGGTTAATGACGATTATAAAATAAGGTTCTGTGATGACAGATATTATACAAGGTATAATGCTTTCAAACGTCGTGGACATAATGAGGAATTTATGAATAATAATTCACGGTTCAGCTATACCGACATTATAAACGAAACTGCTTTTATTCTCAAACTGAACGAATACGGCAGGATAATTTATAATGAAAGAAACGTTGCACTTGATGAAGAATGGTATTATACATTGTATGTGGTAAACTTCATTAACTGCGATAAATCAAAGTACAGGGAAAAGATGTTTTTCAAAAAAGTTCCGGACTATGAATACAAAAATATGCAGTATCTGAGATACTCATAGTTACGTATCGTTACGGGATAAAAGGAGAAGTTAAAACGGTGCTGTCCGAAAAACGAAAGGTAAAGAAAATATGGATATGAAAATAAAAACTCCCTGTTACGTAATCGATGAGGGAAAACTGATAAAAAATCTTGAGATTCTAAGGGGCGTTCAGGAGCGGACGGGCTGTAAAATTCTGCTCGCACAGAAGGCTTTTTCGTGCTATCACCTCTATCCGCTTATGAGGAATTATATAGCAGGGACGGCTTGCAGTGGGCTTTTTGAAGCTCGTCTCGGCTATGAGGAAATGGGCAGGGAAAACCACGTTTTCTGCGGTGCTTACCGTGAGGAAGAAATTGAAGAAATAATTTCATACTGCGGACATATTATATTTAATTCTTTTAATCAGTTGAACAAGTACCGTGACAGAGTGCTGAAAGCAGGTAAGAAAATCGGTCTGCGTATAAACCCTGAATTTTCCACACAGGAGGGACATGAAATTTACGACCCATGCTCGCCGAAATCACGTCTCGGAATAACACGTAAAAATTTTAATATAAATAATCTTGACGGCGTTTCGGGACTTCATTTTCACACTCTCTGCGAGCAGGATTCCGACGACCTCGAAAAGACTTTAAACGCCGTTGAAGAGAAATTCGGCGACGTTTTGGGAAAAATGGAGTGGATTAATTTCGGTGGCGGACATCACATAACACGTGAAAATTATGACATTCCACGCCTCGAAAAGTGCATTATGCGTATGCAGAAAAAATACGGTCTCGCAGTTTATATCGAGCCGGGGGAGGCGGTGGCACTCAATGCGGGTTATCTCGTCACGGAAATTCTCGATATAATTGAAAATGATATGCCGATTGCAATTCTCGACACGTCCGCCTCGTGCCATATGCCTGATGTTCTTGAAATGCCCTACCGTCCGCCCCTGAGAAACTCAGGGAATATGGGCGAAAAAAAATATTCCTACCGTCTCGGCTCGCAGACCTGTCTTGCTGGCGACGTCATAGGGGAGTATTCTTTTGACAGTCCGCTGAAAATCGGCGACAGGCTGGTTTTTGAGGACATGGCTATATATTCAATGGTTAAAAATAATACTTTTAACGGAATGTCACTTCCGTCAATACTTTTGCTTAAATCCGACGGCTCGGTCATTACGCTGAAAACTTTCGGCTATGAGAATTTCAGAAATCGGCTTTAGTCTATTGACAAATCTGTCGGAATGGTATATAATATCTTTCAGGAGGCTTGAAAATTATGGATTCAGAAATTTACAGCAAATATGAAATAATTGATGCTCATGCACATATTTTTCCTGAAAAAATAGCTGAAAACGCTACTGTCAATATCGGACATTTCTATGATTTGCCTATGGAAAGTTGCGGAATGAGTAAACAGCTTATACAGAGCGGTGAGAAGATAGGCGTGAAAAATTATCTCGTCTGCTCGACCGCTACGACTCCGCATCAGATAAGTTCAATCAATGAATTTATCGCAAGGGAATGCAGACAAACCCCGAATTTTTATGGTCTCGGCACAACGCACCCAGATTCCGAAAATATCGAGGCGGACATTCAGCAAATTAAGTCGCTCGGACTTCACGGCGTTAAACTGCACCCCGATTTTCAGAATTTTGATGCCGATTCGCCGAAAGCCTTTGAAATTTACGAGGTTTTACAGGGGGATATGCCGTTGCTTATTCACTGCGGAGACCGTCGCTACGACCGTTCTGCTCCGCATAAAATAGCCGAAATTCACAAAAATTTCCCTCGCCTTAAACTCCATTCCGCCCACTTCGGCGGTTATCAGAGGTGGTCGGAGGCTGAAGAGTGCCTTGCGGGGCTCGAAAACGTCGTTTTTGATATAAGCAGTTCAATGGCTTTTCTCACAGATGACTATCTCCGTCATCTTATCAGTAAGTACGGTGCGGAAAACTGCTTTTTCGGCTCGGATTTTCCAATGTGGAGTCATGAAGAAGAACTTAGAAAACTTCTCGGACTCGGTCTCACAGAGCGTGAAAACAGGCTTATTCTTTCCGAGGGATTCAAAAATTTTTACGGTCTGGAATAAAAATATGGACGAACTTTTTTACAGTTCGTCCTTTTTTTCACGACTCCGTGTGCGGAATATTATTCTCGTCAAGTGCGGAAATAAGGCTTTCCATGGCGTCGTTGACTGCATTTTCGTCGGTGATTCTCACGACCGCCCCCGTCTCCTTTGCAAGCGAAACTATATCGTCGGCGGACTTTTCTTCAACACCGATTTTTAGTATATCGCCCGAGACCGTCACGTCCATGTAAACAACCGTTTCTGCCTGTGATTCGGAATTTGTTTCGGTCGGGACTTCCTCCGTCGGCCACTCTTCAGCCGTTTTCGAGTTTTCCGAAGATACGGAATTTTCGGACGTGGAATTTCCGCCGTTTCCGCATTTTCCGAACCCTCCTCCGCCACCGAAACCGAGTTTGCTGAGTATGCACAGAACTGCAAATATCAGCACAATAATTAAAATAATTACCGGTATTTTACTGCGTTTTTTCTTTTTATTGTCATTTTTTTTACTCATTATTTTTCTCCTTATCCTTAGTATTTATGTAGGTACAGTAGAGATTCGGATAGCTTTTTTTCACCTCGCCGACCGCCGACCGCATGGCTTTTACGTCCCTGTAGAGTGCATGACTCCCGTCGTAAATCATCGCACAAAGCACCGTATCATCAGGACTTAAACCGGCTTTTTTCAGCGATATTTCGAGGATTTCAGCTATGTTATCTTCTGCTATTTCGTCCGCATTTCCAAGAATTTCATTGTTGTCAGAAATATTCACGCCTGCCGTTTTTCCGTATTCAAGGCTTATTGTTATAAGTCTTCCCTTTTCAAAATTTTCGAGTGCGAGCTGATTGGCAGTTGCGGTGTCGTTTATGCTTGCGGACTTTTTCCAAGCCTCCGCAATATCCTTTTCAGTTTCAAGCCGTATTTCCTCAATCTCCGCACGCAGTTTTTCAGCCTCGGCAACAGCGTTTTCCGCCAGTTTTTCCGAATTTTGAGCCGATTCCTCTGCCTCCGCAACCTGCTTTTCTGCGGTCGCCACACGGTTTTCGGTTTCTCTCCGCAAACTGTCGGTGTTCTGCTGATTCGTCATCATCAGCCAGAAAAGCATTATCAAAATGACGTCAAGCAGTGCGGTAAGTTCTATAATAATCCCTTTGTTTTTCATGTGAAAACCTTTTCTTTTTCGGCGGTATAGCGTGAATTTCGCTCCAGATAGAGAGCAACGCTTTTTTCGTTGTCTTCGATTTTGGCAGAGATAATGCCGTCAAGAAATTTAAAAATTATAGCAAAAACAAGCCCCCAGAAAGTAGAAGTCAACGCCCCGTAGAAATTTCCCGTAATATTCGTCGTATCGCCGACGAGACCGAGAAGAGAAATAACAGTCCCGAGGATTCCCAAAAGCGGAAAAATCCCTGTAAGATTGACAAAAACCGAATACAGTCCGCCCGTGTGGTTTCTCATGCTTACTATCTCCGTTTCACGCATTTCCGAAATCTCCTCGTCGGCTTCTTTCTGCGAAATATCGCCGTCGGGAACGAACACGACAATGTGCATTTTTTTGTAGAGCCTGTCCGCCGAGCGTTTCAGGAAGAAATACATCGTGGCAGTGAAAACGGCGGTTAGAAAAATAATCATGTCGAAGCCGAAAAAGTTCATAAAAATAACAGAAAAGATATTTTTCATGAATCCACCTCCTCATTCTATAATAACATATTTTCGGACGGATTACAAGCCTTTTCGACAAAAAAACGGACAACATGCGACGTCTATTGAACTGCATTATATGAAATTATCGTGTTTTTTCACATTAAAAAGCCGATATTCAGTGAAAAACGCTGTATATCAGACTTTTTTTGAAATTTATTTATTTTTCGGTGAGTGTTCCGCAGAAAGTTTTTCCGTCGACCGTCAGTATTACGTTTGCAGACTTTTTGGCTGTATTCTGATAAATATCCGACTTGTTGATTTTGTAGTAGGAATAAAAATCAAAAGGATTTACAGAAAAAGCGGAGCTTACAACCTCATCGCCGTGCCAGAAATTCGAGGTGCGTACATCAACATGGGTTGCGGTGTACGAACTGTCAATATTTGCGATACCGCCGAATCCGATGTCCTGTGCTATACAACTGACAATTTTTGACGAAATTTTATTGTTATTTTGGTCAAAACAGACAATATCAACGGCGTTTCCGTAGACGTGATGTCCCGTACCCGAACCGCCGACCGCCTTGTCTTGTGACTGACAACGATAGCCCGAGTTGATTATAATTTTCGAGCAGTTCAGAGCCGTAAAAAGTTTTTCAAGCTTTTCAGGGAGTTCGGCGTTGATAATTATGTCATGATTTCCGCCACACTTGCAACGAAATTCCGAGACGTTAAAATGTTCGGTAAGCTGTGTTTTGTCATTATATTTGTAGTTTACAGTCATATCAGTTCTCCTTACTTTTCAATTGTTTTAATATATCCGTGAGTTTCTGTGGCAGGGGTAAGCCAAGTTTACCGGCATTTTCGAGTATGGAAATTCCCTCGTTTGCGAGGTAGAAACCGATAACAGCCGACCGGCAGACCGTTCCACCGCCTGTTACCTGCATATCAAGAATGTGTCCGACGGCGACGAGAGCCATAATAAAGACCTTTTTCGCTATGCCTTTGAAACCCGTTTCAGACGACAGATTGTGGCGGATTATAGCGGAAATCAGTCCCGTAACGTAATCGAGTACCATAAAAGATACGAGTGCGTAAAGCAGACCGTCGAAACTTCCCCAAAGGAATCCGCAAACACCGCATATCACCGCCGAAACAGTCTGAAAAAATTTGTCCATTAAATCACCTCCATAAGAGGACGGAAAAAATGTGATTTTAAACGGACATTCATTTAATATTAAAGAAAAATTAACAATTTTTTTACAGTTTATTAATAAAAAAGAATAAAAAACTCCGCCTTATTAGTTCAATACTCATAAAGAAGTTTAAGCCCCGAGCAATTATTGATAACTGCTTTGGGGCTTATTGTTAATATTCGATTACTTGCATAAATTAGAATTTATAATTCGAGAGACTTTCTCATTTTTTTTACAATCCAGTCCTCAAATTTTCCACAGCAATACGGCTCTGATTGTAATGTGAAAATATAATCAAAATCAATGACAAATACTTCACCGGTAGCTGCTCCACGGCACATTAAAATGGAGTTCATTGTACAGCCAGGTGTACCTATAAAGACCCCTCCTGCACACAAAGCCAATTCCATATTTAATCTTTCATGTAATAGATTTTCTTGCTGTTCTTTTGTTTTTGTATCAAATTCGTCTGAACATATAGTATCGTCTAATATTTCATATTTTTTTGCAAAGTCAGCCCACTGCTCGTCCGTCATGGAATGGTCAAGCATTACAGGCATTTGTGCTGTTTGGGGAATAAAGACATTTCTTTTTTGCATCACTTCAAGGCTGTAAATACCATAATCAGGACCTGCTCCGCCATTTCCAAGTTCAGTGAGGTATCTCACAAACGATTGGGGAAGAGTAATCTTCATATTCTTTTCAAACTTTTGTATAGTCCTCTTATTTGCTGGTTTAGCAAACTGCCATTTATGATGGTTAGCACCGAATATTTTATACATTGAATCTCGACGAAGTCCCTCTTGTGCAAGAATCTTGATTTCAGATATGTAGTCCATTTTTCCCTCCAATAAACTCCGATTTATCTTAGTAATAATTATACATCAAAGCTGTTACAT